>DUCD01000126.1:10308-15416 GCA_012959985.1 Verrucomicrobiales bacterium | reverse complement strand
CGCTGGGACAGCGAGCCCTACCCTATCTGGTTTAATGATCCCACGGCGCGCTGGGACAGCGAGCCCTACCCTATCTGGTGTAACCAATCCACGGCGCGCTGGGACAGCGAGCCCTACCCTATCTGGTTTGACATATCCAATTTTGTTTGTAGCTCCGATAAACTATTTCAATGGCATCCCGGGTTCCGGTTGGCCATTGGTAGTCAAAATTTGGAAATGGTGCACCGAGCCCGCCAATGGATGGTCGCTTTTCCAAACAATTTCCTTCTGACGATTCACTTCAACCAAAGTGACCCCTTTACCGATTCCATGACTTCCAATGACGGTATTACCATTGGCCAGCCGCTGGCTTCCGCATGGGTCTTTGAACAAGCCCCCAACATCTTTATTGGTTATTTTCCAGACGATTTCCCCCTTCGTATTAAACTCAACCGCCTTATTGCCATGGGTCAACGAAACCAGAGTATTTCCGTTATCCAGACGGATCGCGGTAAAAGGCCAGTTCTCCGCCTCTCTACCACCAATTTCAGCAAGATCGGTTTTGAATGTTTTAAGAACGACACCCTCTCTGGAGTATTCTTTGACAGCAAAGGCCAACAGGTGGGGCACTAGAAAATTCCCGTTCTTCAGCTGCCTTGCCATCCGTGTCTGCATATGGGCATTATCGGTTTCGGGCTGAAGAGGAATCGACAAGGCAACCTGGCCATCCGGCGTGATCTCAAGCAATCTGGGTTTGGGCCCCAACTCAGTGACTAACGTGTTACCGTTATACAGCCTTTGAGCCGTTCCGATTTCCTTGTTTTCCGGATTTAATCGATACGAAAATACGATTTTCTTATCCCGGGTCAATTCCTGAACGTCCTGACTCCAGTTAATCAGAATATTATCATTGGGCAAGACATAGCCGTCTCTTGAGCCACCACGGTGCTGCCACAACACTTCTCCCTTCTCACCGATGATCGCTGATGCTTTTGGACCTAATGTCAAAAATGAATGCCGTATAGGCTCGGATGAAAGTTTCAGGTTTGTCAGTAGAAACCCCATAAACACAAGGATCACGGGAGCTTGTAAACAGTATCTCTGAATGCTGATGATTGATTTCATTTTGTTGTGAACGGGAGGTAATTACCGTTTTCTGATTCCGGGGAGTGAAATCAAAAATGCGGAGAGATGGCGGTTGTAGCGTCGACTGTCCTCAGCCAAAAGATCGTTGAATTTGGCTGAAAATGCGCTGGGGACAGCGCACGCTACATGCCAAAGGGTTAATTTATACGCACCCCTGACTATTAATTGCACTCGATTCGGGTTCTTGTTGTCAGTCATTATTTTCGGAAATCCGGAACAAATGATGTTGGGTCCGAATAATCAGACTGTCACGGACAATGGCCGGCGTCGCCATGGCCATTTCATTGAGAGCATTCACGTGCAGGAGTTTGTATTCCTTGCCCGCCTGAAACACAAAAGTATCGCCGTCTTCACTCAGACAGAAAATTCGATCCCGATAAGCCCAGGGTGAAGCCGTAAATGCGGTGCCTTTACCGGAACGGATACGCTGTTTCTCATAGATTTCCTCTCCAGTTCTGCCATTGCGACAACTGAGAAACCCCCTATCCCAGAGCACATAAAATTGATCACCGTAAATTAAAGGCGAGGTATTGTAGGGTGCCGCCTTTTTTTGAGACCAGGCAATGTATTGGTTCTGTCTCTCTCCGGATTCCAGGGTAATGTCACCCGTCGCACCGGAACGAACGGCATAGACCGGCTGGGTCTTGTCGCCAACATATCCCGAACTGATATACAACAATCCGAATTCAGAGAATGGAGTCGGAATGACAATTGTGGACATACCGGCCATCTCCCACAAAAGCCGTCCGTTCAGATCATAGGAACGGGTTTTCCCCGTTCCGGGAGTCACGATTTCTGTTCTCCCCGAATGATTCCAGATATAAGGAGTCCCCCAATTGCTTTTTTCATCTCTATCCACCTTCCAGACTTCTTCGCCGGTCACCGCATTATAGGCGGTTAATCGGGAGGTCTCTTGATTGTCATTGATGACATAAAGGCGGTTTTCATGGAGAACGGGAGAAGCGGCCGTCCCCCATCCACACCGAGTTTTCCGTGCAGGCAGCATTTTTTGCCAAAGGAGCGTTCCCTTCAGGTCGTAACAGAATATGCCTAAATTCCCGAACATGAAATAGACACGTTCGCCATCCGTAACCGGTGTTTCTGACGCGAAGGTATTCTTCAAATGTATGGTACTGCGGGGAATCCCGATCCCGACCTCATCGTCCCACAGAATCTGTCCGGTGTCGAAGTCCAGACAGAGGACTTTCCAGCGATGCACTGTCTTTGGTAAGTTCTTACGCTCTCCCCCAAAATAAAGCCCCTTTTTTGGAGTCTCGGTCACCCCTTCATTCTCAACGGTAGTAAGAAAAACCCGATGATCCCACACGATGGGAGAGGACCAACCGGATCCGGGTATTTCTGCTTTCCATCGAACATTTTCGGTTTCGGACCATGTCAACGGCAGATCCTTTCCGGTGCCCAGACCGCGGGACTCCGCCCCTCGAAATTGCGGCCAATTTTCCTGGGCCTGAATCGGAAGAATCGTCAAAGAGAGACTCCAAAAGAGTCCCCAATGCAGGCAGGGTTTATTCAAGGTTTTCATTTTACAGCAAACTTAATACAAACGGGTGAAGGCACATCAACGGAATGCCCTGAATACTCCAACTCCCCAGTCTGAGTATCGATACGGAAGGTCTTGATATTATCGGATCCCTGGTTTTCGGCCAGAAGAAATCTCCCCGTCGGATCAATGGCAAAATTCCGGGGCGTCTTGCCACGAACCGACTCATTCTCCACCCAGGTAAGCTGACCGCTTTGCGGGTCAATCCGGTAAACAACAATACTGTGATGCCCCCGGTTGGAACCGTAGAGAAACTTTCCTGAAGGGTGAACCACCAGTTCGGCAGTTGAATTGTCGACTTTATTACCGGCCGGTAAAGTCGAAACATTCTGTATCTCCTTCAATGCGCCTTTGGAGGCATCGTATTGAAACCCGGTGACTGTAGAATCCAGTTCGTTGATCACATAGGCAAACTGACCATTGGGAGTGAAGGTGAAATGCCGTGGACCGGCTCCCGGTTTCAGCGAAACCCAAAGGTCACCTTTGCTTTCCAGCATGCCTTTTTCTGAATTAAAGCCGTAAACCGCAATCCGATCGATCCCCAGGTCGGCAACAAAGGCATACCGGTTGGCCGAATCCAGATTAATGGAATGCGCATGCGGCTTTTCCTGCCGTCCTGCATTCACACTGGAACCGGAATGACGAACCGTCCAGGAAGGCTCATCCAGCTTACCGTCATCCTGAATCGGTAGAACCGCTGCATTGCCCCCGTTGTAATTGGCAACCAACACATTTTCACCCACGGCATCGACCACTAGATGGCAGGGAGCGGCCCCATTAGATGGTTGCTGGTTCAGGAACGTCAACAAGCCTGTTTCCGAGTTTCTGCGAAAAGCGCTGACCGCCCCCTGCTCCTTTCCATTGAAATTACCAATCTCATTGACAGCATACAAAAACTGCCCATTCGGATGCAGTGCCAGAAAGGACGGATTATCAATTCCCGCGGCTACTCCTATGGGAGTTAGCTTACCCGTTTTCAGGCTGAAATTGAAAATGTAAATCCCAACGCTTTTCCCGCCGGTATAAGTGCCGACATAGACAAACAAATCTCCTTCAGGTGAGGGCGCCGAATCAAAAGAAAGCTGTCCGTCAGAGGGAATCGGCGGGCTGGGACGAGGATTGTTGGCACATCCATTGATCATGATTAGAAACGATACAAAAAGAAATCCGACCCCAATCAGTTTACCTCGTTGACCGGTATTTTTAGCGGACAATGACCATCCTTGAATCCATCGACTGAGAAACATGAATTCATCTCAACGCGGATTCAGCAGAGATTCAAGTCTCAATTTTGTAAGTCAGGCCACTGGATGCTAAAAAGAATGCTATTTACCTAGTCGGAGGTAGGGCGTGCTGTCCCAGCGCGCCGTGATTCGGTCAACGATTTCCATCAAGCGGCGCTGGGACAGCTCGCCCTACCTGCGATGTCCCCAGAACACCCATCCTGCGAAGAGACAGATGCTCACCTCTTTCGGGTCAATCGCCCTCGATGGCGCAGCATCCTTTCACCGATGTCTTCCTGATAGAAATACGCATCGCGTGATCCGCCCGTGCTCCAACTGTGAAGAAACATCATCTTGTCAAAATTGATCCACCGGGCAGAACCGTCCATGAAAACCTGATTACCGCCATCAGGCAGACTCTTTTTTCCGCTATGGTGCGGAGGCATGTTCTCGTAGGCGGTGGCACGCCCTCCTCCCCAGGCTCCGTCAATCTTCATCACCGCATCGGCCGCGAGAACCCAACCGGCTTGGGAGGAGGAAGATTTCACCGGGCTGCGGGATTCAAAGGTTCCCGCCGGATTCTGCCATTGCTGGATTCCTCCGAAATACTGATACCCTATGATCCATTGATTGAAGGATCTCTCAAACTGCGGAAATCCTGGACGATTAGGACAAGTCCAAATCTGTGCCTTGGCATTGCTCACTTTGAGCCCGAGATCGGAGGCCGCTTTCTCCTCGGGGGGGTCCAATGCGATCTGCACCGCTGCCTGGCGGGCTTTTAACAATACGTCTTTGTTATCGTCGGCATAAATCGCCATGCCAATCCCGATTTGACGAAGATTACTGACGCATTTCACCCGTTTGCTACTCTCCTTGGCCCGCCCAAGAGCCGGCAGAAGCATCGAGGCTAAAATAGCAATAATAGCGATGACGACCAGCAGTTCAATCAGGGTAAAACCATTTTCTGCGTTACGGATATTATTCATGTCGATACTTAAGAGTAACTCTGGACCATTGAAATTCCTAGCAAAACAAAAAAGCCCCGTATTGACAACTGAATGTCACTGCTGGGGAGGTGAATATTGGATTTGTACTGAATTGAGTTGGATTGACGCCCAGAATCCACAAAGTCCCTAATATACTCTTACGCATCAAGTTTTCGGATTTAAACCTCGGAATTCTTCACAAACTTGATGCCG
>DUCD01000126.1:0-10267 GCA_012959985.1 Verrucomicrobiales bacterium | reverse complement strand
TTATACTCCATGAAAAGGTCCTGGTTCAGCGCCCCGGGCTTCAGGAAATCGCCGGGACTTATATTCCAACCCATCAAGTCCGACAGTTTCAGCCCCTGGGATTTTCCGAAAACTTCATGCCGAGCAGTATAACTGGGCGAGGAACCTGATGGGCAAGGTAAGTTTTCGAACCACAACACCTTCCAAAATAAAGATTTTATCATTGCCCCACTTTGAATGATCCCCGGAAAAACTCCACCTGCAGTCTGCCAATGGTTCGCATCCGTTTCATAACAAACTTTTTACTTGTTTATTCGGTATCAATGCGTTGCAATTGAATAATCACAAATTTCCGTTCAATCACGCCTCTGGTGTGTCGTCCTCCTAATTGGGCGATAAAACTTTGACGCGTCGGATCAACCGAATAAATTAATACCATCCTAATCCTCAAAATCAACCGAGCTAACTGAAAGTCAACCATGTCTAAAAAACTCCTCTTATTACCTGCTTTCTTCTGTTTCTGGGCCTTGTCCGCCCAGGCACAACTGGGTGATGGCCTCGTCGCCTATTGGCCTTTGGATGAAATTCAAGGCACCAAAACACCTGAAAAAGTAAACGGCTACGACATGGACCTGTCAAATCTGTCGGCAGAGCATGTGGTGGAAGGGATCAAAGGCAATGCCTTCGAATTCTCAAACACCGATCAGAGGCTGTTGAGTCGGGTTCACTCTGCGAATGACGAACTCCCCGCCAACCAGCATGAGTCGTATACGCTTTCCATGTGGTCAAAGGTTGACGGTAATGGACAGAATGACTTGAGGCTGTTCTCCGAAGGGGATGCCGATGATTCCAATCCTCTGTTCAATATCGGCACGGATAATGGCGGTGGTTCCGGAGCAATCGATTTGTTCTTTCGCCAGAGCGGTTGGGACACTGTGAACCACCTTCATTCGATCCAGGAACCTTATGATGGAACTTGGCATCACGTCGTTTTCCGGCAGGAAAACGGTGTGAGAAGTCTCTATGTTGACGGGGTTCTGGATTCACTGGAGATACCTGCTAAGGAAGAAGGGGACTGGCGTGTCAGCAACACAACTATCGGCGGGATTCTCAGGGCCTCTGCATCCCACTGGGTATCGGGCTTGATTGACGAAGTGGCGGTCTGGAAACGGGCGCTCAGTGAGGAGGAGATCCTGCAGGTCAACAGTGAGGGATTGGAATCCATTTTTCCGTCTATTGCGGATGGATTGGTGGCCCATTGGCCTCTGGATGAAATCCAGGGCACAAAAACACCGGAACTGATCAACGGATACGACATGGATCTGACAAATCTGACAGAGGACAATATTGTTGAGGGCCGAAACGGAAATGCGTTTGAGTTCTCGAACACCGATCAGAGGCTGTTGAGCCGGGTCCATGCTCCGAACGACGACCTGCCCGCTAACAAGCATGAGTCGTTTACCCTTTCAATGTGGTCGAATGTTCAGGGTAACGGCCAGAATGACTTGAGATTGTTTTCCGAAGGTGATGCCGAGGACTCCAATCCTCTGTTCAATATCGGCACCCACAACGGCGGAACATCCGGAGCGGTCGATTTATTTTTTCGCCAGTCCGGTTGGTCGACGGTGGGTCACATTTTTTCGACGCAGGAGCCTTATGACGGAACTTGGCATCACGTGGCGTTTGTGCAGGACAACGGAGTGAGAAGTCTTTATGTCGATGGCGTGCTGGATCAACTGGAAATAGCAGCCAAAGAGGAAGGAGACTGGCGTGTCAGTAACACAACGATAGGGGGTATTCTCCGGGCCTCTGCATCCCACTGGGTATCGGGCGCCATTGACGATGTGGCCATCTGGAAACGAGCCTTGTCACCCACTGAAATTGCCTCAGTTATTTCTGACGGCGTACCGCAGATTATCGGAGGCAGTAAGCTTCCTTTGCGCATTCTGCGATTCAGCGCAGATTTCAGTGGGGCAGCCGCCGGCAGTAGCGTGGCGCTTCGATGGGATGTCAGTGGGGATGCCCAGGTTGAAATCGATAACGGCGTAGGTGACGTCACCGCAATCACCGACAATGGTGTCGGAACTACAAACGTGGTGATCGAAGACTCGACTGTATTCAAAATCACTATCACCCGGGGAGATGAGAGTCTGAGTGCGATCAGCGTGGTCGTTGCGGTTGCCGATGTGATGGATGGATGGAATCTTCTGGAAGATTTCAACACCCTGGGCGCCGGTTCGGTCGCCGGTCAGGGTTCATGGTTAAATCCTCAGGGGATCGTCCGAGTCATTGACTTGGGCACCAACAAGTCCTTAGGCTTCGACGGATCGGGAGATCTCGCTGCTCTGGTGCTGAATTCCTTGAAGCTAAAGGAGGGGCAACAGGGAACTCTGTTCTTCCGTGTATTCACCGACCCGTTGTTGTCGGACGGTTCAATTGGAATCAATATCGGTTTGACCGAAAAACCGATTCGATTCAACGGCGACTTTGGCGGTAATTTCGGCCCACATATACAGATTAGCAAGGATTTCGGTGCGGTCGATTCGACGATTTTCGCCATCAACGGTCCCGGCGGGTTCGAAGAATTCGGACCGGAGTTCATGCAACTGGGAGAAGTTTACAACTTCTGGATGGATGTAACTAACCGCAGCATTGCGGAGGGAGACCTCTACACCGTCTATATGCAAAAGGACGGAGACGCAGGCAGGACTCTGATGTTTCAGGATTTAGTAAGCGACCGGGATCCGGCAGGATCGGTTGATCTCGGCCTACCAAAACCGGACCTGACGCATGTGGTAATGGTTTCCACAGGCAACGATGGTATCGACAACATCCATTTCGACGACTTCTATTTCAGTCTGGGTGAGTTTAACGACTCGGTTCCGGTACCGCCCTCATCCTTTGAATTCATCGAAGTGCCGCCTCCGACCATTGAGATCTCCGGATCTTTAGAGGCAGAAGGATTCGCTGTAACCTGGAACTCCGTCTTTGGCGAAACCTACTCCATCGAGGCATCGGACGATCTGCGCGAATGGTTCGATCTGGCGGTTGGCTTCCCTGAAGGAGGCGCCACCGGACTGTTCAGCCTCTTCACTGATCCATCCTTCGATCCGAATGTTCCAGGTCACCGAAGCTATCGTGTCGTTCAGCGGCCCCTACCCGCACTTCTTGAGGATGACTTCGAGAACGGAGCACCGGGATGGACTATTGTCAATCCAGGAGGAACGACGCAGTGGGAACTTGGCACACCGGTCAATGGTCCCGCCGAAGCAAACAGTGGCACAAATGCCTATGGAACGGATCTGGATGGCGATTACGCCATCTTCACGGACACCTCGCTGCGCTCACCTGCGATCGACCTGAGCGGAGTCAAATCCGCCAACTTGGAATTCGCGCAATTCCTGGATGTCGAGCCTCCGGAAGGCGGAACGTTTTTTGATGGTGCGGAAATCAACATCCTCGACGCAAACGACAATCTGTTGGTTCAGCTCTCTGTGACTGGCGGAAGAATTCAGACATGGCGGAATATTGTTATCCCGATTCCTGATAACATTGTTGGTCAGGTCATTAAGATTGAGTTCAGGCTCTACAGCGACGACTTTGAAGCGCTGGGACCCCAAGCTGGTTGGTACATCGATGATGTCGCGGTACGCGGACTGTAAAGGCATGCCATTTGCCTTGAGCGGCTACGGAATAATTAGTACAGTTTAAGTTCACCGGGTGAGCTCTCAGTCCATAAAGGGCGGAGGGTTCACCTTTTTTCTTTGCAGAAGACTCTGTCGGGTGCGATTAAAAGTGCGAGAAACGATTTGCTGTAGCGTCGGCTGTCCTCAGCCGAAAATACAGCTAGGTTTCGCTGGAAATACCGCTGGTTTCACTGGAAATACCGCTGGGTTTCGCTGGAAATACCGCTGGGTTTCGCTGGAAATACCGCTGGTTTCACTGGAAATGCGCTGAGGACAGCGCACGCTACAGTTCAAGGCGTCAACCAGTCAGGACAAATCCGTTGTCGCAATTGTTGACCAGATACGAGCTGTAGCCAAACACAGGCTGGTTTCCAAAGTGGAAACCCTATCGGCAGACGAGCTTGAGGAACTCAGTCAGGCGATCTCGACCATCCTCGAACTTAAGTGGCAATCTGGAGTGCGGTGGCTTGACACCGCTTTGGTCTTTTTGCCTTGAAAATAATCCGCTCAACCAAAATTTTCCCGTCCCCTCCCGATCCAAAGCTGCGTCGAGCCGCAGCACTCCAAAAACAACCTTCGCGGTGAAAACTTGATTCCAATTTCAAGGGGAACCCTTCCATCACACACAAACTTCGGAATCCCCTCATTTGATGTCCCCAGTCAACTTCTTCACGGGTCGATCAATGATAACGAGAAGAATCCCGGCTGCCAGGGCTACACAGGCCACGGCGCCGAAAAGCTTCGGTAAGGGGAAAGAACTGAACTGCCCACCCAGGATACCCGCTATAAGGTTTCCCAAGGCGGTGGCCATGAACCAGACTCCCATCATTTGACCGACCAATGCTTTGGGCGCGAGTTTGGTGACGCTGCTCAAGCCGACCGGGCTGAGGCAGAGTTCTCCAGTCGTCTGGAAAAAATAACAGGATATCAGCCACATCGGACTGACTTTGTTGGTTTCCGAAGCATAAACCGATGCCCAGGCCATAATGAAAAACCCGACTGAAAGCAGCCCCAGCCCCATGGCGAATTTCACCAGGATCGATGGCTGACGAGTTGCCAGATTCACCCACATGGCACCAAAAAACGGCGCCAGGAGAATGATGAACATCGGGTTGATGGACTGAAACCAACTCGCGGGCATTTCCCTGCCGAATACATTCAGGTCGGTTAACTGGTCTGCAAACAGATTCATGGAAGAGCCCGCCTGTTCGAATCCGGCCCAGAAAATGGCTGAACTGAAGAAAAGGATAATAATCACTCCGATCTTCTTTTTTTCCTCGGAATTCAATTTCCCAAAAGTCAGGACATAAGAAAAATACAGAAAGGCCAAGGCAACAATAAAAAAACCGGTTCCTCCTGCCAGTCTTTCCAAGGTCAGATTCACCCAACCAAGCCGGTGCATGGTAAATCCTCCCACAAGGATGATTCCCAATGTTAAGACTCCATAGCACAACCTTTTCATCAGCTCAGACCGTTCTTCGTTACTGATGTCCGGAGGACTGCCGGCATCGCCCAGGTTTGCAGCACCCAGTCGGTATTGAATCAGACCGAAGACCATCCCGATCCCGGCGGCGCTGAAGCCCAGGTGCCAATTGATCTTTTCCCCGAAGTAGCCGCAGATCAGCGGTCCGATCAACGCGCCCATGTTGATTCCCATATAGTAAATGGAAAAACCGGCATCTCGCCGGGCACCCCCTTCGGGATAAAGTTCACCCACCATAGCGCTGACATTCGGCTTCAGAAGTCCGGTTCCGATAACAATCAGGAAAAGGCCCAGATAAAAGGTGGCCACCATAGGGATCGCCATGGAAAAATGTCCACAGGCGATGATGCAGCCTCCGATGAAGACGGTTCGGCGCATCCCGAGCAAGCGATCGGCTATCCACCCCCCGGGCAAAGCAGCCAGGTAGACAAACGCGGTATACAGCCCGTAAACGGCTCCCGCTTTTTCGTCGGTCATGCCAAACCCACCGGTCTGTATAGCATCCACCAGGAAAAGGACCAGAATCGCCCGCATTCCATAATAACTCAATCGTTCCCACAATTCCGTGAAGAACAGCGTTTTCAATCCTTTAGGGTGTCCGAACATGATGAACAAGGTGGTAAAGGAATTCACCAATAAGTGCAATGATGGAGTGGTTTGGCACATTGGAATTCGGTTGTGGATCCCTACTCCCTGAAGCTGGCCGCGCTGAGGCCGGTTGTTTGTGTTTCCTTCCTCCTGCCCTTCTCTCCTTTTTACCATTTCAGAACAACGTTTTTTCCCAATCCGGCCTCAACGCGGCCAGCTTCAGGAGGAGATTTCTCACGCCCATAACAATCCGGCCTCAACGCGGCCAGCTTCAGGAGGAGATTTCTCGCGCCCATAACTCTTCTCAATAAAACCCCCCGTTTCGATTCTCTCTCTGTGTCCTCTGAAGTTCATCCAGGTCCTGAATAAGGTTCAGCTATCCCCTCATCTTGTGTATGGTTAAATTCGATGAGGCATTGAACATGTCTCCACTCACATGATAATTATAAATTGGAATTTCAGACCATTTCAAATCGCTTTTTCATGCTACCTGCTGTCAGGCATCGGCTTAATTTCCGTTCAATCCGCCGAAATTATTGATTTCAATCGACAGATCCGCCCGATTCTTTCCAACAACTGCCTTTTCTGCCATGGCCCCGATGCCAGTGAAAGGAAAGCAGATCTGCGACTCGATACCGAGGAAGGGGCAAAACAGGATTTGGGAGGGTACCAAGCTGTTTCCCCGGGAAATCCCCAAAAGAGTGAATTGTTTAAAAGGATCACAACAGCGGATCCGGACGATCATATGCCTCCGATCGATTCCGGAAAGACCCTGACTCAAGAAGAGATCCGACTCATCGAAAGCTGGATTCACCAGGGAGCCCCTTGGTCGGAAGCCTGGGCTTATCAGGCACCTGTCCGCCATCCCATTCCCAAAGTGAGAAATGCCAACTGGACACTCAATTGGATCGACTCTTTCATTCTACATCGTCTGGAATCCGAAAATCTGTTACCGTCCCCGCAGGCCGATCCCGTCACTTTGGTCCGACGACTCAGCTTTGATTTGACGGGACTCCCTCCCCTGCCGGAAACCGTTGCCTCCTTTATCGACAATCCTGAATCCTATGAGCAGATCGTCGATCAATTCCTGGCCTCCAGCGCCTACGGAGAACGCATGGCGATTTACTGGCTGGACCTGGTGAGATTCGCGGATACCGTCGGTTACCATGGTGATCAGGACCACAACATTTCTCCTTATCGCGATTATGTGATCGATGCTTTCAATGACAATATGCCTTTGGACCAATTCACCCTGGAACAATTGGCCGGCGACCTTTTACCCAATGCCACCATCGATCAGCAAGTCGCCTCAGGTTACAACCGGCTTCTCCAGACGTCACATGAAGGCGGCGTCCAACCCAAGGAATACCTCGCCATCTATGCAGCCGATCGTGTCCGCAATATTTCCGCTGTCTGGTTAGGTGGCACACTCGGTTGTGCTCAATGCCATGACCATAAATTCGATCCCTACACGACCCGTGATTTCTATTCGATGGCCGCCTTCTTTGCCGACTTGGATGAAGCCCAGCATTTCAAGGTGGGAACGAACAATCTGCCCACTCGGCGCCCTCCGGAAATCAAAGTCCTGTCCAGGAATGACCGGAAAATCCTCACCCAATATCAGAAACAACTGAGTCTATCAAAAACCCAACGGGTGCAAGCCATCGCCGAAGGCAGGAAAGCGGCTGCTCTGAATCGTAAAATCAATGAATTGGAAAAAAAGATTGAAACGATCGAAGCGGCAAAACGAAGCACGATGATCTCCGCAACCGTAAAGCCGCGCATTATGCGAATTCTTCCAAGAGGTGATTGGTTGAATGAATCAGGCCCGATTGTTGCGCCTGCCATACCGGAATTTCTGGGCACTATTTCAAGGAATGAACCCCGTGCTGACCGCCGGGATTTAGCGGAATGGTTAACCTCCTCAGACAACGGTATTGGGGGATTAACGGCACGGGTATTTGTAAATCGATTCTGGCATTTATTCTTCGGAATCGCACCTGCCAGAGTTATGGATGATTTCGGTGGCCAGGGTGAATCTCCTGTTTACCCAAAACTTCTGGATAATTTGGCGGTGGAATTCCTGGAGAGTGACTGGAATGTAAAGTACCTAGTCAAACAAATCGTCCTATCTCAAACCTATCGTCAACATTCTCTGGCGTCGGAGGACCTGACGGAAAGGGACCCGGAAAACCGTCTCTATGCCCGACAGTCGGGTTATCGTCTTCCTGCGGAAATGATTCGCGATAACGCCTTAGCTGTAAGCGGCTTGTTGAACCCGGATGTCGGAGGGGCCAGTGTCAAACCCTATCAACCACCCGGATACTACCGCCATCTTAATTTCCCAATACGAAATTACCACCATGACGAAGATCGAAGGCAATGGCGCCGCGGTTTGTATGTCCATTGGCAGCGCCAGTTTCTTCATCCGATGTTGAAGGCATTCGATGCACCCAGCCGAGAGGAATGCACGGTTGCCCGCCCGCGCTCCTTTACACCCTTGGCCGCCTTGACTCTTCTCAACGATCCGACTTTTCTTGAGTCGGCGAGAGTCTTTTCTGAACGCATCGTCAGACAGAATCTCAAGGTTTTCGACGATGCGTTGGAATTCGCATTTCTGCGGGCAGTATCACGGAAGCCTGATTCGATCGAAACCAATCTGCTGCACGATCTTTACAAAGAGGAGATGCGTATTTACTCCAAGGATCCTCAAGCGGCAACGGAACTGGCTCAGATCGGACTGAAAAAAGCTACCACGGAAGATAAGTCCATCGAAGTTGCCGCGTGGACGTCTGTTTGCAGAGCCATTTTAAATATGAGTGAAACCACTACACGATATTGATCCAAATGAGTTTTTTAAATGACGATATCAAGAATCAAATTAACCGGCGTTCGTTCCTGACTGCCGGAGGGATCGGTTTGGGCAGTGCCGCCTTGATGTCTATGCTCCCAAAAGTGGCTGCTTCCGGTGTAGGAGCTACAAGCCTCCAGCCCGGTAACGGCGTTCCTTCCCTGCCCCATTTTCCACCCAAAGTTAAACGGGTTATTTTCCTATGCATGGCCGGAGGGCCTTCTCACCTGGAAACGTTCGACTACAAACCCAAGTTGGCGGAAATGCATAGCAAACCCATGCCGGAATCATACACCAAACATCAACCCATCGCCCAACTACAGGGACAACAGCTTCGCTGTCAGGGTCCGATGACTCAATTTAATCGATACGGCCAAGGGGGCTTAATGGTATCTGACTTTCTACCATGGCACGCAAAAATGGCAGATGACATCTGTGTGATTCGTTCCATGGTCACGGAGCAGATCAATCATGATCCGGCTCATACCTTCATGAACACCGGCACCGCTATAAGCGGTAGACCCTCGATGGGATCATGGATCACCTACGGACTGGGAAGCGAGAGTCGCGATCTGCCGGGTTTCGTCGTTTTAACCAGTGTCGGCGGACGAAACCCACAACCCATTGCCTCTCGTCAATGGTCGGCCGGTTTTCTTCCAAGTCAATTCCAAGGTGTCGAATTTAATTCCAGCGGGGATCCCGTTCATTACATCAAGAATCCGTCCGGAGTGAGCTCGGCTCAACAAAAAAAACTGATCGGAACCGTACACGCCCTGGACCGTCACCGAAATAGATTACTGAAAGACCCGGAAGTCTCCACTCGAATCGCCGCTTACGAAATGGCCTTCCGTATGCAGTCATCCGTCCCGGAACTGATGGATATCTCCGATGAACCGGACTCAATAAAGGAGATGTATGGAGCCGTACCCGGTGACGGATCCTACGCATCCAATTGTCTACTGGCCAGACGGCTGGCGGAACGGGGTGTAAGGTTTATCCACCTCTACCATCGCGGTTGGGATCACCACGGTGGACTGGTCAAATATATGAATATCTGCAGCGACCTGACAGATCGCCCCACCTGGGCCTTGATCACCGATCTGAAACAACGAGGCATGCTGGAAGACACCCTGATCATTTGGGGTGGCGAATTCGGCCGTACGCCCATGTTTCAGGGCAAAGGCGGCGCTGGACGTGACCACCACATAAAAGGGTTTTCCATGTGGATGGCCGGAGGGGGTGTACGCGGCGGACAGGCTTATGGTGCGACGGATGAATTAGGCTACCATTCAGTGAAAAATGTGGTTCATGTCCGAGACCTTCATGCCACCATGCTTCACTTACTTGGCATTGACGCCAATCGATTCAGTAAACCGTTTCAAGGACTCGACATGAGACTGACGGGAGTGGAACCGGCACGTGTTGTAAGAGATATTCTGACTTGAAATGGCCCCGGAATCTCGCCAAAACCCCATATAAAGGTAGGGCTCGCTGTCCCCAGCGAGCTGATGTTGAGCAACATTGAGATCACAGCTCGCTGTGGACAGCGCGCCCCACTGCCATTCGGTTAAGAAATTCAGTGACCCTTGAAGCTGGCCGCGCTGAGGCCGGATCGTTGAAAATTCCATTCATTCTTACCATGATCCGGGGTCACCGCCCCCAGCTTCAGCTACGAAGGCC
>DUCD01000125.1 GCA_012959985.1 Verrucomicrobiales bacterium | reverse complement strand
GGGTCCCGGGCAGGCTTTACGGATAATTTCATCGACTTCTGATTGAGGGACCGCGCCCACAGCCGCAGCTGCCTGAGAATCATAGGGATCCAGAATCGTGATGTCCCGCCCCTGGTAACATCCAGGAAGAATACTGCCACCACTTACGATCAAACCGGGGTAGTTTGTCCGGGCAAGAGCCATGGCAAAACCCGGACCATTTTTGTCGCAGTGATGCATCCCGATGAGGGCATCATAACAATGGGCGCTAATGACACATTCGGCGCCGTTAGCAATCATATTTCGAGAGGGCAGTGAAGCATTACCTCCTTCGAGTCCCTGAGTGATATTATCACTTACGGCCGGCACCCCGAATGGAAATCCCAACAGACCGACGCGTCTGCATCCTTCCTGAATTCGGGAGGCCAATCCATAAGCGTGCACATTACAGAGGTTGCCTTCCAGCAGGGGAACCCCGATTCCAATCTGAGCTTTGTCGAAATCTTCCTCTTTAAAGCCGAGCCCCCAAAAAAAAGCATTCACGCCTTTCTGCCAGCCATGGGTTACATTAGAACTGTTCCAATTCAGTTTCATTGTTCAACTCCTTATATAATATCAACGTTACCAGACATCAATCAGACAGGCGTACCAAACGGGCAGCACCGGCATCGAACCAGGCTTCTCCGGAAACAGCCACTAATTCACAGGATAAATTAACTGCTGTTGCCGGTTGATGAATCTGGAACGTCACAGAGGTGGCGGCCCAGTTACCGGGAAGAAGCATTCGGGGGGATTGAGATCTTGATGAACCTGATGATCGGTTTCTTCGACGGTTAGATTGGGATTGTAGGGTGACCACCAATCCGGCGCCATTCACCTGGCTTCTCGGATTACGAGTTACTTCACTGGTTTTCAGCCTGCCTTCAAACCGGTATTTTCCGGGATCTAACAGCACCCGGGTCTGCCAATTCCCAGCGCTGGGTCCCTGTGCGCTGAGAATCAATGCCTGTCCCCGAGCTCCCGGATGCGGTGCTTTCGTCGCGGCGGTATACCCGTAGAGAACATTGGATTCCCACCCATCCAATTGGGCGATTCCCCCGGAAAGGAAATGGGGTTCTTTCACTGGGTTCCTGAGTTCCTTTGAAAGTGCCACCGACCGTTGATTAACCTTTAAGATGAGAGAATCCACCACTTGGTTCAGGAACCGACTGTATCCCGGATCAATTGTATTCAAACTCGGCAGGATAGCAGCAGCGATTTCCTTGAGACGAGCATTGATCCGGTCTGTATTGAAAACCTGATTCATCAATTCGGAAGCTGTCTGAAGATAAAGCACCCTACCCTGTCGGGTCTGCATAAAGGCCCGGGCGATCATACCCTGCATGGCCGGCTCAAGAGGTCCACCGGGCCTACGGAACATCTGGTCCATCCCATGAGGCAGAAACACAAAGAGTCCGTTCTCCGGGTTTTGGTAAAGCCGGTAGTTATTATGATTCATACAGTAACCGTCCCAGTGCCATAGAAACACTTCCATGGCCATGAAGACGGCAAATTGTTTCACATCCAGCAGATTCTCCATACGGAGCCAGCGTCGTTTCAAATCGGGATCCCGGGAGGCGGAAACCAATGCCTGAAGATCCGATCGGTCATTGGGATAATCCCCGGAATTACGATCCAGTGGGTGGTCAATATCCTGTACAAATCCTCCGTCATACAGATTGCCTCCCGGCTCTCTAAAATGTCTTTTCAGGAATTGTTCATTAAATCCTTCCACCAATACATACATACCCAAATCCCTACCGTTCAGTTTGAAACGGGCGTGACTGCTGCGGGGCACCGGAATTCCTGCCTTTTGGAATAATTCCCGACTGATCTTCTCATGAAGAAGCGTCGGATCCTGACGTGAGTTGTTGAGGTGAATCTTCTTCAGTCCGTAAAAACGCTGTCCTTTCTGAAATTTCCCGAATTTCAAAGTCAACGCCGGTCTTGAATGGATCGATTGAAAACTGCCGGCTGAGCCTTTGAGGTGAACCGCCACATTTGTATAAGTATTTCCACCTTCCCGGACGATCACCGGAACATCCACACGCTCCTGCCCGGTATTGTGTCGACCCCAGCGATACGCCTGTAATACCGCCATTCCCTTCTCAGCTATAACCATTTCAATTTGCCATACCCGGTCACCGCCAAACAATTCATCACCGGGAGAATCCTTGACAGGCGCTTCACCAACCAGAAAACACACACCGGCAAGCATCTGGATACTAATAAGGAATAGTCGCATGCGAGAGGCTTTACTGAAGATCATTGTCGTAGAAGGATTCGAATCATCATTCTCGTAAGCTATTCTATCGAGACCTCATCATGGGAAATCTGCAAGTGAGTCCTGATTCGGTGCTTGGTTTTCAATAGGCGAGCCACAGAATCGACAGAAATCGGCATCCAATTCATGACCGGTTCGCGCACAGCCGGAACATCGAGTTCCTTCGGACCGATGTTTAGCAGCCTGATGCAGCTCAACCGAAACAATCCCAGTAGGAACGGCAATGATCCCGTAGCCGATAATCATAACCATACAGGCGATTACCTGCCCGGGAACAGTCTGTGGAATAACATCACCATATCCGACTGTCGACAAAGTGACAATGGCCCAGTAAATCCCTCTTGGAATAGAATTAAAACCACTTTCTTCACCTTCTATCAGATACATCAAGGTACCAAGCACGATCACCAAGGTCAGGACACTTCCCAGAAAAACGGTAATCTTGCGGCGACTGGCACGCAAAGCCTGCATCAGCAGATGCGCTTCAGACATATAACGAATCAACTTAAAAATTCGAAAGATCCGTATCAAACGAAGGATTCGTATGACGATCAGATAGTGCGCCCCGGATAAGAGTAGATCGAGATAAGTCGGCAGAATCGCCAGTAAATCGATGATTCCGAAAAAACTGAAAGCGTATCGCTTTTTAGAAGGCACACAATAGAGACGAAGCAAATACTCTGCAGTGAAAAGAAGGGTTAAGCCCCACTCAATCCCGGTGAGCCAGCTACGGTAGTTTACCCGAAAAGACTCAACGCTTTCCAGCATTACAATGAGAACACTCAACAGAATCGCACCCAGCAGAAGAACGTCGAAAAGTCTACCGGCAGGAGTATCGGTTCCAAAAATTATCCGGTATATCAGCGGTTTTCTTTCAGAGTTCGCAGCCATCGCGCAGTTCAATCAACTTATTTTGACTTTTCGGCCTTGAGACGGTCGAGCAGGCTGTGCTTTCCCGTTTTTCCAACGTCATTTGCCTGTTCTGGAATTCCCATGAAAATGTCCTCGGGCTCAATGGAAATCAAATCTTTCCGTGTTAACTCCTTCTCTGAATGGCTGAGGCGCATGGCCTGATTCCGAAGAACCTTCTCGAAGAGATTTCGGACAAATCGGCCGTTTCCAAAATCTCTACGGGCCTTTCGTGCTTCCAAATCAAACAGCTTGTTCAGTTTTTCTGCAGCGGCGGGAACCGGTTCATACTCATTTTGACAGCAGATCAATTCGAATATCTGAAAGAGTTCCTTGCCATGATAATTTTCAAAACGGATAAACGTATTAAATCGAGATTGCAAGCCAGAGTTGGAACGGATGAATTCATCCATGTCTTCCTGGTAACCGGCGGCTATGACAACTATTCGTTCACGATCGTCCTCCATACGCTTCACCAAAGTATCAATGGCTTCCTGCCCGAAATCATTTTCAGATTCCTTGTAAAGACTATAAGCTTCATCAATGAAGAGAATGCCGTCGAGCGCCTGATTGATCACTTCCGAAGTTTTTAATTCGGTATGACCGACATACTGGCCGACAAGGCCGGTTCGGTCGGTTTCAATTAAGTGGCCTTTTTTCAGGAAACCCAAGGCACGATAAATCCTGGCGATGACCCGTGCCACGGTTGTTTTGCCGGTTCCGGGCGCCCCAGTGAAAACCATATGGAGTGTCGGTTGGGAAAGGGAAAGTTTATGCTCCTTTCTTTTTTTCTGAATTTCCAGAAAACTCACCAACTTTCTCACCTCTTCCTTCACTTTAGAAAGACCGATCATTCGATCCAGTTCTTTAAGGCAATCCTCAAGAGATTCGTCAACCGGTTTTTCCATTTCCTGCTGTTTTTGAATAGCTTCCTCCGCCTCAGTTAGAACTCGCTCACGATTCCAGTCTCCGGTATCTCCCTCATCCCATTCCGCAATTTGAAGATCCACACGGGCTAGCTCGGCTCCGGTTTGATATCCGAAAAGATGCCGCTTGAAATTATCGAGCAGGAATCGTTCATCATTATGAAAAGTCCCATCAATGAGGGTCATACAATAAGCGATACGATAGAGGATAATGGAAAGCTCATCAGACTTCTTGGCAATTCGGATATCCTCAATTTGGTAACTCGGTTGCTTGTAGATTTTCCCGATCAGCAGCGAATCATAGACCGATGACCAATTTAGAAATTTCTGCGCCTCGCCCAGAAATTCCTTTTCGCGCGGAGTAAAGTTCCCGTCTATCTGTGCGGCAAGAAACAAAGTATACCGAAGTTCGAAATCAACCTCAAAATCAGAAGCCAATCGGTTTTGAAGGATCGTCTTTTTGGCCTGATCGTAATCCTTAAGGCAGGCGCGAATGATTTCAGGGCGATTCCTCATGATCCGTAATCAGCAAACCGGCTGTCGAAGAAACTCCATAAGTTCGACAGAAAAAAACCGACCTGTCGAACATCCATTCCAGAAGTGCCTCCAACTGAGAAATCACTATGAAAACAATGCCTATCCATCATTGGATTCGCCCGGCCCGTTTAAGTTTATCCTTGATCGCATCCAATTTCATTCGAACCCGATGCTGAATCTCTTCTTCGGTTTCCTTTTCGATTTCCCGTTTTTCCGATTCCGAAGGACCGGTGGAAAGGGAATCGACTTCTTCTGCAGCCTCCTGAGCGAATCGGTCGTGATCGGATTGATTTTTCATCCTGGCAAAAAGGTTGTCAGGAGATTCCCCGCTGAAAGATAGATCTTTGGCCTCCTGGATTTCACGCTGCATCCGGGGAACATCGTGGTGCTCTATTATAAACCCTCGATTCCGTTTCAAATCTTCAAACTCCTTTTCCAAGGTGAGGATTTTGCTTTTGAGTTCGGAAACCTGTGACTGTTGTTTTCCCAGGACCCTCTCCCCATCTTTAAGCCGTTGTTCATTTTCTGTAGCTCGATCCATTGCCCTGACCGCGAGATCCTGACGTTCTTGCTGAACGGCCTTTTCGGCTTGCTGCTCCCAGGAATTTTTTCGTTCCTTGATCTGATCCACTTCCACTTGGGTCTGTTTAACTGTGGCCATGCATTGTATCAAGGCGCGTTTCGCTTCTCGGATTTGTTGCTCTCGGTGGTTCATGGCTTGTTCAAACAATTGTTCGGGGAATTCCATATGGTTTAGAATCCGATTGGCTGCGGCTTCACCGATCCCAGCTAT
>DUCD01000124.1:27963-32120 GCA_012959985.1 Verrucomicrobiales bacterium | reverse complement strand
GGGGTCTCTCTTGTGGCCTTGGCAGCCATTTTGTCAATCCAATCTCCGCTGTTTACTATAGAAAATGAAAAGGCGGGAGCACCATAAATTGCGAAACAGACATTTACCATGCCTGCACCGCATGAAACACCAATACCCGTGTATGCTTTATTGTCTAGTTCAGCATATACTAAAGCTAAAGCCTCATTTATTGGTTGGGCATTTACTTTATTTCCGTCTTTGGATTTATAAGAAATAATCGAATTTTCATTTAGTAAAGTCATTCCTATATTATGAAGCTTAGCGATTCGGATCTACCCCTTAAGAAGCATCTTCAACACTGGTGGAAGGAAAGAATCACGCCATTCGATAAGAAGTGGACGATTGGCTGCTGTATCGTTTGGATTGCCAGTCTAGTCTGCTGGTTGTTGTACGGGTCTTCAAACAACGAATTGCTGAGGCATTTAAAGCAAAACGGTTTCTCCGAAACTGCCGGATTCTCCAATGAATTTGTGCAAAGTATTCGTATGTTCAGCATCGTTGAGATCGGCTGGTACCTGTTGTTTTTTCTACTTTCTCTGGGAGGCCTCACCGCAATCCTCAGCGGCTTCTTTTCTGGAAACAGATCCCGATGGGCCGTCGGACTGCTGGCTCTGATTCTGGTCTGCGATTTGGTTCGAGCGGACACCCACTGGATTCTTTCTTACAATTATCGACAGAAATATGCTTCCAACTCCGTCGTTGAGATACTTCGCGACAAGCCTTATGAACGGCGGGTCACAGCCCTTAAACAGGAACCGAACCTGTATATTCTGTATCGTTCAGAATGGCTCCAGCACTTGTTTCAATACTATAACATCAGCTCCTCAGACTATACACAGATGCCGAGGTGGCATTCACTCGATCTGGCGTTTGCCAGTGCGTTTTCACCGGATGATCCCAAACAATACCACCTACGAGGCAAATTCTGGCAACTGACTTCAACCCGATATATCCTTGGGGTGCGAGGTCTATTGGATACCCTGAATAATCAATTGGACCCGACCGCCAAAAGATTCAAGGTTCACTCACCTTTCAACTTCCAGAAAAAAACAGACGGTAGTTACGACACCCTGATCGAAACCAATGGTCAATTCGCTTTGTTTGAGTTCGAGGGAGCTCTTCCCAGGACTCGATTGTTCAATGAATGGATCGTTGAAACCGAGAATGAAGCTACGCTTAAAAAATTATCGGCCCCCTCTTTTGACCCTCTCAACACTCTGGTAGTCAATGAAACAATTGATCTGCCTCAAAACGTCACATCCATCAATAAGGAGGACGAAGAAATTAATGGGGGATCAGCTGTCATCACAAACTACCGCCCGAAAAGGGTGGAAGTCGAAACCTCGTCATCCTCGCCATCCGTATTGCTTCTCAATGACAAATACAGCTCAGACTGGAAGGTCCAGGTTGATGGAAATGAACAAACTCTTCTGCGGTGCAATTACTTGATGAAGGGCGTTGAGGTTGGTGCCGGAACTCATACGGTTGTCTTTGAATACAAGCCACAGAGTTACGGCTTGCCGATTTCATTGGTTTCCGTGATTTTCGGAATCCTCACGGTAGTCTACCTCGGAAAAGATCACCGGAAAACCGAGTAGCCAACTACAGAATGGGGCATCAGGAAACCTATCTTCACAACGAGTCCTACGCCGAGTTTCTGGACAATTGGGACGAGAGCTTCTATGCAAAATATGCGGACAACTTGATACCGGCAACCGAATCCGGTAAAGCGCTGGATGTGGGTTGCGGAACCGGCCAAGTCATCAGGAGGCTCAAGGAAAAGTCGATTCATGCTTTTGGGGTGGATGTATCGCAACCGAATATTGAGCGTGCCAAAAAAATCTCCGACACCTGCTCTCTTTACGATGGAAAGATACTGCCCTTTGAGGAAGACGAATTCGATTCAGCGGGTGCGTTGAACGTCTTGGAACATGTTGAGCAACCTGAAGACTTCATTAAGGAAATGATTCGGGTGGTGAAACCCGGAGGAAAAATCATCCTTTCCAGTCCAAATTTCCACCGAGTGATCGGCTTCCGGGATTACCACCCAAGAATGAGAGGCGTGCTCAATAAGGTCATGAATGCCCGGCGCCTCATGAAGAAGAAACGGGGTATTCGCGATGAGCCGAAGAACGTCCGATTTGATCGAATGACACCGATTATCAAGGAGCCTTTTTCGCCGGATGATGACGCCATCGTCGCAACAAACGCCTTGGAAATGGAATTCTTCCTATCTCGCTATGGTTGCCACATTCGCTCGGTTTCCTGCACAGATAGGTATGTATCCGCACCGATTAATTGGCTGTTGAACCTGACCCTAGTACGCTACTTGATGTTCAATGCCTTTATCGTAGCCGAAAAAAAAGCGGCCTGATGGCCGCTGACTTAAAAAGATTTTTAAAGAAATTCGTTAAAGGCCTCTCCGGCGTCGTATCACCTTCAACTGTGCCAGAGAGTGCATCAAAGCCGCATTTACATTGGCGATTTCTTCATCAGACAACTGCTTGGATTGAAGTCTTTCCTCAGCACGCTTCCGAGCCTCTTCAGCCTGAGCTTCATCAATGTTTTCCTCTTTGACCGCCATATCGGTCAGAATGGCCACCCGATTTCCCGTAATCTCCACAAAGCCTTCCCCAACAGCAAGAAAGAATTCTTCAGGACCTTTCCTGACAGAAACCTCGCCTGCTTGAATCTGCGTCATTAATGGAATATGATTGGGAAACACCCCCATTTCCCCTTCTGACCCGGGTAGGGTTACAAAGTCCACTTCCTCGGAAAAACTGGTACATTCCGGAGTCACAATTTCAAGTTTCAAGGTGTTGGCCATATTAATCCTTAATCATGGATCTCTCCGATGCCACCTTTCATGTAGAAGTTTCCTTCTCGGACACCATCGTGTTTGCCTTCAAGGATTTCCTTGAATCCCTGAACCGTATCTTCAACTCCGACCTGCTTTCCTGAAACTCCCGTGAAAACTTCAGCAACAGTAAAAGGCTGACTCAGAAACTTCTGAATCTTTCGAGCACGGTAAACCGTTAATTTATCCTCATCGGATAGTTCATCCATACCAAGGATTGCGATGATATCCTGAAGATCCTTATAACGCTGAAGCAGTTTCTGAACTCCCCGAGCGGTCTGGTAATGCTCTTCACCCACAATCTCAGGAGTCAACGCTCTTGAACTCGAGGCCAATGGATCCACTGCAGGATAAATACCCAGTTCCGCAATGGACCGCTCCAATACAATCGTAGCATCCAAATGGGCGAAAGTGGTGGCGGGGGCTGGATCCGTCAAGTCATCTGCCGGAACGTAAACTGCCTGGAAAGAGGTAATGGACCCTTTATTGGTTGAAGTGATTCTCTCTTGAAGATCACCCATTTCGGCGGCGAGAGTCGGCTGATATCCAACGGCACTCGGAGTTCGTCCCAACAGGGCAGAAACCTCTGATCCCGCTTGGGAGAATCGGAAAATATTGTCGACAAACAGGAGGACATCCTGATTCTTCTCATCACGGAAATACTCCGCGATGGACAAACCGGACAAGGCGACACGCAGACGTGCCCCGGGCGGCTCATTCATCTGACCATAAACCAAGGCAACTTTTGACTTGGAGAGATCTTCAAGATTAATCACCCCGGCATCCGACATTTCGTGATACAGATCGTTTCCTTCCCGGGTTCGTTCTCCAACTCCGGCAAAAACTGAATAGCCTCCATGTTGCTTGGCAATGTTATTGATCAACTCCATGATCACAACCGTCTTACCCACTCCAGCGCCACCAAAGGCGCCCACCTTCCCCCCCTTTAGGAAGGGGCAGATCAGATCGATTACTTTGATTCCGGTTGCCAATAACTGCGGCGACGTTACTTGATCAACCAAGGGAGGCGCGGCACGGTGAATGGGATAGTATTTGTCCGCCTTAACAGGCCCCCGTTCATCAACGGTCTCACCAATGACGTTGAATATGCGCCCCATCACACCTTCACCGACAGGCATGGATATTGGTTTTCCGGTATCAGCAACGTCGTAGCCACGCTTGAGACCCTCGGTGGAACCCATCGCGATGGTCCGTACCACGCCGTCACCCAACTGTTGCTGAACTTCCAGCGTGGTTTCGGTGCCGTCCACGGTGAGAG
>DUCD01000124.1:25398-27953 GCA_012959985.1 Verrucomicrobiales bacterium | reverse complement strand
CCACGCTTGAGACCCTCGGTCGAGGACATGGCCACGGTGCGCACCCGATTATCACCGAGATGTTGCTGCACTTCGAGAACCAGTTTCTTTTTTTCTTCCAGAACGGAGTAATCGATAGTCAGCGCGTCGTAGATACCGGGAAGTGCATCCGGGAATTCCACATCCACTACGGGTCCGATCACTTGAAGGATTTTTCCTTTATTCATGCTTTTAACAATCAGTTAAATTCTCTGTTTTTTTAATCGATAAAGTGATTAGCCGACCGCCATCGCCGCACTGGTTATTTCCAGCAGTTCATTCGTGATGGCAGCCTGTCTTACCTTATTGTATTCCAAGGTCAAATCCTTAATCAGTTGCTTCGCATTGTCGGTCGCATTCTTCATGGCAACCATACGGGAACTGTGCTCACTGGCCTTTGATTCCAACAGAATCTGGTAAAGACGATAGTTCAGATAATGAGGCAATAAGGAGATGAAAACATTCTCAGCTGTCGGCTCGAAGACATACTCCTGGTCAATCACATCGATAGAATCCAGGTCGGCACTGGTTTCCTGCCCTTCTACACCCACTGACAATGCTTCGACTTTCCCGACTGGCAGCAGTTGGTAGGTCTCCGGTTCCTGAGTCAAGGTGTTGATGAAATTGGTGAACAGAACATCCACGCGATCCACTTCTCCGTCCAGATAAGCTTTGATGGCGAATTTAGCAATTGCCCGCGCCTCCGCAAACTTGGGAACATCGCTGAATTTGAACTCGGCAATCAGCTCCTTTTTTGTTTTAGCAATATGCGTGGCGGCTTTACGCCCGGCGGAAATATAAACATGATCAACCTGATGCCGATTTTCAACAATCTTCAACAAATTGTTGGTCATGGCCCCGCAGAGTCCCTTATCGGAACTGACCACAATCAATGCCGATCTTTTACCCGGACGAACTTCCATCAGTGGATGGGTGAAGTCCCCCGTGTTTGCGGTCACCTGTGCCAACACATGATTCATCAATTCAGCATAGGGACGTCCTGCAACGGCTGTCTGCTGTGCCCGGCGCATCTTGGACGCCGCCACCATCTGCATTGCTTTGGTGATCTGCGACGTATTCTTAATCGACTTGATACGTCGCCGTAAATCGCGTGTACTCGGCATGGGGCTGTTTTAAATCAGGAAACGGGTTTAAAATCGTTCAGGGCGGATTTCAGCTCCGCGCCCAACTCATCGGTAATTTTACCTTCTTTAAGCAATCGGGCCATCAAATCTGCTTTTCGGTCAATAAGATACTCGGCCAGTCCATCTTGGAATTCCTTAATATCATCGACTTCCACTGAATCGAAATACTCATTCTGAACCGCCCAGAGAATGCTTACTTGAATTTCGAGCGCCAACGGATTGTATTGCTGCTGTTTGAATATTTCGACGATCCGTTTTCCCCGTTCCAACTGAGCTTTCGTCTTATCATCCAAATCGGATCCGAACTGGGCAAACGCGGCCAACTCACGAAACTGGGCCAGCTCCAGTTTCAGTTTACCGGCCACCTGTTTCATGGCCTTGATCTGAGCAGCCGACCCGACACGGGAAACCGATAAACCGACCGAAACAGCGGGGCGGATTCCCTGGTAAAACAAATCTGTCTCAAGATAAATCTGACCGTCGGTGATGGAGATAACATTGGTGGGAATATAGGCAGAAACGTCACCGGCCTGAGTTTCAATGATCGGAAGGGCGGTAAGAGAACCATTTCCGCTTTTCTCACTCAGTCTGGCGGACCGTTCCAGAAGGCGACTGTGCAGATAGAACACATCTCCCGGATAGGCTTCACGTCCTGAAGGTCTTTTGAGAATCAAAGACACTTGGCGATAGGCAACTGCGTGTTTGGACAAATCATCGAAAATAATGAGAGCATCCATGCCGTTATCCATGAACCATTCACCCATGGCTGCGCCGGCGAAGGGAGCCAGATATTGGTTAGTGGCCGAATCCGAAGCACTGGCGCATACAACAATCGTGTCTTCCATGGCTCCGGCGCCCTCAAGGACTTTGACCACATTGGCCACATTGGATTGCTTCTGACCAATGGCTACATAGATATTATAGATCGGTCTGAAATCCTTATCGCCCGATTCCCTACCGACCTTATTGATCCGGGCCTGGTTGATCATCGTATCCACTCCAATGGTCGTTTTACCCGTTGATCGATCACCGATAATCAACTCCCGTTGACCTCGACCAATGGGAATCATGGCATCAATGGCCATAATTCCGGTTTGAACAGGTTGATCGACAGATCGTCGAGCGATAATCCCTGGAGCAATCTTTTCAACCGGGTAGGATACCGTAGACTTGATCTCCCCTTTCCCGTCAATGGGTTCCCCCAGAGAATTCACCACTCGCCCCAGTATCTCTTTTCCTACGGGAACCGAGAGGAGTTTGCCGGTCACTTTGACTTCGGTCCCTTCCTTGATGGAAGTATAATCCCCGAGAACAATGGCACCAACTTCGGTCTCTTCCAGATTTAACGCCAGACCGGTAATCCCGTTCCCAAAATCGATCATCTCATTGTAC
>DUCD01000124.1:18338-25354 GCA_012959985.1 Verrucomicrobiales bacterium | reverse complement strand
GGCAACTCCGTCACTGATTTCTCGAACCACTCCCACATTCTGCTTGGTCATGGTCGACTTAAGTCCCGAAATTTGGGCTTCGATATCCTGAAGTAGGTTACTCATGGTTTCTGTCTTATAAATTTTCTTTAATTACGTATCTCTTCGAACCCGATTTAAAACCGGCTCTCTAATTCAGCAAGACGTGATTGAACACTACTGTCAAAAACATCGCAACCGACCCGCACCTTCATTCCACCGATCAGTTCTTTGTTGGTATTAAAAGTAATCTGCAAATTTTCCCCGTGCTGGTTTTTCAATGCTTCTATAATTCTATTTTTCTGGGAATCCTCAAGCGCAATGGCTGTTTCCACCAGAGTAGTTCTCTTAGCGACATCCAGTTTTATCAACCGGTAGAATCGATTCAAAATGGCAAGATAGCCTCGCGGCTTCAGCTCGATCAATTTGGTGACAGCCAGCTTTACCCTTCCCTCTTCAAGAGAATCATTGACCAAACACGTTCGAAACAACTGTTTGGCATCTCTCTGCGTTTGTTTTGAAATTTTCATGAATGAATCGGTAGAAGAACTACGATCGGCAGCTCGGGACAATCAAATCCAACGGAATCGGTCACGTCAGGCTGCCAACTCCCGGGTTGCAGCATCAACCAGTTCTTTCTGGGCTTCCTCAGTTAACGCCTTGCCTGCAACAATTGCGGTGGTCTGAACAACCAAACGCCCCACTTCTTTCTTGAGCTCCGTCAGCATTTTCTCACGATCCGATGCCGTGGCAGACCTAGCTTGGGAAATAATCTGCTCGGCTGCAGCCACCGCTTTCTGAGATTCTTTTTCCAGAACTCTCGATGCGGCATCCTTGGCTTCCTGGATCATCTGCACGGCCTGTTCATTGGCCTTCTGTATGATCTCTTTTCTAGCTTCCTCCGCCTTTGCCAGCTCTTCCTTGATTTGTTCAGCATTTTCCAAGCTTTCAGCAATGGTTTGGCGACGAGCGGCCAATACAGCAAGAATGGGTTTATAGGCAAATTTGTTTAAAAGAACAGCTACAATACCGAAACTGATCATCTGGGAAATGAGCAGAGAAGTCTTGAAGCCGAATGTTTTTCCAACATCAGTGGCTACATTGGCAAGGTCTTGCCCAATTCCGGCGATAAGAAAAATTGAATCCATTCTGGTTATTTAAATTGGAATGCGGCATGAGGCTACAACCGCCTCATGCCTGCAATAATACTTCTTGTTTGAGGTCCATTTAATTTTCCAGGAGGAAAATTGCAAAAAACACAATTCCTTCTGCAAACGCAGTGCTGAGAATAGCCTGCACTAGAATCTTGGTCGCTGCACCAGGATTCCGTCCAACTGCTTCAGATGCTTTCATGCCGATCAGTCCAACACCAATCGCAGCACCGAAACAGGCACCGGCGACATGGATACTTCCCGTCATTTCCGCTAATATGGGCATTAACATGTTATTTCCTTTGTTTAGTTATTGATGTTTTCTGAAAGCTCCCACGCGATAAGCATGGTCGAACTTACAAAATGTTTTCTCAGTGCTGAGCTTCGTGCCCTTCCTCATGTTGGCATATGAGCAATGTGAAGACAGCGGTAAGAAGCATGAACACCATCGCCTGGACGAGACCGACCAATACTTCCAGAAAATAGAAGGGAATAGGGATAAGGACGCTCCATATTGGAGAAGAGGAAATGACCGCCATGGATTCCAGCATATTTTCTCCAGCATATACATTTCCATAAAGACGAAAACTCAAGGACACCGGCCTGAAAAGTATAGAGATGACTTCAAGTAACCCAACGATCGCAAAAACACCTATCATCAGTATTTTCAGCGCACCTTTTGTGTCTCCCTTAGGACCGAAAATATGAAGAAAAAATCCTTTCGGTCCATTGGATTGCAATGCCCAGACGGTCCAACAGGCAAAAAAGATGAGCGACATTCCTAAAGTCATATTCAAATCAGCATTGGCACCGCGGAAAAAAGGCTCTGTTACTGTGAATCCACCACTGGGTGAGGCAATTCCCCAACCAATGGTTCCCACCCCGGGAATCAATCCAAACCAGTTACAACTCAAAATAAATATAAATAGGGTGGCGAAAAACCAGAAGGTTTTCTTCATCAGTTCATTCCCTATAATCGCTTCCAGAAAATCGTAAAGACCTTCAACCAGCCATTCCCAGAAATTCTGGATTCCTGAGGGAACTTTTTCGATTTTCCTCGTGGCGATCTGGGCAAATATAATTAGAAAGAAAGCCACAATCCATGTGACAATCATGGAGTTGGTGATGATCAGGGGGCCGATACCAGGAACAGGGGAGAATTCAAACACCTGTACTGCATTCGGAGGTAACCCGTGATGCTCTGAATGATCCTCGCCATGTGCCGTTTCTGTGGATCCTTCCGTATCTCCATGCATCTCCACACTGTTTTCTGAATCGACAGGCTCCGAAACCGCGTGATCTGCTGAAAAAACAGACAGTGGCAGAGAACAGATAAGATATACCATTACGATACTCTTAATCAATGACATGCGTTTTCCAGAATGACGTTTCATGTGGTATTTAAGCGAATCAGAGAGTTACTCCAATATCAAAGTCTTGGAAATTGCCCGAATGTGATTTTTTTCACAAGCGTTTTTTTAATTTTTTGAAAATTATAAATAAAAAAAGGCGCAGATTTCTCTGCGCCTTTAATTCAGTAAATCCGGGCTGAAAATCAATTCTTACGGCCAGTATAAAAACGACCTGCAAAAAGACCTAGAAAAGTAAGAGCAAAAAGGGAAATTGTCCCAGGCTCAGGCACAGCTGAGACAACAGCACCGAAATTGGCAGCGGTTGCTCCCCCATCCAATTGGCGCAATTGCCAACCATTATCAACATCGTTGAACCAGATGTCATTAGCGCTTTCACCGATCGTCGGAGGATCATAAAGCACTAATCCTACACTTCCCTCGGCGACAAATCTTACCGTCCATGTAAACGATACCGCTTCGTCGGGAATGGCTTGATCGAGAGTAAAGGCAACTGAGTTGAAACCATTGGCTAAACTAAACTGAGCGCTCTCAAAAATGATATTGGTCAATTCAGGAGCATTTCCAACGGCAGTATTGAAATAAATTCGGGCAAGACCCACCCCGACATCGGTGAAATTACCCAAATAATCAAATTGAAACTCGGTGAGGGTTTTAACCCCATCCCCCAGGAGGTCCAGCGAGAATTTAACTTCATCACCGAACTCACGTTGAGTAAAAATTGAATCCCCTGCAGAGAAAGTCTGATTCAAAGGTGTTTCAACATTGGAGTAAACGACGGTTGATTGCTGCGTAAATGCTGTAGTGCTCGACATTGCAGCAACTGCAACAACCGCCAAAACTTTGGCAACAAGATGGTTGGTTCTCATTTCTATCCGTAAGATTAAGTGATTATGCCCTGATTTGTAACAGCCGCATCCTGCGCGCGCCCAAGGATTATGTCAAATCTTTTTTAAGCCGAATACCATACTCTTTTCAACTCACTCGACCTCATACAAATATCAAAACAGAGCCTCTCGAGCAAGAGAAATTAGGCTGAATACTTTTTTAAAGTATAAAAGTGGACATTCAAGGTGGGTAAGGATTTGATCAAGCCATGGACGATGAACAAAATAAATCAGGGGTTTTTCTGGCTGACATTGTCGAAGAATGTACGAAAACGCTGAAACCGGACAGTTTCAAAGATGCCCCGGGGGCAGTCAATGGGCTTCAGATGGCGAATAAGGGACGAATTCGGCACATTGTGGCAGCGGTTGATGCTTCTCTTTCAACGATCCGAATGGCGGTGGAAAGAAAAGCCGATCTGATGCTGGTCCATCATGGGCTGTTTTGGGGAAAAACCGCACCATGGACCGGGAGAGTGTATGAGTTAATGGATCTGATGATCGGCAATAATCTGGCGCTATACAGTAGTCATTTGCCGTTGGATGCACATCCAGAACTGGGAAACAACGCCGGATTGGCAAAGGCCTTGGGTTTACAAAATCCAAAACCCTTTTTTTACGAAGGAACCACGGCGATCGGATTTCAATATCAAACCGACAGTAAACGGCAGGATATGCAGCACAAACTCACAGATATCCTAGGGCAGGAGTGCCTTCTGATACCAGGCGGACCTAAATCCATCAAGAAAGTCGGGATCGTGACCGGTGGGGCAGGCAATGAACTGACCAAGGCAGCCGCTGAAGGAGTGGATAGCTTTATCACCGGTGAAGGAGCACACTGGACTTGCAGAAGATGCTGGAATCAACGTTTTTTACGGTGGACATTATGCAACCGAGACCTTTGGGGTAAAATCTCTCGCCGCTTATCTGTGCCGCCAATTCAACCTTACTTGGGAATTCATCGATTACCCAACGGGATTGTAAAAGCCCGGCCCCACACGGCATATCGGATTAGCAGCTCGAGCTCATCATTGCAGGCAGAAGAGATCAATCCTGAAACCGGCTTTCCCAGTCATAATCTTTTGATGTCACGATACTTTCGATCCGCCCGGTTCGTCGATCCAAGCTTTGATAGGTTTTTTTCAAGCGGTGCAAGGCAAGAGATTTTGAATTCTGTACCGAAGCGTAGAATTCATGATCATCCGGGTTGTTCAATGGAGTGCTCGGTTCCGGCTTCATCACCAAGGCGGCGATAAAATAGAAAAAGATACCGGGAGCTATCGAAGTGGCAATCGTCAGCGCCACGAAAACAACCCGAGTCCAGAACACAGAAAATCCCTGGTATTTGGCAAAACCCTGCAGAACCCCACAACACATCCCCGTACGGGATCGATACAATTGCTGCACTCGACAGTTATCGAAAGAGTTCTTCATAGTTCCTCTTTCTGCCTGATTTCTCTATCCAGAAGGATCGTTTCCAAGGCTTCCACTCTTTCCTCCATCCGAGTCAATCCCTGATGAATCTGTTGTATCAATTCGGTTTCTTCCTCCTCAACCTTTGGCCCGTTCTTTCCTTCTCCTTTAAGGATTTTCAGAGCTTTCAACACGAAATTGCAAAAGATCGCAAGGATGGGGATGGAAAATATCAAAATAGCTGGAACAATCATGGCAGTTTCACCTCGCATAGCGGAATAATTTGGTTTTATTGATATATTAAAACTATTTATTAGAATTTCAAGAAGGACCCGCGAAAGCCGATGTTATGATGGATGGCGGGTCCTTCTGGGATGATCTCTATCTGGGATCGACCAACCAACTCTACTGATTCGAAGGTTCCTTTTTGCCCGATTTTTTCGGGTTTTCTTCCTTCAGCGCCTGGAGTTCCTTCTCAATTTCCTCGTCTGTCTCCAGTTGGGAAAACTCGTCTTCCAGTGTAGGTTGTTTCCCATAATTCACCAGGTCCGCTTCGGCCTCCATTCGGTCGATTCGGTTTTCAAACTGGTCAAATCGCGTCATTACATCCGAATTGCCCACTTTTCGAATGGTTTTCTGGGCTTGGTTCTTCTTTTCAGCCTGCCTCTGTCGCTGAACAAGAATTCGCTGTTTTTCACGGGCATTCGCCAATTTGACTTCAAGCTGGGTGATATCTTCCTGATACCGTTCAACGAATTCGCTGTTGGTTGCCAAGTCTTTCTGTAATGACTCACACCTTTCGTGATACCGGCGTTTTTCCAGCAAAGCCTCCCGGGCCAAATCTTCCCTGCCCTTGGAAACCGCTAACCGGGCTTTCTCTTCCCATTGTTTTCCCCGGGCATTAACTTCGTTAAGTGCCCGTCTCACCTTCTTGGCTTCTGCCATGGATCCGGCACAGGATGCCTTTAACTCGACCAGAGTATCTTCAATCTCCTGGATCATCAGTTTCACCATTTTTTCCGGATCTTCGGCTTTGTCCAACATGGAGTTTATGTTGGCCTGTATAATGTCTCTAAAACGTGTAAAGATTCCCATTTTTTTTACCTTTCTGTTTTTGATAAGTGCATTCTCAATCTGACCCCCTTCCAAGCAACGGGCATGCCAACTTGAAACACATATTCACAAGATGCTTATTATAAGCACTTTACGAATCTTAATAAAAATTCGACTGGTTAAACCGTCCATGACCTAGCACGATTCGCCATCATTCGGTAAAATAGACTATGAGCATATCAGACCAAGATCCCTACAGCGGCTTTTCCAGAGAAAGTGACGAATCGAGTTCACAACCGACAATTACGGAAGCCCTTGGAGAGTCGGAAGAGTTCCTTTCCTTTCAAGAAAATCTATCGAAAGTTGCCGGAATCGAGAGACCGGTCTTGATTTTAGGCGAAAGAGGGACAGGCAAGGAATTGTCGGCATTCCGACTTCATTTCTTGTCAAAGCGGTGGGGAAACTCTTTTGTTGCGGTAAACTGCGCCGCGCTATCACCCTCCGTCCTGGAATCCGAACTATTCGGGCACGAGGCAGGATCTTTTACCGGGGCCACGCGCCGACGGAAAGGTCGATTTGAGGCCGCCGATGGAGGCACTCTGTTTCTGGATGAAATCGGCCAAACACCGATAGCCGTTCAGGAAAAAATCCTACGGGCTGTGGAATATGGGAGTTTCGAGAGAGTCGGGAATTCAACACCGATTGAAGTTGATGTCCGGATAATCGGAGCCACCAATACCGATCTGTTTGCTTTGGCGGAGGCTGGGAAATTCAAACAGGACCTGTTGGACCGGTTATCATTTGAGGTGCTGTTCCTGCCGCCACTCAGGCACAGACAGGAAGATATCATCCTTCTGTCCAATCACTTTGCAGCCAGAATGGCCTTCGAGTTAGGTATGAAGAGCACTCCGGTTTTCTCCAAGAACGCCATCGCTCAATTAAACGATTACCCATGGCCGGGCAATGTCCGGGAACTCAAGAATGTCATTGAACGGGCCGTCTACCGTTCGAGCAATTCAAGGATTTCCGAGATTACTTTCAATCCCTTTCAATCCCCTTTCAGGTCAGGCCTGACAACCAGTCCCATCTCGGATGCACCCTCTCCTGAGTCTGGTAAATCAGCAAAG
>DUCD01000124.1:12124-18328 GCA_012959985.1 Verrucomicrobiales bacterium | reverse complement strand
ACTCCTGCACCATCCTTCCATGGAAATTTGGATTTTGCCGAAGCCATTCGAGAATTGGAACTGCACTTACTGAAAGAATCCCTGAGGAAATCGCATTTCAATCAACGCAAGGCAGCGGACCTTCTCAAACTGACCTATCATCAGTTTCGCGGCCTCTACCGAAGATATGCTGATGAAGTCATTGCTGAGGGTGAAGAGGATCAAGCGTGAAAACCTGAAATACTCTAAATGGGCTCCTTGGGGGTTTTCACCTCGGTCACATCATGAGGTGTGGATTCCCTTTGACCGGCGGGAGTGACCCGAATGTATCTCGCCTTTGCTTTCAAAGTTGCCAAATTTTCGGCACCGAGGTAACCCATCCCGGATTGCAGGCCGCCCACCAATTGAGACAATACTTCGTCCACCGATCCGGCGACTTCCTTCAGCGCCTCAATCCCTTCTGCGGTAAACTTCTGGGTGGGTTGAGGTCGGTCATGGCCATAACGCGCAGCGGAACCATCCTTCATGGCGCTCAGGCTTCCCATGCCACGATACTCCTTGTAGAGTTTACCTCCGATATCCACTATTTTTCCGGGAGCTTCACGACACCCCGCTAATACACCTCCGCAGACGACGGCATCCGCAATAGTCATGGCTTTAACAATGTCGCCAGACTTGGTAATGCCACCATCGGCGAGGATGCGGGGAGGACGTTTACACCCATTGCGCGACGCCACATAAAGTGCTGAAAGTTGGGGAATCCCGACCCCGGCAATCACCCGCGTTGTACAAATGGATCCGGGACCCTGCCCTACTTTCACGGCATCAGCTCCCCGTTCCGATAAAAACCGCACTCCCTCAGCGCTGGTCACATTACCGGCAATAATTGTCAGATCGGGAACCCCCCCCCGAATCAAGGCAACGGTTTCCCCAACTCCGATCGTATGCCCGTGAGCTGTGGAGACAGCGATGGCATCGACGCCTTCATCCACCAGGTGGGTCACCTGAGCCAGTATCCGATCGCGGTCCAATTGACCATTCTCTTTCCGAGGTGATGATATCGCAGCACCGCAGACTAATCGGAATTCATCGTCACGAGCGGGTTTTTGGAGGGAACCTGCTTCCTCTTTGATGCGGTCAATATCGCTTAAGGTGAACAAGCCCTTCAGTCTATCCTCACTGTTTACCACCAAGAGCTTATGAATACCGATATGTTGATCAAAAAAACGATCGGCAGCATTAATCGGTTGATTGCCCAAGTCCGCCTCTTGGATCACAAGCAGTTTTTCCCGTGGAATCATGGCATCCATGACGGTAAAATTCCGATATCTCTCTTTTACTTTTCGCCCCGATAAAAGCCCGGCCAGTTTTCCGTTTTCCTGGACAACAGGAAAGGTGCGGAACTCAAAATTCCGATCCTGAATCATTTGAAGGATATCACCGATGACCTGTGCTGGATGAACCGTTATTGGATCCTGGATCAATCCATGAATGTGATTCTTCACCCGTGCAACTTCCTTGGTCTGCTGACTTTCGGGCATGTTGTAATGAATCAGACCCATTCCTCCGTTCAAGGCCATTGCGATAGCCATCCGGGATTCAGTCACCGTATCCATGTCGGAAGAAATGATCGGAATAGGAAGGGAAAGGCGATCGGAAATCTGAGTTTCCAAATAAACCTCTCGGGGAAGTATCTCAGAGTAATTGGTCGCCAGAGTTACATCATCAAACGTAAGACCAAAGGGGAGATTGGCGCGAAAAAACAAATCAGCTGCTTGATAAAACTCATCCTCGGTAAGGACCGATCCTCCATCTTTACTCTTTCCGACGTGTGCCATCAATGAGAATCATTCTGATCAATTGCTGAAATCAAGACAAATCTAGTTGAGAGAGAGAAAGTTTCGGATCAGATGTTTCCCGGATTGGGTTAAAATACTTTCCGGATGAAACTGAACCCCCCATACCGGCAGATCCTTGTGGCGAACCCCCATAATTTCACCTTGGTCCGTCTCAGCAGTCACTTCAAGGCAATCAGGCAAACTCTCTTTCTTTACGATCAGTGAATGATAGCGGGTGGCATCAAATGGATCCGGCAACCCTTCAAATAAATCCTTGCCGTTATGGTGTATTGGAGAAGTCTTGCCGTGCATGATGCGATCATGCACCACCACCTCCGCTCCGAAAACATGCGAGATACACTGATGTCCCAGACAAACTCCAGCCAAGGGCACCTTTCCACTGAATCTTCTGATAATATCATTAGACAATCCAGATTCCTTCGGTGAACAAGGACCCGGTGAAATCAGAATACGAGAAGGCGACATCGCTTCCACTTCTTCGAAAGTGATTTGATCGTTACGCCGAACTTCCAGATCCGCATTCAATTCACCGAGATATTGAACCAGATTGTAAGTGAATGAATCGTAATTATCGATTACCAGTACCATGCAACAGGGCGGAAAACTACGCATTATCCCGCCCAACCGCAACTCTTCTCTTCAACAGTTTGCCCATGCGGAGGCGATTAAAAGTAAGGGAAGGATTGTCGCTGGTTCGGCGGCCCGCAGTCAAAAAAAGCTGTAGGGTCACTGAAAACCGTTGGCATTAGCCGATTAAAATGCACTGGGGAAAGCGCACTCTACAGCCCAACAGCCCAACAGCGAACATCCGAGGTCCAAAAACTCCAAGTTCAGGCATTACCTTGGGACCTCCTTTTCTTTGCTTGAAAAAGCTCCAACTGGTTTTCTCTGAAAAAACCGTAATTCTTCATGACTCGAATCACCTGAAGTAAGTCTGATTTCTGGTAATTCCGGTTGGTTTCGATGCGGTCAATCAATGTCGATAATATGGTACTGAATGATAGAATTCCATCGATGCCACTGGATTTGAGCAATTCAATACTTTCCTGCCTTACTTCTTTGTCTTTCGGCAATGCCGGAACCACTAAAATCCTCTCGATGGACTCGTCATCACCGAATATATCAGCAGTCTGCTTGAATGCTTTCGGTTGGACAAACTTGAAAATCCCCGGGGCATTTGCCAGGACTGAGGGAGAAAAGCTTTCCGTATGCCATCCTTTGACGACGACAACTGCCCGGACGATTTTGGCGAGATCAGAAGAACTCAGCACAAAAGGCAGGGGCTCTTTATCTTTATCTTTATCCGGTTGGGGATTGAGGACAATAAAATCAATGTCATCGGCCGCCTTCCGGGTCTTGCCGACATACTTTCTTTGCTGTCGCACTAAAAAACCATGGAGTTCAAAGAATTCACGGACAAATGTTTCACTGACGGATGACATTAGAATCAGAACGCTGCGATTTGCTTGAGGACGGAATCCAACGAGGATTGTGGCAGGCTCTGATCCACACAAACTTCTCCGATGCGTTTAGCCAGCACAAAACGAATTTCTCCTTTTCTCACTTTCTTGTCGAGACTCATCGCTTGGTTAAGAGCCTTCTTTTGAGAAGCATTCAGACGAACGCCAACCGGAAGACCTGCCATGACAAATAGTTGTCGTATCCGATCGCACTCTTTCGGAGCCAATCCGGAATGGGCCACAGAAAGAAGAGAGGTCGCCACCTGACCGATCGAAATGGCTTCTCCGTGCAGATATTTGCCGTATCCTGAAATCGCTTCCAGTCCATGCCCGATGGTATGTCCGTAATTCAGAATAGCACGCAAGCCGGTTTCCCGCTCATCCTGCGTCACCACATTTGCCTTAATAGCACAACTCCTGGCAATGATCCGACTCAACGTTTCAGGCGATTTTGCCAGGATGGGATCCATCAATTTCTCCAGATTTGTGAAAAAGCGTCGATCATAGATGATCCCATATTTGATCACCTCAGCCAATCCCGACCGGAATTCTCTTTCAGGCAGAGTTTGAAGGGTATCCAAATCACACAATACCAGACGCGGTTGATGGAAAGCCCCCACTAGATTCTTCCCCGACTTAAGGTTGACGCCCACCTTACCACCGACAGAACTGTCAACCTGGGCCAGCAGAGAAGTAGGCACCTGGACGAAATCAATTCCCCTGAGAAAGGTTGCGGCCACAAAACCTGCCAAATCCCCAACAACCCCTCCTCCCAGAGCAAGAACGAAGGAATTCCTCTCAAGCTTGAATCCGGCTAATTGGTCGTAACACTGATGCACAAGCCGCAAATTCTTGGATTTCTCCCCTGCTTTGATGGAAATGCGGCAACAGGAAAATCCGGAATCCTGAAGCGACCATTCCGTTTGAGATGCATAGAGCGGACCAACGTTATCATCGGTAATGATGACACAACTTCTTCCTAAACCCAACCGGCGACATTCAGCCCCCAATCCCTGAAGAAGATTCTCTCCAATCCGAATTCGATAACTCCGATCTCCCAATGGAACCTTAACAATACGCATGCCCCCAACCATAGCGATTCACCGTTCACTGTCAAAAACTAGCGATACCGGCAACCAAGCATATCCACTTCATGGTAAGGGCTCGTTATCCCCAGCCTGCCGCTTGGCTTTTAAGATTGCAGGGACGAAAAACGGCGCGCTGAGGACAGCGAGCCCCACTGCCATTCGGTTAAGGGATTTTCGTGTGAAATATCAGACGCATTCTCCCCGTGCTGTAGCGTCGGCTGTCCTCAGCCGAAACCGCCGAAAATACGCCGAAAATGCGCTGGGGACAGCGCACGCTACAGTGTGAGCGACCGGATGGACGAGTCCTGCCTTCTGGAAAAGTTTTCCTTAACCGAATGGCAGTGCAACGAGCCCATGCACCTTCTTTTGAGTTTGGTTTTGTTCTGTCCCTGAACACCCAGGAGCCTTATAATCTCATTCGAGATGGATCCATTGTTGAAATTGTTAAAAGATGACGCCCGGCTTTCCACTGCGGAACTGGCATCCCTGCTTCAGAAACCGCAACAGGAGATAGAGGAAGCAATTAATCGTTACCAAACCTCGAACATAATCCTGGGATATAAAACGGTCATCAATGAAGAAAAACTGGACTTGGATAATGTCCGTGCCGTCATAGAGGTGAAAATCACACCGGAGCGGGAAGGCGGTTTCGACCGCGTTGCTCAGCGCATTTCAAAATACCGGGAAGTCACCTCATGCTTTCTGATGTCGGGCTCCTACGATCTCCTGGTGATTACCGAAGGCAGCAACCTTCATCAGGTAGCGAGCTTTGTCTCGGAAAAATTGGCGACGATTCAGGGAGTTTTATCGACAGCCACTCACTTCATGCTCAAACCCTACAAGGAACAGGGCATCCTGATGACCCGTGAAATCGAGGATTCCAGACTCCCGGTTACTCCATAGCCGCGAGGCTTTCGTCCAGGACACCATAAAGGTGTTTCATACTTTGCTCGGTTTCATTCCCCATGCTTGAAAGTCGGAATGTTTTACCTTTGACCTTTCCGTAACCCCCATCGATCTGAATCCCTCGGGACCGGACCTGTTTCTGAAGTTCTGCCACGTCAATGATTCGCCCCCCCGGCTTTGCCCCATTATTCAGACAAGTCAGAGTAACGGATTCAAACCCTTTATCCGGAAACAGTTCAAACCCCTTTTCAGAGGCCCAGTCTCGGGTCATTTGAGCCAGTCGGGCATGCCGTGCATACCTGTTTTCCAATCCTTCATCCAGCATTTCATCGAGTTTCGAGGATAGTGCAAAGGCATGAGAAATACTCGGAGTGCTCGGGGTCATGTCCTTTTCAGCATTCTTCTGAAACTCCAGAAAATCAAAATAGTATCCGCGATCATTCAAGGTCGAAGCACGTTCCAATGCGGCTTCCGAACAAACAAACACCGAAAATCCGGGAGGTAGCGCCAATGCTTTCTGGGTCCCGGCAAGGAGCACGTCAATTCCCAGAGAGTCAAACTCGATGGCAAGCGCCGAAAGGGAACTGACACAATCCACTACGAACATCACTTTCGGATGCTTTTTCTTCAGGCTGGCCAATGCTTGAAGATCACTCATCGTTCCTGTGGAGGTTTCGTTGTGAACAAGAGTGACGGCATCATAGTCCCCCGTGGACAGGGCTTCGTCTACCGCGTCAGGACAGACCGGCGATCCCCAGTCGAAATCCAGCCGATCGGCCTCGGCACTTTCCAGCGCAAGAATCACGTGGTCGACTCGTTTCTGGGCAAGAGCCTGCTTCAGGTCCCCATACCCGCCCAGGATTGGGAGCCCGTACCGAGCGGACTCGGCTCCTCGATCCGCCAGGACGCCCA
>DUCD01000124.1:1510-12114 GCA_012959985.1 Verrucomicrobiales bacterium | reverse complement strand
GGGCAACATCATGCCATTTCCCCGAAAAGGCGCCATTGGCACAACACAGCACCTTTTTCGGCACCAGATTGCGAATGGATGCCTCCATCACTCCCCACGCCGAGGAGGTTGAAAGAAACACTTTACGTTCGGTATAAAAAAGTTGCTGCAGTTGCGGCTGGATCTTGGCGTAAAGATCCTTGAACTCCTGCCCTCGATGACCGATCATCGGTATGCACATCGCCTGAAAGGTCGCATCGCTGACCTCAACCGGACCGGGTATATGTAGTTTTAGATGTCCCATAGTAAAAAGATTGTGAAATTTTTCACAAGGAAAGGGCATTTGCAAGAGGTGTTTTCATCCTTTTTTTTCAAAAGAACAGATCAGGAATGCGTAATATATGAACCAAGTAGGAATCGGATACGATGTTCACCAGTTTAAGGAAGGCCGACCTCTGTTCCTCGGGGGAGTGGAAATACCGCACTCGAGGGGCCTTGATGGACATTCCGATGCCGATGCATTGATTCACGCGGTTTGTGATGCTGTGTTCGGAGCAATCGGCGAACCGGACATCGGACATTTCTTCCCCAACGACGACCCCGAGTGGAAAGATAAACCGAGCCGCGTTTTTCTTGAACGAGCTGCACTGGAGGTGGTTCGAAAAAAGGGAAAAATCATCAATATCGATTCCACGGTGATTGCGGAGGAGCCAAAAATCTCAGCTTACATTCAGAAAATGAGAGAAGCCATGGCGCATGCATTGGCCATGAATCCATCAAAAATCACTGTCAAAGCAACCACCAACGAAAGAATGGGATTTGTGGGACGGGGAGAAGGAATTGCCGCAATGGCAGTAGCATCGGTTGAACTGCCGGAATAAACCGGGCGGGAATCCATTGAAATCTCTTGTATCAGTAAAAAACATCCAACAACAGTCTGAGGCAAAGCCTCACTATCATTAGCATATGGGAAAAGGCGACATAGGCTGGAAACGACGAACCGATGAAGGGGAAAAGCGGGAAGTGTCGGCCAAAAAGATCGGTAAAGTCTGGAAGTTTTCCGTAAGAGAAAAACGATTTGACCGTTGGACAGAACTCAAATCCCCCCCCTTGGAAGATTGGCAACTGTTACTGGATGCGGTAAGGAGAAGAATCTCAAGAAAACTGATTCCCGAAAAGGAAGAGCATCTTTTAATCAAAACCATTCTGCAGCACTTTCCGAAGGCTTCCCTGTAGGAACCTAAGGGACCGCCATTACCGAAACTCTGCTGGGCAATGTCGGGCAATCGATTTCCGGAGTTTTCCGTTATTGGCAATCATGAATAATTTATGGTCCTTGCTGATGGGGCGATGCCAGAACTCACCCCCGGCACATTCTAGAATCAGCCCGCCTGCTGCCACATCCCAGAGACTGACCCCATATTCAATAAATGCATCCATACGCCCGGATGCCACATAAGCCAGATTCAGCGCGGCCGCTCCCATGATCCGGATTTTCCGCGCCCGATACGCCAAAGCATTGAAGCAGGGCATCATTATTTTGGCTGTCGATCTCTTTTTGGAAAACCCGACCGATATAATCGATTCTTTTATTGTGGAACGACCACTGACCTGAATCGGTTTCCCGTTGAGCCGTGCCTTCTGCCCGCGAATCGCGGTCCAGATCTCATCCTGAAACGGATCGTAAATCACCCCGATCAATGTATCGTAATCCGTCCCGTCACCGGACTGCGATCTCTGCTGCAGGGCAATGGAAACACACGCATAAGGAATACCATAAGTATAATTGACGGTTCCATCGATTGGATCCACCACCCACCTCAGCTCCGCGTCGATGTTGCCAATGTCACCTTCTTCTCCCAGCAAGCTGATCTCCGGAAATTCTCGATAAAGAGTACGCTCGATCAGTTTCTGACTGCGGACATCCAGCTCCAATTTAATGTCATAGGCCTCGACATGAGTGATTTTCTTTGGGGAATGGCGATGACGCCGCATGAGGCTTCCCGCCTTCATTGCTGCATCAACTGCAACCGTTAACGCTTTTCGCTTTTCCGTAAGGTTCATAAATTTCTTGTTTCCCATGAATCAGAGATTCAGGTTCTTTAGAAATGTTTTAATGGGGAATTTTTACCGGGACATTTGGTCTTCTGCTGATAAAAACGTTGATGAGGAAAAATGGATTTTTTCTTTATACGACACCGTTCAGCCAGATATTCCGTAAGGAAATCAAGACTTCTAAGCTGCCTGGCGCTCGGCTTTTTGGATTCAAAATCTCCCACCAAGGCAATGCCAAGACTTTTTATGTTGAGGGCACTACCTTTGACATGTCCGCCCTGAATTTGCTTAGTCCAACGGTTTCCAACAAAGATCTCTCCGTCTCCCATTCCTTTTCCATTCCCGATTAGGAAGTGGTAGGCCAATCCGTTTTCCATACCTCGTCTTCGGTGCATGGAGTCGAAACTTTTCGGTTCGCCCACATTCGTAGCGGTGTGGTGAATCACTATATATTTCCAGCCACCTCGTTTTAAACGGACTCCATTCAATTGGCTTCTCAGCGAAGTGCTGATCCCACTGGATGTCGTGGAAGAACTGTCCGCTATAGGGACCTTCAGTTTCTGCCCAACCTGCAGCTTATTCGGATCTTTCAATCGGTTCAGACTCACGATATCCGAGACCGAACTTCTGAACTTCCGAGAGATCGCCGCCAGCGTATCTCCCATACTGACCGTGTAAGTATTATAGGAAACCGGACGGGATGGAATCTTGAGTTTCTGACCGATATAGATCCGGTTGGAATTCCGCAGGTTGTTATGATCAACCAGATCCTTGCTTTTCAAGCCGAATCTGGCTGCCACAATACTCAGCTTGTCACCTTTTCGAACAAGATAGTTTCGATCTTTACCCAACGCCTGCGTCCAGGGAAACACAAAGATCAGAACAATAAAAACCCATGAAGGATTCCTACGATATCCGGTTTTCTCTGTCTTCATGCTAGTCATGCAAACTTCAATGGAAGTAAACCATACCCCCCCTGTCTGTCAAATCCCACGGTATTCGGTATTCAAGATTGTAAACCGCCACGAGGAGACTGGTCATTGAAATTCCCTTCCAATTTCATCCAAACTCAACATTCAAGATTCTGAGGCGGTGTCAATGCGAAGTTTTTCGAGTTCTTCCCATCGGGCATATAATCCTACCGTCTTTTTCTTAGCCTGTTCCAATCCCAAAGTCAGCCGAGGAATCTCGGTTCCATATCGCTGATGAAAATCCGGCAGTGAAAACTGTTCTTCCAACTGCTGCTCATTCGCTTCGGCTTCAAGGATCCTTTCCTCGATCCCTTCCAGTTCCTTCTGTTCATTCCATGTCAGTTTCCTGGTCCGTGGGGCACCCTCCGTCCTTTTTCTTTCGGAAGAGCCGGTCTTCTTTTTCTTTTGTACCGCGGATAATAATTTCGCATTTCCGGATTTTTTTTCCAGGTAATATTCATAATCACCCTCACTGTAGGTGAGGGAACCATTTTCCTCGAACACCAACATTCCTGTGCAGACCCGATTGAGGAAATACCGATCGTGGCTCACCACAACCACACAGCCCTTACTGAAATGAATCAGTGCTTCTTCCAATATCCGCAAGGTCTGTAGATCCAGGTCATTCGTCGGTTCATCGAACAACAGAAAATTACCCCCGTCTTTAAGGATCTTCGCCAGAAGCAATCGACTCTTCTCCCCTCCTGAAAGATATTTCACCTTCATGTCGATTCGATCGCTGCCGAACTGAAAGCGCTTCAGATAGGATCTCAACGGGATCTTCCCATTTCCATAAATCACGAATTCGGATTCTCCACCGACTTCTTCATACAGCGTATGCTCGGGATTCAACAGGAGGCGGGTCTGATCAATATAGTTGAACCGTGTCAGGGTGCCGGCACGTACCGATCCCTGGTCGGGGATCAACTCACCGAGCATCATTTTGAGCAACGTCGTTTTACCAGCACCACTACGACCAACGATTCCAATCCGCATTCCCGCTTCAAAACGGAAATCAAGATTTGAAACCAGTGATTGTCCTTCAATGGATTTACTGATCTGGATTAAATCCAATACCCGACTACTGAATTTGGAGGGTGGAGGAATGATCAGTTCCATATCCAGGACCGGTTCGGGAGCCTGCTGATCGGCGGCTTCATAAAACCGATCCAATCGGCTTTTCGATTTGGTGGTTCGGGCTTTGGGACCTCGCCGCACCCAATCCAATTCTCTCCGGATAAACGAACGCCTCTTCTTATCCAGAGTGTTCTCCATTTCCTGTCGCTGAGCGGCCGCAATCAGGTAATCGGTGTAATTGCCCTTGTAGGAATAAAACCGACCCCGGGAAAGTTCGACGATATCCGAAGTGACCCGATCCAGAAACCAGCGATCATGAGTCACAAGAAGAAAGGCACCCTGAAACTGAAGCAGAAATTCTGTCATCCATTCTATAGACTCCTGATCCAGGTGATTCGTCGGTTCGTCCAGAATCAGAAGATCCGGGTTGGACACAAAAGCTCTGCAAAGGGCGACCCTTCTTTGCTCCCCTCCCGAAAGATTCCCAACCCTTCTCTCTGAATTCGATAATCCCAAATGCGTCAGTGCCGTTTCAATCCGATTCTCCAGATTCCACCCATCCAAGGCAGCGATGCGTCTTTCAAGAATTTCATGACGATCCGAATCACCGGACAGCTTTTCAAACTCTTCAATCAAAGCCGTGACATGACAGGCACCTTTTAGAATGTTCTCCTGAATGGATGCAGACTCATCGAGATGAAACTCCTGGGGAAGATTTCCGACAATCAGTTCTTTTCGAAAATTGAGCTGTCCGTCATCCGGCTTGAGCTCTCCTGAAATTATTTTGAGAAAGGTCGATTTTCCAGCACCGTTACGACCGACTAGCCCAATCCGCTGCTTTTGATGAACCGTCAGGGTGACGCCATCCAGAATAACCTCTTCATTGTAACGCAGATGGATACCATCGGCATTGACAAGAGTGGGCTGAAGAAAACCATCACCGGCCATATTTAAGAATCATTCAACCGTTGCTTCACTCAGACTCAGCTGAATTGTCCCCTTACCCACTCCACAACTTTTTGAACCATCGGTTCAGTATGCGTCTCGCTGAAAACGTGATTCGCCCCCTCGATCCGGAAGAGTTCTTTCGGGCAAACGGCCTTTTCAAAAATATCCAGTGAATCCTGAATCGGCACCACATCATCCTCAGTCCCGTGAATCAGCAACCAGGGAACCTTGATGTCTGATCCCTTTTCAACCACGGAATGGATGGCCGCCATATCGTTCATATAGTTACTGGAAAGCGGACAATCGGGTTCTTCCCACATGCAGCCTTTATCCGGTTCTTCCTCACCGAATTCCGTCTGTGCAAACTGCTCAGTATGCACCATTCCCGCCAGAGAAATCAAACGACCGATACGATCATCCGAAGAAGCCCGCAACACCCCGACAGCTCCTCCCATTGAATGCCCGACATAGGTGATTTCGTAACCGGACACCGCATCCAACACAGATCCGAGATCCGTAACCTCTTTAGAGATAGTGCTGTCGACAAAAGTTCCTTCAGACTCACCATTGCCAGAAAAAGAAAACCGCAGGGCATTCAATCCAGCCTTCTGGACGCCATCCGTCAGAGCAAGCAGGAATGGGCGATCCTTGTTCCCCGTCACCCCATGTCCGACAACTACAATTTTCTTCAAGTCGGGATTGCCTTCAAGATAAGTATAATCCAGCCGTTCCCCCTGCCGATTTCTAATTTCGCCAAATCTCATGAGCAGGGTTTTTAGCTTTCTGACTGCACAAGAGCAACTTCAAAATTATGATCAGGATGACGTCGACAGATTTTGAACCCTCCAATATGTGTAGGGCAAGCTGTCTCAGCGGGCCGAAAAATCCAAACCAACAGTGAACACGACAGGCTCCTCAGCCACTCGGTCAAAGAATCGCTCGAGAGCCCCTCCACCTACGTCTTCCTCTAAAGGAAGAAAATAAACATGACCTCAATCACACAAACGTCGCAAAAAACAACCCGTAGAGGAAAATGTCCATTTTCCTATTTCAAAGTGCCATGCAAATACAGGAGCCCCCTGCTCCCTCAAGGAAAGGAAGGCAGTAAAAAAGGTGAACCTTGCATTCGTCTCCGTATTTCTGGAGAATCCCCGGATCCTTATTATGAAACGCTCCATTTGGTTTTCCCTGCTGTTCAGCTTCACCCTCGGTCTGTTGCTTTCCCCGACCCTGCCGGTGAAAGCTCAGGATGCAACCTCCTTGCAGATCCCGGTAACGGACGAAGGATTACCGGGTTCCGGACCCATCCGACGTTATCCATGGTTTCAAAAACTATGGGTTCAAAAACGGACTCAGTGGTCAAAGGAAATCGATAAAGATCAGAAGTCGCTGGTTTTTCTGGGTGACTCCATCACTCAGGGTTGGGGACCGCGGATGGGCAACAGCTTTCCCGGTGTCAAAGTCGCGAATCGTGGAATCAGCGGAGACACCACACGTGGCGTACTGATCCGCTTACAACAAGATGTGCTTTCACTGAATCCGTCAGGCGTTGTTCTGCTGGTAGGCACCAACGATTTGGAAGAAGGCGCTGACGCCGAAATCATCGCCGGCAACCTGATGTTGATTCTGCAGGAGTTGAAAAATCACAATGCCGAAATGCCCGTCATCCTCTGCCGGGTATTCCCCAGTTCAGCTTCCAAGAAGCGCCCGGTGCAACAGATTCAGAAAATCAATGATCTTTATGCCACCGCCGTCAAAGGCGATGCACAGATCACATTGATCAATACCTGGAAGTTGTTTGCGGACAGCAATGGAAATGCCAAAGTTTCTGAATTCCCGGATCTGCTCCATCCGAATAAAACGGGTTATGACAAATGGGCCGCTGCCCTGAGACCGATACTTGCCACTCACCAGTTTCTGGAAACCGAGCCTGACGAATTCCAATTGGAACCCGGATTCAAGAGCCTTTTCAATGGCAGGGACCTAACCGGTTGGGGTTTCCGCGAAAAGAAAACCCTGAACAAGCAAATCGATTTCGACCGCAAGACAGAAAGCAATGACGGTCGTTACGTGGCCGTCAACGGTCGACTGGTGGTAACCACTCCACCGGAAGGTCGAAGAATCCAGCAACTCTGGACTACCAGGGCATTTGCCAAGGATTTTGTCCTGAAGCTGGAATTCCGAGCCACTCCAAATGCGGACAGTGGGGTCTTCATCAGGAAACCCCAACTCCAGTGCCGAGATTATCCTTTGGCCGGACCTTATAAAGATCTGAAAAATTACAAACCTCAGGACTGGAATGAAATGGTCGTCACTGTGAAAGGGAATTCTGCTTACTGCACCTGCAACGGCGAAGTCCTCAATGCCGATATGAAAGTACCCTCCACCGGCCCCATCGGTCTCGAAGGAGACCGGGGTCAAATGGAATACCGCCGCATCCGCATCATGGAATGGTAACTGAATTTTCGCAAAGTTTCTGCCGGTAGCGGAAGTTGTAAAACTTCCACCTCGGGTCCAGTGGTTTTTGAATTCTAAACCAACGTATGAACAATCCCCTGTCATTGTCGGTCTGTATCGCGAGGGTTTTTCCACTATTGGACTGTCCCGAATGGCACTAAGTTAAGACCGGGTTTCGATGGGATTTCTGGGCAATTGGGTCTGGGATTGACATGACCGGAACGATGTCAAATCCGGCCTCACCGCGACCAGCTTCAAGATTGAAAAGGCCCTGGACATGATTTTGTTCCTGAAGGCGGGGGCGTCGACCCCGGACAATGGAAAACCAATCAGGACGGAACAAAATCCCTTAACTTAGTCCCATTCTGGCCTGTCCCTGTATTCCCGGTAAAAAAGACATCTATGGCTCACAGAAAAAATTCTTTTCAAAATGGTATTGCCGACAAATAATTCAGGACACGCAATGAAACTGGCTTACGACATCAGGAAAACCTATCTGGAAAATTACCAGAGCGGACCCGATCTACCGAAACCCACCGCCTCTTCTCTTGTCAGAGAGCAAAAGGATTTTTTTGGAACAAAGATCGACAGTAGACTGGGAATCGCGGCGGGCCTCCTGCTCAACTCAAAATGGCTGCTGGCCTATGCTGACCTCGGCTATGACTTGTTGACTTACAAGACAGTTCGCAGCGCCTACCGTCCCTGCTACCCTCCTCCAAACTGGGTCTTCATCGAGTCCGACGCCGATCATCCCGAAACAAGAGTTACCGCCCTTGAGCAATTGCCGACCGATCCCCTTCAAACCAGCTCTTCGGTTTGTTTCGGAATGCCGTCGATGGATCCGGATACATGGAGACAGGATATTGTTCAGATCAGAAATCGGCTGCCGTCTGGAAAAGCATTGATTGTCTCCGTTGTCGGGACCCCGAACAGCGAAACAGCCCCGGAACGACAGATTGAAACTCTGGCCAAGGATTTCGCCCAATGTGCAGAATGGGCTGTCGATGCCGGAGCCCAGGTTGTAGAAGCCAACTTTTCATGCCCGAACGTCTGCACCAAAGAAGGAAGCATTTACATGGATCCGAACCTATCCCGCACAATAGCAGAACAGATCAAAGCAAGGATTCCAAAAGTTCCATTGTTGATCAAAGCGGGAAACTTTCCGGATTCATCCACATTAGGGGATTTCCTGAAGGCCACCGATGATTTCGTGGATGGAATTGCACTGCTGAACGGGATGTCTCGGGAAGTGAGACATCGCGATGGACGACCGGTCTACGGAGTTGACAAATTGACTGCCGGAATCCTGGGGAGAATGGTTCACAAAACGGCCATCGCGAAAGTAAGGCAGGCAGTCCAGACTATTGAAGAATTTGACTTGAGCCTGAAAATACTGGCCGTTGGAGGGGTTTCCTGCCCCAACGATATTCAGGACTTTCTAGATGCAGGGGCTGACGCAATCATGCTGGGATCGGCACCCATGTACATCCCCCACCTGGCAGAGGAAGCAAAACAGGCCCTCCCTGACCTCTGATTCGATTTCGATTTCGATGCCCCCCCCTCAATTCAATGTGCCTCCAACCAATTGGCTCCTACCCCGATATCAACTTCGATCGGAACGTCCATCGGCAGCGCATTCTTCATCCCCTCTTCAACGATTTTCGTGATTTCTTCCTTCTCGATCGGTTCCAGTTCGAACACCAGTTCATCATGAACCTGTAGAATCATCCGGGTTTGGAATTCCCCTTTCTCCAAATCACGATGGATTCGGGCCATTGCCAGCTTGATCATATCGGCAGCTGTTCCCTGAATCGGTGAGTTGATCGCGTTTCTCTCAGCTGCACCCCGAACGGTTGCGTTGCGCGAATTGATATCCCTGAGATAACGACGTCGTCCGGTCAATGTTTCCACGTAGCCATGCTCCTGCGCAAAGGCGATCGTCTTTTCCATGTATTTGTGGATTCCCGGATACTCCGAATTATAAGCTTTAATGAGATCTGCCGACTCGGTTCTGGAAATATTCAACCTCTGAGCCAGACCAAAGGCAGAAATTCCATATACAATCCCGAAGTTCACCATCTTGGACTTGCTTCGTTGTTCTCTACTCACCTCATCCAATGGTATTCCATACACCTTGGAAGCCGTCACCAAGTGAATGTCCACCCCCTGTTCAAAGGCTTGCTTCATGCCGGGATCTCCGCTGATCGATGCAATTATTCTCAGTTCGATCTGGCTGTAGTCTGCAGAGAGAAGCAATCCTCCAGATACCCGTGGAATAAAGGCTTTCCGGATTTCACGTCCCCGCTCGGTTCGAATCGGAATATTCTGAATATTGGGATCTGAAGATGCCAAGCGCCCGGTTGCGGCAACGGCTTGATGAAAAGTGGTATGAATTCTTCCGGTTCGTGAATTCAGAGTCTCGGGCAATGCATCCACATAGGTGGATTTCAGTTTAGAGGCTTGGCGGTAGTTGAGGATTTCGGCACAGATGGGATGCTTTTTCTCCAGGGAAGTCAGGACCTGTTCGTTGGTCATGAATTGGCCGGTTTTCGTCTTCTTCGGTTTCTCGACCAATTTCATTTCCCCGAAAAGCACCTCCCCCATTTGCTTGGGCGAATTGAGATTGAATTCTCTCCCCGCCATTTCATAAATGGTTTTCTCCGAAGTTTGAATGTCCAGAACCAATGATTCCGAAATCTGCAGCAGAGCCTCCGTATCCAGACTGATTCCTTCATACTCCATCCCGACCAGGACCTCAATCAAAGGACATTCCACTTCGTGAAAGACCTTCTCCTGGTTCTTCTCCTTGAGCAGGGGAGCAAAAAGGCCGCGCAACTGCCATGTGACATCGGCATCTTCTGCTGCATATTCGGCGACCACCTGAACATCCACTTGGTCCATGGTTTTCTGCTCGTCACCTTTTTCCCCAATAAGTTCTTTGATGGAAAGCGGTGAATACTCCATGTAACGTTCCGCCAGGAAATCCATACTGTGACGGGAATCCTGATCGATCAGGAAATGCGCCAGCATGGTATCGAAAAGAGGACCCCGCACTTTGATTCCATGCCAAAGCAGGATGCTCAGATCGTATTTCAAATGATGGCCGACTTTTTCCTT
>DUCD01000124.1:0-1482 GCA_012959985.1 Verrucomicrobiales bacterium | reverse complement strand
AGGGTCTTCCAGAACAGACCTGAACAATTCAAGTATCGCAGAGGCGTCCTGCCTGTTTTCCGGGATCGGGACATACCAACCGGAATGAGCTTCAAACGAAAAGGCGAGCCCGATCAATCGCGCCTGCTTGGGATCCAATCCCGTGGTTTCAGTATCAAAACAAAAAGAGGTCCGGCTCTTCAAATCTCTCAACAGTTCAGCAACCAATTCATCCGAATCGGCAAGACGGTAACTGTGTTTGACGTCCTTGAGGGTCTTCAGATCGGCAAAAAGCATGCCCTGCTGTTCACCCTTTCCTGATGAATCCCCATCACTACCCTGAACTGCCTGCGCGCTCCCCCCCCTACCTGCTTTGAACGCTTCGCCAAACAGCCTCTTTCCCAATGAATTGAACTCCATTTCAACCAACAAACTTTGGAGTTCGGCATCGTTCCGGCTGCCGAGTTCAAACTCTTTCCATGAGAACTCAATCGGAACCTCACAGTTGATGGTAACCAATTTCTTGGAGAGAAGAGCCTGCTCCTTGTTTTGCTCCACTTTTTCTTTCTGCTTGCCTTTCAGTTGGTCGGTATTGGCCAGAACCCCCTCCATTGACCCAAATTTCTGAATCAGCTTCTGGGCGGTCTTGTCTCCCACTCCGGGAACACCCGGTATATTGTCGGAGACATCTCCACTCAATCCGAGAATATCTCTGACTTGATCGATCTTCTCAATACCCCATTTTTCCAGGATTTGGGTGATCCCCATGATCTCTGGAGGCCCCCCTGATCTTCCCGGCTTGAACATGTAGGTGTTCTCAGCAACCAATTGTCCGAAATCCTTGTCCGGTGTGACCATGTAGGTTTCAAACCCTTCCTGCTCTGCCTTGCGGGCCAAAGTGCCTATGATATCATCTGCTTCATATCCCGGTTTCTTCAGGATCGGTATTCCAAACCCTTCAATCATTTTACAGATAAAGGGTAATGCTAAGCTCAAATCCTCGGGCATCGCCTCTCGCTGAGCTTTGTATTCAGGAAAGATGCGATGACGTTCTGTGGGCTCCCGGGTATCAAAGGCAACCGCCAGATGCGTTGGACCTTGTGTATCGATCAGATTCAGTAACACATTGGTAAAACCGAACACCGCAGATGTATTCATGCCTGCGGAATTGATCATCGGGCTACGGATCATTGCGAAATGGGCCCGGTAAGCGAGGGCCATTCCATCCAGTAAAAACAACTTGCGGCTCATGGATTCAATCAGTTCTCTTTGTGATAAACTCGGTAAGGCCGCATCCTCCTATGCCCACTGCGAGCGAGTCGAGTTCATTTGACTTCCGTCCACAAAAAATTCGGGAAGAAGCGCTTCCCCGCACAGAGGCTGTAGTACAAAGGAAAAGTAGAGTTCACCCCCCCCAGCCAATCGAGGTATACTGATCGGCATCAAGTTTTCGGAAAATCCCAGGGGCTGAAATTGTCGGACTTGATGGGCTGGAATATAAGT
>DUCD01000123.1:3326-5488 GCA_012959985.1 Verrucomicrobiales bacterium | reverse complement strand
CGGCATCAAGTTTGTGAAGAATTCCGAGGTTTAAATCCGAAAACTTGATGCGTAAGAGTATATTCTTGAGGCAAGGTCATCTGCTTAACTCGTTGAATTCGGGTTTTGTTGCCATCAGTATTTCCAGGATCGCCCGGCGTTCAGAAAACGGTAGGTATGCGTATTCTTTCGGAGCGATTTTCGCGCTTAAAATGTGACGGAGTTTTTTATAAATCTCCTTTTTAAGAAGGATGGGTAGATAGTCGAAAGCTTTGGAATAAATCATGTAACTGCAGCGGTACTTGAACAGGCGGGAGAGCAAATCGAAGTCTTTCAGACTACGCCCCTGCGCGTCTTCTTTGCGGTTATTCCGAAAATTGGGTTCAAATCGTCCGGCCCCCTGAATTCCTCCATCGGTAAGCTGGACTTCGCCGTGGAAAAGTAAGTGTTTGAGTATGGAATCGGTTTCACTTTGAAGAACAATCAGGGCGGAGCCGGTGGGTTTTTCAGGATTTGGTTCGCCTAGGGATTTGTAGAGATGCTTTTGATAATTGATCCATTTCGGAACTCTCAACATTCCTCGGGAGAGGCGGTTATGCATTTCACATTGGTGTTCAAGCACCATCAAAGCGACGATATCACTATCGGGAAGGAGGTAATGATCGACATTGAAAAAGGAGCTCAATTCCATGAGGTTGGCACCGGGTTGACGGTCCAGACTAGTAGCTCCCTCCTTCGTATTCAAAGTCAGATTCCCCATATGCCTGGTGTCGCCATGTGTTCCGGTGACATACCATCCTCCCCACCGTTCATTCAAGGGACTCTCATGACCCGTGACAAAGTCTCCGGCGGTTGAAACCGGGTTGCCTTCTTCATCCGGAAAGACAGATCGCACGAGGACACCAGGCCAGTAATCCGTGCGCGAACTGCCGTGACAGGAAAGACAATTGTTGTCACGTTGAATGGTTCGCTGTTCTGCATCGACCGCATAAAATACCAACCCGAGCTTAGGGTCGAAGAGTGTCAATTCGTAAAGCCCGCCGGGCACCCATCCGAAATACGTGTCGTCAGAATAAAAGATCGACCTGGGGTTTTGCGGATTAATGATATTCCGTTGCAGGCTGGTTTTGGAAAAAACAAGAACCTGTGTTTCTTCAGGGACATCAAAAGCATGGAGAAAGGATTTGAGCAGAACTTTCCCTCCTTCTTTGATGCCTTGCAATTCCCCTGATCGAAGACGGGTTTCCACCTGATTTGCCAGGTTCGTTACTACGGTTGTACTGTAATAAATTGGAGGTGATTCATATTCCGGAGTCAGTTGACCCAAAACCGAGTTCGGATAAAAAAGCGAAGCAACGGTCACAATTGTCAGAATGAAAAGTGGAGTTTGGAAGGAGGGTTTGCCTTTATTGTTGGGTGGTCGTTGCCTCCCTTGAAATAATTGTGGAAGTAACTGCTGTCTATTCATTCTTTGCCTACGGCCAAAGTGAAAGCCTTCTCTCTTGCATGGTGAAATTGCTTAACCAAAAACTGGATGGGTACGCTAACCGGTCTTAAGACCAAAGTCCAGTCTTGGACTTTTCAAAGAAAACAGCAATCGGGAGAAGTGTTGCTTTTTGACCTAAGTCAATTTTTTAACATCGAATCATTCGTAAGCTACTCCGGAATGATGCACGATTCGAAAAGAAAGAAGAGCTTCACATTAATCGATTCAAAGCCGGCGGTTTCGCGGCGACAGGCATTGAAATATGGCACCACCGCGGTGGCAGTGCCGATGATCCTTCCAAACACCTGTTGGGGCGGTCCGCTCCGAGCAATACGATGCGTTTGGGCTGTATTGGAACCGGGCGAATGGGCCGGGGAGACATGCAGAATGCTCTTTATCGAGGCCTGGACGAATCAGCGAATGCGAGGATCGTAGCGGTTTGTGATTTGGATATCAACCGTGCCCAATCTGCTAAAAAGTTGGTGGAATCGAAATACCTCGAAGAATTCGGTAAAGGGAAGTTCGACGTGGTTAACGCCTATGGAGATTTCCGTGAACTGTTGGCGAGGGACGACATTGATGGGGTAACGATTTCGACACCGGATCATTGGCATGCGCCGATGGGAGTACTCGCTGCGCGAGCTGGTAAGCATGTGTGTATCGAGAAGCCGTTGACGACTTGCATTGCTCATGGTCG
>DUCD01000123.1:0-3316 GCA_012959985.1 Verrucomicrobiales bacterium | reverse complement strand
AACGATTTCGACGCCGGATCATTGGCATGCCCTTTTAGCCATCGCCGCCGCGAAGTCCGGAAAGAGTATTTATCTGCAGAAACCACTGACTTACTCTGTTGTGGAGGGGCAGGAACTGGTAAAGGCGGTGCGACTCAATAAGGTGATTCTTCAGACCGGTTCTCAACAGCGATCCAGTGTCTATTTCCGTAAAACCTGCGAACTGGTTCGAAATGGTCATTTGGGTCAATTGCACACCATTGAAGTTGGGATTCCGACGGATCAAGGATCAGGGGTGGATCGACCCATGAAAGTACCGACAAACCTGAATTACAAAATGTGGCTTGGGCCGACGCCGGAACAGGAATATACCGAACATCGCGTGCACCCAATTCAAGGTTTTGGCCGTCCTGGTTGGCTGCAAATCGAAGCGTATTGTAGGGGGATGATTACCGGGTGGGGTGCGCACATGTACGATATTGCCCAATGGGGCTTGGGTTTGGACAAAGATTCAGGACCTACCCAAATTCAGGTGAAGGCCGATTTTCCCGATCGTGGCCTATTCGATGTCCATACAAGTTTTACAGGGGAGGCGGTCTACGCTAACGGGGTTAGGTTGAAATCATCCAACGGAAAAGCAGGAGTGAAATTCATTGGTGATCAAGGTTGGATCTGGGTCGAACGAGGATCCTTTTCCGCCCATGACCGTTCCATTTTCCGCAAGAAGGCCAGTGGCGATGATGTAAAACTCTACGAAAGCAAAGACCATATGCTTAATTTTCTGCAGTGCATGCGGACGGGCAGGGAACCGATCGCTCCAGTCGAAGCCGGGCATCGATCAAATACGGTTTGTGTGTTGCATCACATTGCCATGAAGCTTGGCCGCAAACTTCGTTGGGATGCCAAAGCAGAATTATTCATTGATGACAACGAGGCGAACAAGTTGCTCGATTTTCCTCATCGAGCTCCATGGAAGCTTTAGGATTCAGCTCCTGAATCATTTCGCCATTTCGTAGGTTCGTAACACAGTGCATTTACTTAACTTGTTCTGAATCACTGGAGATCAGAAGGTAGGATTTTCCTGGTTTCCTTTAGAGCGTCCCGGATTGAAAAATAAGCGTTGGCAAGCTCAATTTTCGGTTAGTCTTAAGCAGGAAATAGTCAGCCAAAAGCCTGATGTTGTTCAGATAATCGTTCCAAACCGAATTTTCATGTCTGACAGTCTAGACAGTAGCCGAGTGGGTACGCAATCGAATGAAAAGGAATAACACCGCCCAGCCAGGAGTGAATCGGCGTCAGTTTATCAAGAGCGGTGTCGCCATGCCCTGTATTGTCAAAGGACTAAAGTCAACCGGTTATTCGGAGAATTCCTCCATGAAAATCAGTCGCATTGAAATCTTTCCCGCGCGCTATCCAATGACGGGGCATTTTAAATTCTTCACTGGTCCTCATGGGTCCAAGGGACGCGCTGCTATCTTTGTGAAAGTGACCGCCGAAAACGGGAGAGTGGGGTGGGGACAGAGTGTTCCCATTGCAAAGTGGAGTTATGAAACGTTAGAGACGGGCACCGTTGCACTGCGGGACTATTTAGCGCCTCAGTTGATCGGCCATGATGCCCGCGATATTGTCGGTGCCCACAGACTTATGTCGGGTGCCATCGCCAACGGGTTTTCGACGGGCATGCCGATTTCAAGGGCTGGAATTGACTTGGCTCTGCATGATCTGACCGGACGGTTCGCCGGCAAATCTCTGGCTCAACTTTGGGGGCGCCCCCGGGGAGGGCCTATTACGCTTAGCTGGACGCTCAATCCAAAGACACTTTCTGAAGTGGATGCACTCATGGATGAGGGCTTCAAACGCGGTTATAGAAACTTCAATATCAAGGTCGCGCCCAATCCCGAATTTGATATCGCGCTTGCCTCTGCGGTCCGGAAGAAGGCTCCCGAGGGCTTTCTCTGGGCGGATGCCAATGGTGGATATGACCCCGTAACGGCTCTGGCAGCGGCCCGAGATTTGGCGGACGCGGGTGTAGATATTCTCGAAGCGCCCATTCAACCAAACCAGATCAGTGGTTTTCAATCGCTTAAAAAGCTGGGGGCTTTACCCATTCTCATGGACGAAGGAGTCGTATCTCCGGTAGATCTCAGGGAATTCATTCGCCTGAAAATGATTGATGGGATTGCCATGAAACACTCTCGCTGTGGTGGGCTCATTTCCGCGAAACAGCAGATTGAATTGATCCTCTCCAAAGGACTGATTTGGGTCGGTAGTGGATTGACCGATCCCGATATCTCTCTGGCGGCAACGCTGGGGATTTATGGTGCTTTTGGGCTTGAAAAGCCGGCTGCATTGAACGGTCCTCAATTCCTTACCGCTGATGTATTACAAAAACCCCTGCATGTGGTAGACGGAAAAATGGAAGTCCCTTCAGGGCCGGGGCTCGGTGTGGATGTGGACGAGGTGAAGGTTCGGGCACTCGTCGGAGGCGAAAGTTATATCATCGAATAAATCTTCAGAGAACTCAGGCTCATTGTTAAGCCTTCTATTCTATTTTCTAATGAGATCGATATTAACAATATTAATAGGTTCAGGGAGAGGGTTTCCGCTCGTTACAGCGGTTCTTCTTATTTTTGCTACGCCGGCAAATCAAGTGGTGAGTGCCGAAAAACCGGATGCCGCTTTGAAAGCGACTGTAGCTTCCGCTGCGTTGGTTTCAAAGGATATTCCCTCCACGGTCAAGATTTACCGTACCCAAGGCGGGTTGCGTTTTTCGGAAGGAGGGAAGGATATTCTTTTTTATAACAGAGATCCGATTTCCGGAGAAGACGGTCAGCACAAAAGGGGGCACTATATCCATCCGCTTTATGATCTTGACGGTGTTCTGATGACACATGATATGCCGGCAGACCACCTTCATCATCGAGGAGTTTTCTGGGCTTGGACGCAACTCTGGATTGATGAATTGCGGATTGGTCATCCGTGGGAACAGAGGGGGCTAAGTTGGAATGTGCGTCATGTCCAAATTCTCGGTGACGAATCTTCCGCGGCGATTAAAACAGATGTTCTGTGGAATTCGCCTCTGTGGACGGACAAGCAGGGCAAGCCGAAACCTATTGTTGAGGAGCATTCCATCATTCGTGTTCACGAAGCAAGCCGCAATGTGCGCCTCATTGATTTTGAAATTCGTTTGCGGGCTTTCGAAACAAACGTGCGATTGGGAGGTTCGATGAATTCCAAAGGGTATGGTGGATTTTCAGTTCGTATTCCACTGCCATCGGACCTGCAGATTATCGGACCGGAAGGTCCGGTAGCGGTGGACTGGCGAAAGCCGTCCCCC
>DUCD01000122.1:2952-5515 GCA_012959985.1 Verrucomicrobiales bacterium | reverse complement strand
ACCGCCGCCCGCCATCCACATGGCAAAGCACTTTGGATGATGATCACGTCCGTACTCAGTGGATGTCAGTTCGCCCTGGCAATAAACCGTTCGCCCGAACTCGCCGCCCCAAACGACAAGAGTGTCGTCCAGTAAACTGCGCTGCTTGAGATCTTTGATGAGCGCGGCCACGGGTTGGTCGATATCACGGCATTGGTTGGGCAGGTCTTTGGGCAGTTTGAAATGCTGGTCCCATCCTCGGTGAAATATTTGAGTGAACCGAACTCCTCGCTCCGCAAGCCGTCGAGCCAAACCAAGTCGATCTATCGAGGCGTCTTCGGGAAAGGACGGAAGAAATTCCGGCGTCATACGGGCAACTTCCGACTTCTTCATGTTGTACAATCCGCGATCGAGGATGTAAGCCTTGCGCTTCTGCTTGGCTTCTTTCCACACCAAGCTTGTGGGAAAACCTTTCTCAATGTCAGAAATCTGCTTCTTTAGAACCTCAACCCACTGATGAGCGGGAGCGAACAGTGTCCGAGTTTCCAGCGAAACGTACTCAACAAAATGATCCAAAAGTTGGTGCTGTTCGACTGTGCTCAATTCTGATTTGTTTTGGTTAATCAGACGTGCCAATTCCTTGGGAACTTCGGGTTTGTCCAACTGTCTTTGATCTTGAATCCACACGACAAACGAGTTGTGCTTCGGCTCTTTGCGGGCTAGCTCAACGACGCCCGTTTTGTCCCGGAAAGTGACCCCATAATATTGTAAAAAAGCCAAACCGCCGATCTCGCTTCCTGGATTGAATCCCACGACAGATGCCGCCACCTCAAGACGAACCCATTCACCCGCCACGGGAAGATTACCGGCGAAATAACGACTTACCGTCTCATTATCGCCGCTCTCGATCAGATTCTCCCCCCAGTAAGCGCGATGATCCCAGGAGCCATCGTTCCACTCTAACAAGATCTCCCTGGGAGGATTCAGAGGATCCAGATACACATAGGTAAACAGCCTGCTTCCGGCCTTGATTTTCAGGGGTTTTTTCGCGCCGACGAATGATTGCCTACCCAATCCCACGGCAGATTGCGTGAAGGCCTTTTTGCCACTCAACACCGGAAATGGATCTTTTTCCACCCGCTTCCAATCGCCCGTTGCATCGGCACCTTTGGGAAGAGAGTCTTCGATCCACACAAGATCCACGGGTTCGAGCATCGGCGCTGGTCGAGGTTTCTCCGGCTCATGATACTTAAAAGCTGAGACCTGCTCGCGAAGAATCTTCCGCACGGCTGCAAGCCGGTCTTGGCCAGACAACACTTCACGCTTCTGTGCCTCACTGGGGACCTTCATGATCGGAGCGGGATCCTTGCGGTTGCCGTCCATCGGCTTCCCGTCAAGGCTGTTGAAATAGGCGGACATCTGATAAAACTCTTTCTGTTTCAAAGGGTCGAACTTATGGTCGTGGCAAACAGCGCAACCGGTGGTTATTCCCATGAACACTGTCCCAAAGGTTGTGGTGCGATCCTGGACATTGCGCACATATACTTCCTCCTCAATGGAGCCCCCCTCATTCGTCGTCACGTGGGCGCGATTGAATCCAGTGGCAATCTGTTGATCCAGAGTGGGGTTGGGCAGCAAATCACCGGCCATATGCTCGCTATATGTGTCGGACTCAAGTAAGCGGTCAACCAGTTTCTCGTAGGCGTCGGAAGAATGATCTGAGACAAACGATTCGACCTCTTCCTGGGAGGGAGGCAAACCCGTCAAGTCGAATGACACGCGTCGAATCAGTGAGTTTCGCTTTGCCTCCCTTGCCGGTGTCAACCCCTCTTGTTCCAATCGGTTTATAACAAAGAAGTCGATCGGGTTATTTGCCCGAGCCCTATTTTCAACCTCAGGAAGTTCAGCCTGAATTGGAGCCTTGTATGCCCAATGGATCTCGCAATCAGCGCCCTCCAGAATCCATTGCTTGATCAGATCCTTTTCTGCTTGAGTCAGGCTTTTCGTGGGCTCGTGGGAAGGCATTAAATCGTCCTCGTCCTCGGTCGTGATTCGATAGTATAATTCACTCTCCTCCAAATTGCCCGGGACGATGCTTTCGGAATGGGCATCCTCCCGGTTATCCAAACGCAACTTTGCTTTGCGAGTGCGTTTGTCGGGTCCTTGACAGGCAAAGCAATTGTTTGCCAGAATAGGCCGAATATCACGACTATAGGAGACGGTCTTCTCAGCCACAGCCGATGAACAGAATAAAACAACGAACAGGCCCCCCCCTCCTATCTTGAACCTTTTACCCGAAAGGCTCTGAATAACTGGATTCATGCCCGATTGAAACATGAACCCGGTTTCAGGTCCTTTCCATTTATTGATTAAGTTAGACTATTAATTGCAGATTCTCCTTAATCTATATCAAGAAAGGCGGTTCGAACTTCCACAAAACGGTGAGGCTCCCTTCGGTTAACAATCCGCCATACCTACTTTTCTTTGCGGCTATTTTGCTCGCAGGCGCCGCGGTTGACTGAGGCATTGCCGGTGTGCAGTGACATGCCGCAACGGCCTGAGACGGCAATACATAAAGCGCCGT
>DUCD01000122.1:2523-2867 GCA_012959985.1 Verrucomicrobiales bacterium | reverse complement strand
GTTAATTCCAAAACAGTCAAGGCCGTGCAGAAGATAGCGTGGTTGATTCATTGAACGCGGACTGAGTAAAATCAAGTCGATAGATTGTGCCGTCGTAACCGACAAGGAAAAGATCTCGGGCATCCGATTGCGAGAAGGCGACAATCTTCTGAGGCGCCGTTCCTATTTTCAGGATTCGGCTCAATGTTCGATCCACCTGGGTCACTCCCCATATTTGCCGAGATTGATGATCCCCAAATATGTAAACACCATAAAAACTTGAATCCTTGTCCTTGCGATAAACATGACCACCGATAATCGACACGCCGTCTTTTCTGCCATAGGCAAAAATAGGCTTCACATAC
>DUCD01000122.1:0-2409 GCA_012959985.1 Verrucomicrobiales bacterium | reverse complement strand
GTAGCGATCTTGTCCAACGTCGCCGACCCAAAGGTCGCCCGTGAGGGAGTCGAAACTGAATCGCCACGGTTCCCGAAGCCCAGACGACCAAATCTCCGAACGAACCCTTGAATCATTAACAAATGGATTGTCAGCCGGAATGGAATATGGCTGTCCATCCGCAATTGTGTCCACGTCTATCCGTAGCATTTTCCCTTTGAGGAGGCGTAAATTCTGAGCATGTCCATGGGGATCCTCATGTGGTCCCGTATCCCCCATGCCAACATAGAAATACCCGTCAGGCCCAAACTCAATCCCTCCTCCGGTATGGGAACTCGTTGTCGCCTCCCACCTCAGGACAGTTCTGGATGGCACCCCTGAGTCCCCCTTCAAATCAAGGGTCGCCTTTCGCTCGACAGTCAAAGCAACGTGCTGGCCGTTTTCATTGATGTGAAGAGCCAAAAAATACCGTTGATTTTCTCGGTAATCCGGATGAAACGCCAACCCCATTAAGCCACGAGCGCCCCCCTTGCTGATCTTAGCGCCAAGATCTAAAAAGAGGGTTTTCGCAACTCCATCCGATATCCTTTCCATCAACCAGATCTTCCCGACCGCATGTTCCAGCACAAGAAAGGAATCAGCCTCTCCGGGGATCTGCCCAAACCAAACCGGCCGATCAAACTGGTGTTGTTTGGAGTAAAATGGAATCAGTCCGATCGGTTTGGCAATCTGCGCGATAACCTCAGGTGTGCCCGTGTCGAATACTCGAGCATTATCGGTCTGTTTCAAACTCACAAGGAAGTCCGCCAGGTCCGCGAAATCTTGCGGGGTCAAACCCAGATGCAATCCTTCAGGCATCAGGGACAAAGCATGGGTTTGGCGCTTGTGTATGTCTTGGGAAGCAATGCGAATGGGTTCAGGTCCCATCCCCATAAGTTCAATCCACTCATTGGTGACGGCCTTCAAAATGCCTGAGTAAGCAACACCGTCTCCTGTTTCCACCTCTGTCAGGTTAAAACCATCGGCAATAATTGCGGAAGGCTCGAGGATGGAGTCGATAATATCCCCACGGCCCAACTTGTCGCCAATCCGGGACAAATCGGGACCAGCTTTAGTGTTGCCGCCATTAATCGCATGACAAAGCGAGTTGCGGACTTTTAAAAAGCGCTCGACCATGATCGGAATCTCCCTTTCGAATCATCGCGAAATGACGATACTCTTCAGAGGTAGTCTCAGCCGTCACCCCCGAGTCGGCCGCGCCCCTCACTCCCTGCGGGATACACGATTCGATCAGCAAGAACATGAAGCAGGATGCGACTAACGATCTCGATGGATTTGCATTCATTCAACTAATGGACAGCAGGCAACCCAGCACACCATAGGGAAGGCGTCGAGAACCCGAATCCTCGAGAAATGGCGAACATCACACTAGCTGCATTACGCCTAAAGCTGGCCATAGCTTGCCCGGAAGGCAGGGCAATGCCAATCGCAATCTTAACACGGCACGCCAATTCTCACTATATTCGAGTGCCTGGTTGATTCATGGCGGAGAATGTAGACTCTCCCAAGGCCTCTCGGACGTTGAGTCCGTGTCTTGGAAAACGCAGGGTGCTTCCTCCATCAATTCTTCCGGTGTAACTATCATTCAATAGAGCTCGAAAGTGCAATAAGCGAAAGGGGTGAAAACATCAGTGTATTCCGCGAGTATTATACGCTCAACAATTTAAGGTCTGAATAAAATTATTTTACCTTTCGGCAGGAATTGATTTTGTGGAAGCAGACAGATCGCCCAATGCGAATTGGATTCCGGCGAGAAAATGACGAAGGAGGATTTCGTTCCAATAAATATCAGGCTGGTGCCCGAGCGCTGAATAGAACACCCTACCTTTTCCGTAATTCTTTATCCAGCTTAAAGCAAAATCACCATCCGTTCGGCGAATCCCCGACTTGTTTTTTAAATCGATTTGCGAAGTATCAATACTGAAAAGAACCCTTAATTTGTTGCGGTCAAATTCTTTGAACTGATAGATTTCGTCATTGATTTGAAAACGTTCGGCGAGATGTTGTGTGGCAGGGTGTGTCTGGTCTTCCACGCGAACGGACTGATAGATCTCGTCGGTGACTTCGAAACGCGATGATGGAAAGACCTGACACAAGGAGTGACTGGAATCCTCGATATGCAGGGTGATAGTAGAACCTGAATTCCAAGGATGATTTTCAAAGCGTGCTCCAATGATGTTCCCGTATTCAGGCCAATCCCTGAAGCTGGCTACGCCTGCATGCAATACCGCGAGGCCTTTTCCACTGGAAAGGAATCGGACAAAGTTCTGCTTTAACATCGCATCACGAATGGACGCCGCTTGTTGCTCTGCCGGGGATAGCTTTGAGAAGTTTTCAGGAAGAAAGATCTCGTTATTCGTATTATTTAAG
>DUCD01000121.1 GCA_012959985.1 Verrucomicrobiales bacterium | reverse complement strand
TTAGGTCTGCAAGAATGGGCAGAACAAGCTGGCGTGGAATTGGGAGATCTTGGGAATGGTGGTTATAAGGCAACCTTCTCCAAGGATCAGAATAAAAATAATTTTTATCGGGTTGTGGCACTTGATCCGCCCCCGGTCTTCTTCGACGATTTTGAAGCCGGGGGAGAGGGCTGGACGCATGGTGGGGACGAGGATAACTGGGAACTGGGTGTTCCCACTACCGGACCGGGTAAGGCATTTAGTGGCGACAATGTTTACGCGACGGGGCTCGGCGCTGATTATTCAGCATTCACGGATTCGTATTTGCGATCACCAATAATTGATCTAAGCGATAAGAAGGTTCAGGCAAACTTGAGTTTCTCAGAATTCAGAAAGGTTGATCCTGAAATTTCGTTCCATAGGGTTTCCGTGGTGATTCTTGATGCCGAAACAGAAGAAATTCTTGAGGAACCTTATGAGGCATCCGGCGCGACCAACGGCTGGGAGGTGCAATCCTTTCGTCTCAAACCAGATAGCCTGGCTCGAAAGATTATAATTGAATTCAGGTTGTCCACAGACGACTTCAATTTACAGGAGGGCTGGTTCATCGACGACGTCAAAATTGTCGCTGAATAGGTGACTCGCAGAACATCTTACCACGTTCGCGGTATGGCCTCGCACCTTCCATCAAAGCCGGTCAAATCGTGAAGGGCCACATGGTGTTTGCCTGCTGCCAACTCGACAGTGCCCTTATCGTGCCAGAACCATTCTTTACCCTTGGTTCCGAAGGTTTCAGTCAGGGGTGTGCCGTTTATTTTTATTTGAAATCTCCCGGGTTGCCCCTTGATCTGCCAGCGTGCTACCCAGTCCTCGGTACAAATCCAAACCCGATATTCTCCGGAAACGGGGATTACCACCGGTGTAATGGGCGAGTCGAATAAAACGCGGGGTCCAAGGAGCTTGGAAAATCATGCGACCGCCATTCTCCATGTAGGTGTAGGTCGATGGCTGCTCGAATCCCATTCCCACATTGGAGACCAACCAACTGGGCGCTTCTTTCTCCGGGGTATCCCCGGGTTGGAGGGGCCAGCCAAGGCGAAACGTCTCAGAACCTTTGTGAAGAACGAGATGCATTTTATCGCCGTGGCTGTATCCGTCCGGATGAATGGTCACTTGACTATCCGTCGATGTGGGTTGCGTCCACATTCCGGTCATGACCATGCGGGCGCCGTGCTCGGCCGCGTCCAGAAAGTGAGATTGAGTGAATAGGTGGCAGACTGATTATTCCTAGATGATATTATTAGCGTGTCCCTTTGCCAGCCTCGGCGCCTCGTGTTTAATTCTTTCTCATCGGATTACATCCCTTCGCTAGCCCAACGCTGGTACATCTCGGCGTTCTTGCGGTAAATCTCCCTGGCGGTCTTGTTCCGGGTCGACTTCATCTGGTCTTCGGTCTCCAGGACGTAGATCTCGGGCGTTTCGGGACCTGGGTCGCCGGTTTCCAGGATCCAACGATCCAGGCGAGCGCGGTGCCGCTTGAGCGCTCCGGCGTGCTTGGGATTTTCCGCCAGGTTATTTGTCTGCCAGCGGTCCGGGCCATAGAGATAGAGTTCTTCGGACGGTCGCGTCGGCGCAAAGAGAAGTTTCGCGGACAGCGCGCTCAGTTCCCCTTGGGCATGCAGCTCACGCAGGCGTTGAATGATCAGCTTGCCGTCTTTGTAACCGCTTGGCATCAGGTGTGGACGCTTAGGGTAGAAGTTTTTGATGTAGAGATAGCGATCCGTGCGCACCGAGCGGATTCGATCCGTCGCCTCACCGCAGCGGTCACGGGCCGCGAACACGGCCGGCTTCGGTTTGTAGCCGGAGGCGAGGATGTCTCGGCCCTGCATCTTCGCGGGGGTCTCTATCCCGGCGGCCGCCAGTGACAACGCGGCGATGTCGATGTGCTCGACGAGGTCGGTACGCGTCTTTCCACTGGCGATCCCGGGCCCGCGAACGATCAACGGGATGTGGGAGCCTTCATCGAAGAGAAACTGCTTGCCGCGAGCATGGCTGATGCCGTGATCGGTGAAGAATATGATCACTGTGTTTTCCAACAAGCCTTCGTCCTTCAGTCGGTCGATGACACGTCCCACATGCCGGTCCGTGATTTTGACGCTGTCGAGATAGGTCGCCCAATCGCGGAGCATCACCGGAGCGCGCGGATAATAGGGTGGCAGTTCAACACTTTTCGGATCCGTCGTGGCGCCAAATTCCACAGCCATTCGCTCTTCGGTCTCTTTATATTTGGCCGAGGATGCGCCGCGAATCTTTCCGCCATGGAGCTGGACCTGCATGAAGAACGGCTGATCCGCCGCGCGGCCCGCCCAATCGTGGCTGTCGTAAATCTCTCGGTCCCAGTCGAAGTTGTAGTCCGTCTTTCCCAAACGGTCGCGTGGGCTGGGTTTACCAGCGGCATCGACGCCCGGCAGACCGCTACCCATGCAGGTATAGTAACCGGCTTCCTGAAAAATTGCAGGGACGGGCCTGACGCCGTCGGGCAATAGGATGCGATGCTCGCCGCGTCCGCTGCGGTGATGGTGCGCGCCGATCGAGGTTTGGTACATCCCGGTGATCATCGCTGAGCGAAAGGTCGAGCAAACCGGAGAGGTCGCATAGGCCCGTGTGAATCGCAGACCCTCCTTCGCCAGTCGATCCACGTGCGGTGTCCGGATCGTCTTCTCACCGTAGCACGAAAAGTTGGCCGACATGTCATCAACTACAAACCAGAGGATGTTCGGCCGGTCGCGCGTCTGCTCAACCGGTTGCCGAACGGCGCCGGATTGAATGGCGCAACCCAACATGGCGGCGGCGGTGATCAGTTTTTTCATCTTCATAAGCAAGGCTTGTATTTCCTGGTTTCCCTAATCATCATCGAATCCGCAGCTGCGCTCAGATGGGAGTGATCCAATAAACTTTCCGCGGCATTCGTAGCAGCTGTCGTGACTAAGAATTCCCGGCGCGTCTTCATTTGAGTTCCTTCCGAAGTTCATCGCACCGGCTGCGCAAGTTTAACAAAATCGCGGCATACTCCGGGTTGCCGGTGAGGTTATTCTGCTCCCGAGGATCTTCCTTGAGATCAAAAAGCTCTTCCTGAACCGGATCGGTCTCCTTGTAGTGGATATATTTCCAACGCTCGCTACGAACGCCCTCGCATTTGGGCAGCGGTAATCCCTTCGCTCGTGAAAAAACATCATGATGGTAGTACCACTCCTTTCGACCCTCAGCCTTTGGATCCCGCAAGATAGGAAGCAGACTTTGGCCCTGCATACTTTCGGGCACAGCCAATCCAGCCAAATCCATAACCGTGGCTGTAAAATCAATATTAAGCGCCATCTGCTCGCGGGAACCCTTGACTGGCTCCGGGAGACGCGGGTCATAGATCATCGCTGGAACACGAATGCTTTCCTCATACATGTTCCACTTTCCTTGGATTCCGTGCGCGCCCCACATGCTGCCATTGTCGGAGACAAAAATGATGACGGTGTTTTGGTCGCGCCCCATTTTTTTCAAGGCATCACGCATGCGCCCAATCGACAAATCGGTTCGCGCCGTATAGTCGCGCACAATCGTCATGTAATCGGCGTAGCTGCCTAAGCCAGTTTTATAATCCTTCCCGAGGACGCTCACATTCTTGCTGCCTTGGATTGCCTCAGGCAACCGATTGTAAGCCCCTGGGGTCATCGTCTCCGGTTTTAGCGGGGGGGCAAGCGGAGCCGCTAGATGAAAATCAGGATCGCGGTAATTCCAGGGTCCTCCTTTGCCTCCCTGTCCATGCGGCTCCGGCAAGCACATATACAGCAAAAAAGGTTGGTCACCCGGCGTTTCTTTCATGAAGCGAATCGCCTTCTCCTCCATTACAGAGGTAAGATATCGTTTCTTCCCGTCAACCATCTGTGAGTAACTGGGCCCTTGCTGAAATCCATACCATAAATCAAAATAATCTGCCGGCAGACACAATTCTTTCGGTGCCTTGCTTCGCGTGTGCCCAATACCGTATTTTCCAAGCAACGCGGTTCGATAACCTGATTTTCGCAGCAGCACAGGAAACGATTGCTCCAGTTGTTCATGACTCAAGGGATCATCGAAACTCTGAATCCCATGCCGTGAATTGAATTGTCCCGTCATAAAGCTCGCGCGACTGACGCAGCATACGGAGCTTTCCACAAAAGCATTCTTAAACTCAATCCCCTCACTGGCCAGCTTGTCCATGTTTGGCGTGTGGAACCAGGGATCAAGATGACTCATCGCTCTCAGCGGTTGATCATCGCTCAAAAGGAAGACGATGTTCGGGCGTTGTGGCTTTGGTTTCTGAATTTTTTCCGCCAACTTTTCCTCGTGGGACTCCATGCATGTCGTCAAGGCGAACAGCAACTGGAAAAATATCAATGCAATCTTTTTAAAACTCATGGACTTACTCCAATCGTGATTACCTCGGTTTCAAAACGGGCGCCATCGGCCTTTATCCCGTTCGTGGTGAAACTAAGTTGGGTGACGCCCTGCGGAACAGGGACGGAGAATTCGTAGGGATAGTCTTCATCACTCAATGTTCCGCGCTGATCACCGGCGGTCCAATTAAGGCTGATTTGACGTAATTCCCGCGATCCCGCGGTTGACCAAATGTAGGCATCCCATGGCCCGGGTTCGATCTGGATCGCCGCCGCCCTTACTTCCATGTCACCATCCACCGCCACTTTGGCGGTTCCACGTTTTTGAGCCGGCCCGGGTTCACGAAACACACGATGGGCGGGAATATCGATTCTCAGGCCGTCCACCGCCAGCACCACCAACTCGCGTGGTCCGAGATTAATTTCGATAGCGTTGTTCGACAACTGGACTTGCCTTTTCCCGCCTTTGAGAAATCTGACCTTCCTGAATTCCTTTGCCTCTGGATCGATGTTCTGAGGAAGGAAAGTCAGCTTTACCTTTTCGGGCTCGCGGTTCGCATTGGTCAGCACGACATAAAAGCTATTGCTGTTATGCGCCGTGAGGTAATTGACCTGTGGGTTGTCCAACGCTATCAGATCTCGGCGGATCCAAAGCCATGCGCCCTTTTCCCCCATGATTTCACCCGGCGCATGGCCATATACCAGATTATCAAAATAGGCGTAGCCAAACTGGCGGAGAGCAGGGAACTGAATCTTACCCGCTGAGCGGAGGAACGCCTCGCTCACCAAATAATCCAGGGTCCAGGAAAGATGCACGAGTATGTGGTGGTAATAGATAAAACTCATGTCAGGACCTTCGTAGGGGTACCGCGAATTTTGCATCAGGTCGGTAAAAGTGGTGTAGTAGTAGCCGGGGTAGTTATTCCAGCGTCCGACGACTGCGTTGCGGGCATAGGTTTCAAATTGTTTGTCACCAGTGTAATGGGCGAGTCGAAGAAAACGCGGTGTCCAAGGCGCCTGGAAAATCATGCGCCCGCCATTCTCCATGTAGGTGTAGGTCGATGGCTGCTCGAATCCCATTCCCACATTGGAGACTAACCAACTGGGCGCTTCTTTCTCCGGG
>DUCD01000120.1:29553-32446 GCA_012959985.1 Verrucomicrobiales bacterium | reverse complement strand
GGATCTTTCAACTCCTCTATTTACAGTTCAGCTACCTACCAATCATGGATAAAATTTTCAGTTTCTTTGGAATCTTCGTGATGATCGCCATTGCCTGGTTTCTTTCTAAAGACCGGAAGCGGTTTCCCTGGAGAATGGTTGTGTGGGCATTGAGCATACAATTGTTCCTTGCCGTCTTGATTCTTAAAACCCCCTTCGGCACAGCCTTGTTCGATTGGGCCCAGAAAACCGTAATGAAACTGAACGATTTTGCCCAGGCGGGTGCCGGACTGGTATTTGGACCTCTTGGAAACCCTCAATCTCTTCAGGAAACTTTCGGCCCGACCAATGGGGTCATCTTTGCTATTTCCATTTCCTCAATCATCATACTGGTTTCTTCTCTTTCCTCTCTCTTTTATCATTGGGGTATCCTGCAGAAAATTGTCCAATCCCTGGCTTGGGTAATGCAAAAGACACTCAACACCAGCGGCGCCGAAAGTCTCGCAGCGGCAGCCAACGTATTTGTCGGACATACCGAAGCTCCCTTGGTTATTAAGCCTTTCCTCAAGAAAATGACTGAAAGCGAACTGATGTCACTGACCACCTGCGGAATGGCCACCATCGCCGGAAGTGTGATGGCTGCCTATGCTTCCTTCGGCGCACCAGCCGGCCATCTGCTGACGGCGTCTCTAATGAGCGCCCCGGCAGCCTTAATGATGGCCAAAATCATGGTTCCGGAAACTGAGATCAGCGAAACGGCTGCCAAGGCTGCGATTCATACTGACAAGAATACATGTAATAGTATCGATGCCCTTTGTCTGGGTGCCAGTGACGGATTAAAACTGAGCCTCAATGTCATGGCCATGTTAATCGCATTTACCGCAGTTGTGGCATTATGTAATTACCTCCTGCTATTACTTCAAAGGCCTTTCGGTTCTGAAATTTCGCTACAAGTTCTACTAGGTTGGATCAATGCCCCATTGGTCCGCATGATCGGAGTTCCTGCTCAGGACTGCTTATTGGTGGGGGAAATTCTGGGTGAACGCATCGTGCTGAATGAATTCATAGGGTATCTGCACCTGACCCGGGAAGTCGCCCAGCTGGACGAACGAAGTTTTCGGTTGGCAACATATGCGCTCTGCGGCTTCGCCAATTTCGGAAGTGTGGCCATCATGATCGGTGGAATTAGTTCTTTGGTTCCGGAAAGAAGGAGAGATCTTGCCGGATTGGGGCTGAAATGCATGGTTGGAGGCATCCTTACCTGCTACCTGACCGCTGCCATGGTCGGGGTTCTGACTTGATACAGCCTCCTGCAATTGCCCTGAGAAAACTATAAAAGTCTTTTCAATCGATGGTTCGGCAGATTACCTTGATTCAAAATTGATTTCCATATGGGCACTGCGATCAAATTGATTCTTTTAATCTTCCTGCTCTGGGGCTCGTTATTCTTTGGAAGTCGATTCGCTGGTGACTACCATAATATGGTGGAAGAGGAGAGCCAAGAGCAGACCACAGACTCGGAAAACCCACCTCTGCCTGATTTCTCCCAAGAAACAAAAGCCAGTGAAACGGTCAACCGATTGGGGGTTTACGGGGCTACTTTTGTGGTATTTGCGATGGGACTTGGGCTCTTAGCGGCTCACTTTGCCTCTCAGTATCTTGGGGATCGAGCACTGAATTTTCTATATAGCGATGAACGCAACTCCGATGAAGATGCCGATTATGATCACATTGAAGATATCTGGGCGCGGGGAGAATTCCTTGAAGCCGTCCAGTTACTGAGAACATACTTGGTGAAAAACCCCAGGGAAATCCACGCAGCAAGACGTATTGCCGAAATTTACGAAAAAGACCTAAGCAATCCACTGGCGGCGGCCATGGAATACGAAGAAATCCTCAAAAAGAAACTCCATCCGGAACGATGGGGTTGGTGCGCTATCCATTTGTGCAATATATATTCCGGAAAATTGAACAGACAAGACCAGGCACTCGCCTTGTTGCAGCGCATTGTTGAAGAACACCCTAATGTCTCTGCAGCAGCAAAAGCCAATAAACGCCTGGATATGCTTGCCGGCGGACCTATAGAGGAACAACCGCAGCCTTCCGGTTCACAACCCAACGGAGAACCCGATCCCAGCAACACAGAAACCTCCTGAGTCGAAGGACCGAGATCCCTCGAAGTCCTTGCATCCCGTCATTCCTTTCTTTAAAGTGCCGCCTCCTTTTATTGGATTACACCCATGTCGGACTTCACAATTCAGAATCTATTAGCAGAACGTATTGGCGGAAACCAGTTCGGTAAGTCAACTGCCGTCTACAAATTCGAAAAAATAAAAAGAGCCAAAACCGCAGCCATGCAGGCTCACCCTGAAATTGAAATCATTGACATGGGAGTGGGTGAACCGGATGAACCTGCTTTTCCGGAAGTGATCGATATTCTGGCTAAAGAGGCGGCCATCCCGGAAAACAGGGGTTACTCGGACAACGGGGGGGCACAATTGAAGGCTGCTGCGGCTGAATACCTTAGCACTGTTTTCGGTGTCAATGATATCGATCCGGAAACCGACATTGTTCACTCCATCGGGAGCAAAGCGGCCTTGTCCATATTGCCGGCTACGTTGATCAATTCGGGAGATGTTGTACTGATGACTTCCCCGGGCTATCCTATTTTTGCCACTCACGCTGCCTATTACGATGCTGAAATTGTCCAACTCCCCCTGCTTGAGGAAAACGCATTTTTGCCGAACCTCGAACAAATCCCCTCTGAAACTCTTGAACGCGCCAAAGTATTGGTTCTGAATTATCCGAACAACCCCACAGGAGCCACCGCAAGTTTGGAGTTTTTCACAGAAGTTGTTTCCTTTGCCAAAAAGAACAACTTGGTGGTGATCCACGATGCAGCCTACGCCTCTCT
>DUCD01000120.1:14396-29543 GCA_012959985.1 Verrucomicrobiales bacterium | reverse complement strand
AAACAACGCAGCGACAGAACAGTGAATGAATCGTTGACCGAAAACCATTGAGTTTTCTCGCGACTCCCGGGGCCTGTGAGGTCGGCATTGAACTGCATTCATGCAGCAAAAGCTACAATATGACCGGTTGGAGAATCGGTTTTGTCGCCGGAAACCCTCTGCTGGTTTCCGCTTATGCCAACGTCAAGGACAACACGGACTCGGGACAGTTTCTGGCAATTCAGCATTCTGCTGCCTATAGTTTAAAGCATCCTGAAATAACCGAAAAGATTTGCGCCAAATATTCTCGTCGCATGGAGCTTCTAGTGGAAGCCCTGAATGAAAACGGCCTCAAAGCCACTAAGCCGGGCGGTTCCTTTTTTCTCTATATCCCATGCCCAAAAGCCGCAGAAATAACAGATGGTGAGCGGATTGAATTTGACAATGCAGAAGCCGCTTCTCAATGGCTGATCCGTGAAAAGCAGATTTCTACGGTGCCATGGGATGATGCCGGGGCTTTCCTCCGTTTCAGTGTCACTTTCGCAGCGAAGGGAATCGATGAAGAAAAACGGGTCATCGATGAAATCAGCCGCCGACTGAGCGACGTTTCGTTCGTTTTTTAATAACACTGCTGATGGCGATTCACATGACAACCGCCCTGTTCGTCTTTATTTTGCTCGGAGCCAAGCTGGCCATGCAGATTCTGCTGGATCACCGCAACCGGCAGGAAGTGAACGCGCACCGGGACTCCATTCCTGATTCTTTCAAAGAATTCATTGATGACGAAACCTATCGAAAGTCCATCGATTATACCTTGGCAAAAAGTCACATTGGGCGGATTGAGTTGATCTACGACACTTTGATCCTGGCAGGACTGATTTTCTTCGGTTTTTTTCCCTGGATGTATTCTCAGTATTTTTTGTCGGCAAATGAATCCGTATGGATAGCCGGCATCTTTCTGATTGTTTCAGGTTTGGTAGCCTCGGTCCTTTCTTTTCCATTTGAATGGTACCATCAATTCAGACTCGAAGACCGATTTGGATTCAATAACACGACACTTCCGACTTGGATCACCGACAAAATCAAGGGGCTGGTATTATCCATCGTGATAGGTCTTCCTCTTATTGTGCTACTTATGAAAACAGTCGATTGGCTCGGTGACGCGTGGTGGGTTTTCGCTTGGATCCTACTGGTTGGGTTCCAATTCATCATGATGATTCTGGCTCCCATCCTGATTCTCCCCCTATTCAACAAATTCACTCCCCTCCCCGAGGGTGACCTGAAAAATCGATTGTTCTCACTTAGCGAACGGACCGGTTTTAAAACCAAGAGTATTCTGGTCATGGATGGTAGTCGCCGCTCGACCCATTCCAATGCATTTTTCACCGGATTTGGGAAATTTCGGAAGATAGTTTTATTCGACACCCTGATTGAACAATTGGAACCGGAGGAACTGGAAGCGGTTTTGGCTCATGAAATAGGGCATTATAAGAAGGGGCATCTCCTGAAATCTGTTTTCATGTCTACACTCACCATGTTGGGCGCTTTTTATGTGATTTCCCTCTTGGTGAAGAGTTCGTGGTTTCTGGAAAGTTTCGGATTTCAACAGGGCAATCTCACTCAGGCAATCCTGATTTTTTCTCTTCTTGGCGGAACCTTCAGCTTCTGGTTGAATCCCCTATTCAATTTTGTTTCTCGAAAGCACGAATTTGAAGCCGATGCTTTTGCTGCAAAAACCCAAAAAAATGCCAAACACCTGATCGGGTCATTGAGAAAACTCAGTGAAAAGAATCTGAGCAACCTCACCCCGGACAACTTTTACAGTCGGTTTTATTATTCCCACCCCACCCTGACCGAGAGAGAATCCGCCTTGAATTCCATCACCCCTTAAGAGCGTTCCCTCAAGGATACGCCTGACAATTTTGCAACATCCAACCATACATCTCAAATACGGCGATACAACTCGTCTACAAAACGGACATCCATGGATTTACCGGGGACAGATCAAAAACCTTGATGAAAAACTAGAACCGGGTTCCCTGGTACAGGTCCGTGACCACCGTCGAAGATTTCTCGGTGTCGGCTACTTCAATCCGAAATCGATCATCACGGTCCGACTGATCTCCTTCGAGAAGGAAGCCGATGATGAAGCCTTTTTCGAGCGACGTATTCAGGCAGCGGTTGATCTCAGACAAAAACTGTTCCCTGAATATCCACATTATCGGGTCATCAATGCTGAATCGGATTTTCTTAGCGGTCTAATCGTCGATAAGTTCAGGGATGTCCTCGTCGTGCAGATTTCCTCACTGGGAATGGAGCAAAGGAAACGTCGGGTGTTTTCCGCCCTGAAGAAAATTCTCAAACCCAAGACGATCATCGAAAGGAATGACGGAACCTTTCGTGAAGTCGAAGGCATGGACCGGTTTCATCGAGTTACCTTTGGTCCCAAAGTCGAAAAGATGAATCTCAATATCAACGGATTGACTTTTGAAATGAATCCGATGAGTGGACACAAAACAGGCTTCTACCTCGATCAGCAGTTTAATTATCAAAAGGTTGCCGATCTAATGGGAAAAGGTAATGTCCTCGACTGCTTTTCATTCATGGGGGGCTTTGCCTTACATTCAGCCAAAGCCGGAGCCCAAAAGGTCACCGGTCTTGAGCAAAGTGAAGCAGCCAATGAATCGGCCAGAAAAAACGCTGAGTTAAACGGACTTACCTCGAAATGTGATTTTCAGACAACCAATGTGTTTGATTGGCTCAAATCTAAAACTTCGGCAACGGATTCATCAATCGAAGAATACGATGGCATTATCCTGGATCCTCCCTCCTTTACACGAAACAAAAAGGCGGTGGGCAATGCACTTCGAGGATACAAGGAGATTCATTTGAGAGCATTGAAATTGCTCCGACCCGGTGGAATTATTGCCACCTTTTCCTGCTCTCACCATATAGATCGTGATTTATTCCGATCAGTCATCCTGGATGCAGCAAGAGATTGCCGAGTTCAATTGAGAGAGGCAGCGATTTTCCAGCAACCTGCAGACCACCCCATTATCCTGGGCATTCCTGAAACCGAATACCTAAGAGGTTTCGCCTATCAATTGATCGCCTAAGATTACTGGGAGTCCAGAAATTGTAGACTGTTGTCCCAACGCGCCGCATTTGTGGTAGGGACTGCTGTCCCAGCGCGCCGCATTTGTGGTAGGGAGTGCTGTCCCAACGCGCCGCATTTGTGGTAGGGAGTGCTGTCCCAGCGCGCCGCAAATCGAGCACTGCTTCATCAATCAAACGGCACGCTGGGACAGCTCTCACCACCGGATCGCCTGATTGCTAAAGAATTATGTTTCAGAATGAATCCAATCTCAATAGAATCCAATCCAGTGAAGTCCATTATTCAAACTGTATCCGATTTTCCGGTTTGCTCCTATGAAGCCGGCACCGTCATCATTGAAGAAGGAACCCGGACAAATGCACTTTATATTCTGAAAACCGGTAAGGTCAGTATTTTCAAAGGAAGCATTCCCATTACCATCAATGCTACTCCGGGGGCTGTCTTCGGAGAAATTTCCATCTTAATGGAAGTCAATCATTCTGCCACCGTCAAGGCGGTTGAAAAAACTGAATTGCATAGGATTCAGGACCCTTTGTCCTATCTCGAATCTCACCCGAAGTTGATTCTACATATCTCCAAGATTCTGGCTGAAAGAGTGTTCGCCATGACCACCTATCTCGCAGATTTAAAAAAGCAATACAAAGGGAACAATGACCATATGGAGATGGTCGATGAAGTTCTGGAAGCATTACTGCATAAACAACCACGGAAGATCCACAAATCCATAAGACCTCAACCTTGACCCAAGGGTCATTATTGACGACCACGATTTCTTTTAACTTTTTAACCGAAAATCAGTGAAATGTTGCCCACAGAGCCCTTTCAGTGGGGCAACTTGGAGCAGGATCTTCACAAGTCTATTTTTTCGGAATCATAATAGGATATCCATTCCGCATTCTTTTTCTTCATATCCAATCGAATATGAGTTGGATAATCCCCGATCTGTTTCCCCGGATTGAACACCCAAGTGTTCTCAATCCGATCCACCCACGCCCCCCCGTTATGGAAGGGCGCATTATGAATATGTCCGGACAACACCAAGTCAGGTTGATAGGTCTTGATCCATTCGGACAAATATCGATCCCCGAAGTCCTTCCGACCAGTCCAGCTTGTTTTGGTGCCAAATGGCGGTGAATGGTAAATCCAGACCCAGGGAACCTTCTCCCGTTTTCTGGCTTCATCTCCCTGTTCGAATAATTCGACTAATTCCTCGCGAGTTTTCGGTCCATCCCACCACGGAAAAACGGTGAAGTTGATGCGGTCCACAACCAAGGATCGGCCATCAACATACAAATTGCGTCCATCGAGATAATTCAACCATTCCGCATGGGCCTCATCATGCTGATTCCGGGCATCCAAGTCGTGATTGCCGGAACAGACAAAAACGGGAGTCTTGCCCGCTATCCTTCTGAGGTACTTCCTGACGACCAGAATTTGAACTTCCAAGTCCAGATGGGAAGAAATATCCAGAAGATCCCCGGCCAAAACAACGGCATCGTAAAACTCAGACTGGGCAACGATCCAATCGAATTGTTTCAGGCTGTAATGCAGATCCGCGACGACTAACAATTTCATTTTCAGCCCTATTTATTTAGCATTTGATGCCCCAAGACAGCTCTATCATTGCCTGCTGTGATATTCTTAGCCAAGATAATCGCATGTTCACTATTATTATCGGCACAAACAGGCCTGACAGCAATTCAGCGAAAATCGCTTCCATCATCCAGGAAATCTACCAGTCTCTGGATGCTCCCGTCGAGCTTCTCGATCTCGGCGATCTTCCACCCGAGACTTTCGATCCATCCGCATATTCAGATAAACCGGAAGCCTTCCTGCCTTTCTCCAAAAAGATTCTCAATTCATCGGGACTTGTGGTCGTTGCTCCGGAATATAACGGAGGCATACCAGGCGTTCTGAAATATTTCATCGATCTGCTGGAATTCCCAGAAAGCTTCGATCGTCGCCCCATCTGCTTCGTGGGGCTGGCAGCGGGTCAATGGGGAGGGTTGCGCACCGTGGAACATCTACAACAAGTGTGCGGTTATCGGAATGCTCACATTTTTCCAGTTCGCGTTTTTCTCGCTGGAATCCACAAACTTCTTGATAAGGAGGGCCATCTCACAGGTCCCGATATTCATCAGCGATTGCAAAAACAGGCAGATGGGTTTATTGCCTTTGTACGGAAATTACAATCCTGACATTTACAGCCCTCGTATGAAACGTATCGGAATCATCGGCTTGGGATTCATGGCGGCAACCCATATCAAAGCTTATCGAAAAATCGATGGTGCTCAAATTGCGGCGGTGTGCAATCCCAGCGGCAAACATCTGGATGGGGATCTCTCGGATGTCGCTGGAAATATCGGAGACCAGGATCCCGTCAAGCTCGATATGTCTGAGATCAAAGCCTATCGGGATGTTGACGAGTTTCTATCTGCTGATGATTTGGATGTGATAGATATCTGCACACCGACCAAAACCCACCTCCAACTTTCAAAAGCTGCTTTAAAAGCGGGAAAACATGTGTTCCTCGAAAAGCCTATGGCTCGAACCAAGGTGGAAGCAGACCTTATTGTGGAAGCCGCCAATGCGTCTGATAAGTATTTAATGCCGGCAATGTGTCTCCGTTTCTGGCCTCAGTGGGCTTGGCTCAAGAAGGCCGTCCATGAGAATCGATTCGGAAAAGTGCTCAGTGCTCATTTTCAAAGAATTGCCGAGCCCCCAGCCTGGGGGCATTCCCATTATTTTAAAGGCGCCGATTCCGGGGGGGCTCTGCTCGACCTTCATATTCATGATACCGATTTTGTGAATTTCCTTTTCGGGAAACCGCAACGAATTTTCTCGATCGGTTATTCTAAGTTCACTGGGGCAATCGATCATGTGGTCACGGATTACCTGTTCGATGATGGCCCAACCGTGTCGGCCGAAGGTGGCTGGTCCATGACCCCCGGCTTTGGATTTAAAATGGCCTATCACGTCAATTTTGAAAACGCGACGGTTGATTATGATATCACACGTACCGATGAACTTCTCCGACTATTTGAGAAGGACAAGGATAAACGGATTATCGACTGCGGAGAGGAGGATGGCTATGTTCTGGAACTACGCCATTTTCTTCAATCCATTGAAAAGGGCACTCCTCCCTCGGTTGTTACTCCTTCAGATGGCTCCACTGCGGTTGAAATCTGCGAAGCCGAGGAGAAATCCATCCTTACCCGGGAAATTGTGACCTTGTAATTTTTTCAATTTCCGACAAACCACTTATGCCTTTCAACAACAAGATCGACGCTTCCACTCGGTACTGTGCGGTCTATGGATTCCCGATTCACCATTCCGCTTCGCCGGCAATGCAGAATGCTGGACTTTCTGCACTTGGACTGAACTGGAGATACCTGGCGTGTGAAGTCCACCCAAGCCAGCTGAAACAAGCCATCCTCGGAGCACAAGCGATGCGGTTTGCGGGCTTGAACCTTACCGTTCCTCATAAAATTCTCGCATTGGACATGATGGATGTGCTTGATGATTCCGCCAAAATTCTCGGCGCTGTCAATACGGTGCGATTTGAAGCAAGAAATGAACTCGGTGAATGGCAACCGATCCAAACGCTTGCCCCGGCATCAGAAGCCCCCCTTCGTGCCCATGGATTCAACACCGACGGGAACGCGGTAATCCGGTCGATCCAACAGGACCTGGAGCTCGAACTTCAGGGAAGCAAAGTCATTCTGCTTGGCGTGGGCGGAGCCGGTAAAACGGCAGCCCTGAAATTGGCATCTTCCGGCGTTAGTGAATTGCACCTTATTAATCGAACCACTTCCAAAGCCGTTGAATTAAAAGAAAAAATTGAAACTTCAGGAAGCCGAACAAGGATAGGACTTGATTATCCCAAAGGGAAAGTCGATCTGATTGTCAATGCGACCTCTCTCGGGCTTACGGAGGAAGATCCTTTACCGCTTGATCTGAATCGGTTTCCTTTGAGTCAGGCGAACGCGGTTTACGATATGATCTACCAACCTCCAATGACGCGCCTCCTGAAGGAAGCAAACCGAGAGGGTTGCCGGACGGCAAACGGGGCAACTATGCTGCTGCTTCAAGGAGTTGAAGCAATGGAAATCTGGACCGGTGAAGAAGCGCCGATTGAAATTATGAAACAGTCTCTGGAAAGGCATTTACAACATGTTTAACCCCGACGTCTGGGCTGCTGTGCCCTTTCATTTCTGGACCGTCATGTTCTTTATTTTTGGGAGCATGGTCGGGAGTTTTCTGAATGTCTGTATCTATCGAATTCCAGAGGGAAAAAGTATTGTCTCGCCTCCTTCCCATTGCCCGAAATGCAACAACCCGATCCCATGGTATCACAACATCCCTATTTTTTCCTGGATCGGTCTACGGGGAAAATGCGGATTCTGCAGTGTCGCCATTTCTCCCCGATATCTCCTGATTGAGTTCCTGACTGGCATCCTGTTTCTCTCGATCTGGTTGGCCTACGGAAAACCCGCCCCCGTCCGAATCGCTGATATTACAGATTCAGTCACCCTCGTGGATACCTTGAACCCTTTTCAGGATACCCATCCAGCCGGACGGAATTTGTATTTCAAACTCTCTAATAATACCACCAACCTTCTTCAAATCCATTACGGAAGAAATCTGACCCAATTGGGCGAATCCGAAGACATGGAATTTGAGACACCTTCAACCATGTTGCTGCTTCATCTGGTCCGCGACCTCAATGGTTTGGTGGAATCCGGCCCCTTATTCAATCCAGACATGCTGAATGATGCCGGCCTGTCTGAGGAACAGAAGCGAAGCATGTTGAAACCTGGAGAGGAGGGCGCTCTGAAGGAATTGAACCGCCATTTCCTGACACAGGTATTCGGAACCAGCCTGGCACCCGCTCCCGGGCCCTTTGCTTCACTGGGTCTTTCTTTGATCCTCTGCCTTTTCATCGCCGGCCTGATTGCGGCAACTTTCATCGATCTTGATCACCTCATCATTCCTGATGAGATCACCCTGGGAGGAATTGGTGGGGGGTTTATCTGTTCGTTCCTTGTGCCCTCTATGCACGATGTTCCCACCCGGGCCTTAGGCTTGGAACAAAGCTTTCTGGGGATCGCCGTCGGATGGGGAATCATCTATGCCTTTCTGCGTTTCGGCAAATGGGCATTCGGCACCCAGCGATTTGAATTTGAAGAGCAGACAACGGTAAGATTCACTGAAATCGCACTGGAGTTACCCGACCAGACTCTTCCTTTTGAAGACATCTTCTTCCGCAAAACCGATACCTTGCAGTGCGATGCTGTCTCTGTGAAACTGAACGATCAGGTATTTGAAAATGTCTCCCTCCGGCTTTCCCCTGATAAACTCACCATTGGCAAACAGGATTTCAACCCCGAAGAGATCACATCCATGGAGGTCGTCACCGATCGGTTGGTTATTCCCAGAGAAGCCATGGGGTTCGGCGATGTGAAATTCATGGCTGCCATAGGCGCCTTCATCGGCTGGCAAGGCACTCTATTCTCCCTGATGGCCAGTTCCATCCTGGGTTCGTTTGTCGGCCTCGGCCTCGTCCTCATCAAAAAAAGAGACTTATCCGGAAAAATCCCTTATGGACCTTATATTGCCGCCGCCGCCGTTCTCTGGCTTTTCGGGGGACGTGATTGGGTCCGCAATTGGTTCTTTTTTTATTGAGCCAAACTTGAATATCGATTCAAATGTCGCGCCATGTCAGAAAACAAATCAGATGACACATCATTAAGAACCTACTCCAGCATTGTTCTGGACGGTCCCAACCGTGCCCCAAGCCGTGCTATGCTTTACCCGGTCGGCTTCACTCAGGAGGATTTTAAAAAATCCATCATAGGAATTGCCTCTACCTGGGGAATGGTGACACCCTGCAATATGCACATTGATGCTTTGGCTCGCGAAGCAAGCCAGGGCGTCGATCAGAGCGGTGGCAAAGCAATCCTGTTCAATACCATTACCATCTCCGACGGAATCTCCATGGGGACCGAGGGAATGAAGTATTCACTGGTTTCCAGAGAAGTGATTGCCGATTCCATTGAAACGGTGGTCGGCTGTGAAGGGATGGATGGAGTGGTCGCCATAGGAGGATGTGACAAGAACATGCCCGGTTGCCTGATTGCTTTGGCCCGATTGAACCGTCCAGCCGTATTTGTCTACGGAGGAACGATTCTTCCCGGATGTCTACAAGGACGTAACTTGGATATTGTTTCCGTTTTTGAAGCGGTTGGGGCCCATGCCAATAAGTCTATCGATGACAAGGAACTGCTGGATATAGAGTCCTGCGCTATTCCCGGACCGGGTTCCTGCGGAGGAATGTACACCGCAAACACCATGGCCTCGGCCATTGAGGCGCTCGGTATGAGCCTGCCGGACAGTTCCGCTCAAGCGGCTGTTTCACCAGAAAAGAATGATGACTGCCGCCGCGCAGGTGCTGCTGTTTTAGAACTGATACGTCAGGACATTAAACCTCTGGATATCATGACAGTTAAGGCATTTGAAAACGCCATCGCCGTCGTTATCGCTCTCGGAGGATCCACAAACGCCGTTCTTCATCTACTGGCAATGGCAAACGCCGCAGGCGTCGGACTCTGCATCGACGATTTCAGTGAAATTGGAAAACGCATCCCGGTCCTGGCCGACTTGAAACCCAGTGGCAAACACGTCATGTCCGAACTTGTGAATATCGGAGGCATCAAACCCATGATGAAGATGATGTTGGACGCCGGTCTTCTGCATGGAGACTGCCTCACCGTAACGGGGAAAACCATGGCGGAAAACCTCGCGGATGCCAAACCCTACCCGGAAGGACAAACTATCATCCGCCCACTTGATAACCCGATTAAAAAGGAAAGCCATCTGGTTGTCCTTTACGGTAACCTTGCTGAAGAGGGATCAGTAGCAAAAATTTCAGGTAAAGAAGGTATGATCTTTACCGGTACAGCGCGGGTTTACAACTCAGAAGAAGACGCCATGAAACGGATCCTAGACCAGACCATTCAAAAGGGCGACGTGGTGGTTATCCGCTATGAAGGCCCAAAGGGAGGTCCCGGCATGCGTGAAATGCTTGGTCCGACATCGGCTATCATGGGACGTGGCCTCGGCAGCGATGTGGCTTTGATTACCGATGGCCGCTTTTCAGGTGGCACTCATGGTTTCGTTGTGGGTCACATCACACCTGAAGCCTACTTGGGCGGAGGTATTGCTCTTATCCAAGATGGCGACACCATCAACATCGATGCGACAAGCAGAAAAATCTCGCTGGAAATTTCTGACGAGGAAATGCAGAAACGCCGATCCGAGTGGACCCCCATGAAACCAAGATACCGAAAAGGGGTTCTGGCAAAATACGCCCATGCGGTTACCTCGGCATCTCTCGGTGCGGTGACCGACAACGAACTGGATCTGGATCCTCCCTCCCTAACCTAGCTGCCTTCCACGAATTGATTCACGCACTTCATTTGATGGATCAGGGGCTTTGCCAAGCATCCCAACGCACGTGGCCAAAAGGGCTTATTTCTCTTTCAGACTCGAGCGTTTGGATGTGATTCAAAGTGCGGCGAGAAGGCAAGTTGACGCCCTGAACTGTAGCGTGCGCTGTCCTCAGCGCATTTCCGCGAAGCCAGCGGTATATTCGGCTGAGGACAGCCGACGCTACAGCAAATCATTCCCCGCACTTTCAATCGCACCCCGAGCCTTGCAGCAAGCCAAATCGCCATTGACATAAATGGTTGATTACCGAATTGTCTGTGAGTATGGCCTACCGTAAAACAACCTGTATTTTCGTTCTCATCACATGGGTTTCCGCCTTTACTCAGGTGGTTGCCTACACTCCGGAAACATTGAAAATCGGAAGCCCAGCCCCTGATTTTTCATTACCCGGAGTGGATGGGAAATCCTATTCCTTGGCCGATTTTTCGCACTTCAGACTTCTTGCAGTGATTTTCACCTGCAATCACTGTCCGACCGCCCAGTCTTATGAGGAACGGATCATGAAACTTGTGCGTGACTACCGTGATAAAGAAGTCGGGTTTATTGCCATTTCCCCAAATGATCCAAAGGCTGTCCGACTGGATGAGCTGGGTTATACGGACTTGAATGACACCTTTGAGGAAATGAAAATTCGAGCACGTGATAAGGAATTCAATTTCCCCTATTTATATGACGGTGAAACTCAGAAAACCTCCAAAGCCTACGGAGCGATTGCCACCCCTCATGTTTTTTTATTCAATGACGACCGAAAACTACTTTTCACCGGACGCATAGACAGTACTGAATTGAGAGTAACCGACAAGACAGTTCACAGCACCCGCGACGCTCTGGATCAGGCCCTTGCCGGAAAACCCATCGAAATTGCCACAACCAAAATCTTTGGATGCTCGGTCAAATGGTCCGATAAAAGGAATCTCGTTGATGTATTCAATGAACGCTGGGCCAAAAAGGAAGTCACGCTTGAGACCATCGACGAATCCGGCATCAAAAATCTCATACAAAACCCTACCGACAAAGTTCGGTTAATCAATGTCTGGGCCACTTGGTGTGGTCCCTGTGTCGCCGAGTTTCCTGACCTCGTGGAAATCCAGCGCATGTACGGTCATCGCGCTTTTGAACTCGTGACCATCAGCGCAGATAAAGGATCCGCCCGAAATAAAGCTCTCCGGTTCCTGAAGGAACAGCAAGCGGCTACCAAGAATTTCATCTTTAGCTCCGACGACAGTTACTCCCTGATTGAAGCGGTCGACAAAAATTGGGCCGGAGCCCTTCCCTATACCTTGCTCGTTCAACCCGGAGGCAAGGTCATCATGAAAGAAATGGGAGCCATTGATCCACTCGCAGTTAAAAGAAAAATCATCGATGCCATTGGCAAGGAAAAGGATTGGTAAACCGATCAATCACTGACACCATTCAAACCGACTTTCAATATTCAAACCGTCACGACGATTTTTCCGGCAAGAGTACCGGCACATTTGATGGTATTGTCTTCCTGTAACCGATGAGCTACCGCCGTCTCAGACAGTGGAAATCTCTGGGATATATTGGATCGCAGCCGACCTTTCGACATCCATGAATTCATGTCCCTGGCGGCTTCCTGTTGCTCTTCAGAACTTGCCTTGAACATGGCAAATCCATGGAGCCGACAGCCTTTGACATAAAAGGGCCCCACAGGAAACTCGGGAGTCGCATCTCTACCTGCCATCACTATCATTCGACCTCGTTCCGCCAATCTGCCTATCGTGGCATGAAAATCGGGAACACGTGAAGTTTCCCAGAATACATTCACTCCTTCCGGAGCAAATTCCTTCAACATGGGGTCCACGTCATTAGACCGGTAATTTACTGCGCAATCGGCACCCAATTGAAGACAACGTTCCACCCGCTCATCGTTTCCCGCGGTCGCAATGACTCGGGCTCCTATTGCCTTGCCCATCTGAATCACCACAGAACCGACACCCCCTGCTCCTCCGTTCACCATCAGGGTTTCCCCCGCTTGCAACCTTGCTTCCTGAACCAAGCCCAGATGCGCGGTAATCCCCACAAGTGCCAGTGCCGCCGCATCTTCGTCCGCGACCGATTCAGGTATCGGATAGGCAAACATTTCATCGACGGCTGCATATTCTGAAAAAGTTCCCTGCCTTCCGAGCAATCCCTGATTGGAACCCCAGACTCGGTCCCCGATTTTGAAACGGGTGACTTGAGTTCCGATCGAGGTAACCATACCGGAAAAGTCACAACCCACAATGAACGGATTCGGTAACTGCATAGGAATCAAACCGCTTCGAATATAGGTATCAATCGGATTGACGGAAACCGCATTGATCTTCACAAGGATCTGGTCCGACTGGGGAACCGGAGTCTCCAACTCTCCGAAAAGGATACTTTCAGGGGCTCCGGGTTGTGTGATGTAAGCTGCTTTCATGATGAGGATTCTTTCCTGTAATACCTGATGATCTCAATAAATATCTCTAGAAATAATACAATTTTACAAAAAACCTCCTTTGGACCAATCTCAAGAGATGGCACACGGGGCGATGGTTGAATGGAATCCATTACTAAAGCGACAGCTCGCTGCCTTCTTTGCCGGATTCGGCGTATTTGTGCTGAGCACTCAACTTTGCGAACCTGGCTTCATACCTGTCCTCGATCACGCCAACCTGCTATTCCACGAGGCCGGACACCCCCTTGTGGGTTTGTTCAGTCAGAGACTTGAAACCTATGGCGGCACGCTCGGTCAACTTACCTTTCCCATTATCCTGGTCTTCAGTAATTACAGGAAAAAAATCTGATTCCTACGGCTGTCTCACTGGTTTGGTTTTCCGAGAACGGTTTGAACATCTCTCGCTATATAGCGGATGCTCGAGCTCTACAACTTCCTCTTGTTGGAGGAGGTGACCATGATTGGAATACAATCCTGCACCGCTGGGATCTACTGCATCTTGATATAACAATCGCCGGTTTCCTGAAAATGGCCTCCTGGACGGGCATTATCCTAACGTGTTGTTACGTCGCTCTGATGTTCATACGTCAAAAAAGGATTGAACTCACGGCATTGACAATGCGTGGACCAACCTCCGATTAGCTGAAGAGACAGATTGACAAATCCACCAATTTCAACAATGAATTTGATCACCTTCCCAATAAATTTTATGAAAAAATTTCATCGAATACTCTTCGGATTGACGATTTCAATCGGGTGCCTGTCGCCAGAATCGCAATGCCTTTATGCAGCCAAACACAACATTCTCTTTATTCTTGCGGACGATCTGGGTTGGAAAGATTTATCCAATGAAGGCAGTTCCTTTTATGAAAGTCCGAACATTGACCGGATTGCCAGAGAAGGCATGAAGTTTACCCAGGGATACGCCACCTGTCAGGTCTGCAGTCCCTCGCGTGCCAGCATTATGACGGGTAAATACCCGGCCCGATTAAATATAACCGACTGGATTGGCGCCGGCCAAGGTACCCAATGGAAACGAAACACCAAACTTCTACCGGCTCATTACGATCACCACCTCGACCTGAATGAAGTCACTATGGCTGAAGCCTTCAGAGATGCCGGTTACTCAACATTTTTCGCCGGAAAATGGCACCTCGGAGGAGAGGGATCCTACCCGGAAGACCACGGATTCGATATCAATGTCGGCGGACATCATCGCGGTTCTCCTCCCGGAGGATTTTTTTCCCCTTATAGTAATCCGAAGATGGAATCCGGTCCAGCGGGAGAGTATCTACCCTTACGTCTTGGAAAAGAAACGGTGAAGTTCATTGAATCACATAAAGATCGACCGTTTTTTGCCTATCTCTCTTTCTATATGGTTCACGCCCCATTGCAGACCACCCAACCCTTGTGGTCAAAATACCGTGAAAAAGCCTCAAACCAACCTGTCCCTGAAAACCGTTTCATCATCGACCGCACCTCTCCGGTTCGACAGGTTCAGGATCATCCAGTTTATGCCGGCATGGTGGAAGCCATGGACACGGCAGTCGGCCTTGTGATGGATACTCTGGATCGCCTTGGATTGGAGAAGAATACCATCGTGGTTTTCACCTCGGACAACGGAGGCGTCTCAGCAGGTGACGGAAAAGCGACTTCAAACCTTCCCTTACGCGGAGGCAAAGGAAGACAATGGGAAGGAGGCATTCGAGAACCCTATTACATCAAATGGCCCGGAGTCGTCAAGCCGGGCAGCCTGAGTGCAGTGCCTGCGATCGGCACCGATTTTTTTCCGACACTGCTTGAAATGACCGGCCTAAGTCCACGGCCGGAACAGCATGTAGATGGCATCAGTCTGGTTCCCGTTCTAAAAGGAGGCACGATTCCGGACAGACCCCTGTTCTGGCATTATCCGCATTACGGGAATCAAGGCGGAGAACCCAGTTCGATTATCCGCTCCGGTGATTGGAAACTTATTTATTACCACGAAGAGGGTCGCAGAGAGCTTTACCATCTACCCGATGACCGAGGGGAACAAAACAATCTGGCTGCCAAGGAAACAAAACGGACCCATGAGATGTTTGAACGCCTGGTTGGTTGGCTA
>DUCD01000120.1:8385-14372 GCA_012959985.1 Verrucomicrobiales bacterium | reverse complement strand
GATGCCAGATTTCCTTTTCAGAACCCAAATTACAGCGCAAGCCAATACGCTTCTCAGCAAGAGTCCACTCGAGCGAGGACTCTCCCCAATCTTGAAAGAGATCATGCAGCCATCCACAAAAAGAATTGGAAACCGCGAGGTGGTTGGTGGCAGGACAAAGGAAAATAGGAAACTCATATTTCACCTGAATTCTTTTCGTTTATTCCACATCTATCCGTGCCGCACACAAATTTAAATCCGTACAAAAACCTGCTTTTGCCTAATAATCCTGATTGTCCTTCCCGTGTCCGCCTCCATTTTTCGAGGGCAAGTGATTGAAAAGGAATCTCACCTACCGATCGATGAAGCCAGAATAGTTATCCGAGAAGCAGGCTTCCATGAGTGGGTACGATTGCCGGTTTACGTTGAGGATATAGCAGGCAAACACCCATGACTATGTATTGATGGGCATGGGCATTGTGACTCGCGAGGAGTATGCCGGACTAGGTTGATTACTAAGGGGCGAATCCGAGTTTATCGGGCGCCGCTTCGCATCTTACGAGCAGGGGGTCGTTTCGGGCGAAAATTGCGGCTTGCAGCGGGTGCAGGTCGACTGGCTGGAGCGTGGGAAGAAGATCGCCGGTTGAATTGTTTCCTGGGTCCTCGCTTCCCTTTCGGCTCAGGCTTTGCCGCAGCGCCGACGGCATTTGCTGCCGTCTCGGAATGATAGGAATGATCTTTATCCACAGGGATGGTTTTACGAATGAGACGCTCAATGTCGCGCAACTGATCACGCTCGTTCGCCGAACATAAAGAAACAGCGTCTCCATCCAGACCCGCTCTTGCGGTACGACCTATTCGGTGTATGTAGACCTCCGATTCAATCGGCAGATGGTAGTTGATCACGTGAGTGATTCCATCTACATCTATTCCTCTCGCCGCGAGGTCTGTCGCTACCAAAGCCCGTATTTTTCCAGCGCGAAATCCTTCAAGCGCTTTCGTGCGTGCACCTTGACTCTTGTTGCCATGAATCGCGGCGGCCGTGATCCCCGCCTTCATCAATCGTTCCGTGACCTTGTTTGCCGCGTGTTTCATCTGGGTAAACACGATCACCTTATCCAATCCCAAATCTCGAAACAGGGATACCAGCAGGGTATCCTTGTTCCCTTTGTCAACGAACATCACCTTCTGAGCAATTCGCTGCACAGTAGGTTGCTCAGGAGCAATGGTCACACGTAGCGGGTTTCGCAGCATGGTATTCGCCAGAGACACAATCTGCGACGATAGGGTTGCCGAGAAAAATAAGGATTGCCGCTGCTGGGGAAGCTGTTGGATCACTTTACGTACGTCCCGAATGAAGCCCATATCGAGCATTCGGTCGGCCTCGTCCAGTACAAATGCTTCCACCGCTTGCAGCTTGATAAGATTCTGCCCCATTAAATCAAGAAGTCTACCGGGTGTTGCCACCAGAAAATCGACGCCTCGACTCATCGCTATTTCCTGGGCACGTTGTCCCACACCACCAAATACGACGGTATGCGAAATGTTCAGATGCCGGCTATACGTCCGAATGCTTTCACCGATCTGCGCCGCCAATTCGCGAGTGGGGGCAAGGATGAGAACCCGCGGATTACGACGGGTATGCGGCCGTGGTTTGCCGGCAATATACTGTAAAAGGGGCAAGGTGAATGCCGCGGTTTTTCCAGTGCCTGTCTGAGCGCTTCCAAGCAGATCTCGACCTGCTGTTAGATGTGGAATGCATTGGGACTGAACCGGAGTTGGGACTGAATACCCTGTATCAGCCAAGGCTTGACGAAGTTCCGGAATCAACTCTGAAAAAACACTCTCAGTGGAGGGTTTTTCCATAAGAGCGACTGCAGTAGAAGACGGACCACGCACGTGCTCAGCTTTAGGTTTCGGTGAATTGAAAAATTTGCCGATACCACCGGCGATCTTGTTTGTTACGCTCATTTTGCTTTCAGTCCGGCAGTTTACATTTCTCCATCCGCCGAACTTTGAGGAAAACGAGCTGCATCAAATCGCAGCTAAGAGGCTCGCGAGACTGAATTGCCTCGATAAACCAAGGAATGATCACGGCAAATCCTCGCCGAATAATCAAATCAAGTCGCTTATTTACGGGTGACCGAAGAGGAAGTCAAGGCTCAGCACGAAAAAATATTTCCAATGACTTCATCACTGATTTAAAAGGCATCGTTTCATAGGAACCGAACATGGGGGTTTTCTTACGGAGTTTTGCACGCGTGGTTGCCGGTGAAGTGATGCCGCACAGGAACCGCGCAAGTTTCCTTGGCGTTTTAACCGCTTCGTGGCCCCGGTCAATGAAATCCCGGATTCGTTGCCTTTCCTTTTCAGACAATTCCGCCCCCTTCCCTGTAACAAGTGTGATCGGTTTTTCACCTCGACAGCGGCAACAATGTCCACAGGACGCCCGCTCCTCGCCAAAATACTCGAGCAGGTATTGCGTCAGGCATCCATCAAATTGTGCAAAACTTAGAACCCGCTGAATCCGGTCAATATCGTTGGATTCGCGCTTTTGAAATCGTTCGTTTAGCGTCGCAATGAAAGCATCCATCACTTCTGGAACTCGAAGACGTCGAAATCCTTGCCGAACGCCGGCCACTTGAAGAATGATATCTCCTTTTTCTTCGAGGAATCCCAGAGCTGTAACAATACGATCACGAGATTCACCCATCTTCTCACTGACCTCTGTTGTATCTAGAGTAAACCATGTGCGGCCTTTTCTGGCGTGACGAAAGACATTGCGTAGAAACTCCGCCTTTTCACCACTGACCCTGGCGAACATTTCTGCTGATGGGCACTGCGGCTGAAACTTGTATTCACTGTAAAATGGACCGGTGGACACCAGGCTGCCTTCGAGTTCGAGATAAGTGAGAAGCGTTTTCACAACCAGAGGGCGTACATCGAACCGCCCCGACAACTCATACTCGGAAACATCGAAAACCTCGCCTAATTCGAAAATATGCCGTGTGAAATCAGCGATTGTTTCGGGTTCCGGAGTATCCCCATAGCTGAAATTCTCCAAGGTGATAATATCATCCGCCGAAGCCAACATCTCACAGATGGAAGGCTTTCCATCCCGCCCCGCTCGTCCAATCTCCTGTGAGTAGCTTTCAAGTCCCTTGGGAAGATTGTAATGGTAGACGTAGCGGATGTTTGATTTATCAACTCCCATACCAAATGCGATTGTGGCAATAATCACGGTATCCACCGAATCCATGAATTTGTCCTGTATTGCCGTACGATCTTCATGCTTCATTCCGGCATGATAGGCGACAGCATTGATTCCTTTGGACGATAAATAGCCGGCCACCTCCTCAGCCGTCCTCTGCAGGGTCACATAAACTATGGTCGATCCCACCGGACGTCCGCGGATTCTATCGAGCAACTGTTCTACCCGTTGGTGACCACCAAATCCCGACACTATGCTCAAATCCAAATTGGGCCGATAGAACCCCGTATGCACCTCAACCCCTTCAGCAATCCCGAATGCCGCGCGCACTTGTATGGCTACTTTGGAAGTGGCCGTAGCGGTCAATGCCAGGGTCCGTTCAACTTTCAGCTCTTTGGCCAATTGGGCAATCTTCAGATAGTCCGGCCGAAAATTATGCCCCCATTCACTGATGCAATGTGCCTCATCGATGGCCAGTAATGAGATCCGTTGCCGTGCCAACGCCCGGAGAAACCTTTCATTGCCCAATCGTTCAGGGGAGATGTAAAGCAATTTCAAAACTCCCGAGTGCAGGTCATCAAACAATCTCAAATTCTCCTCACGGGTCAACGTCGAATCAAGCCGAGCTGCGGCCGCCCCCTTGCTGATGAGGAAATCCAGCTGGTCCTTCATCAGTGCGATCAGGGGAGAAATCACCAGAGTCAACCCATCCAGCATCAGAGCCGGCAATTGGTAGCAAAGACTCTTACCGCCGCCCGTCGGAAAAATGGCCAGTACCGACTTACCGTCGATCAAACGCGAAATCGCTTCTACCTGCCCCGCCCGAAAAGTATCGAACCCAAAACGCTCTTTTAATTGTTGATGAAGATCAGACATTTCACTGACTAGTAAACCAAGGGACCATTGCCGAGATTCAGTCAGACAACAAGGATAGTTCTCAAAATCAAACTGAATCGAGGTAGGGCATGCTGCACTGCTATTAAGAATTTTCGCACTTGTTTTATAAGGCCGGATTCCCTGAAGCCGGTCGCGCCGAGGCCGGAATCCCTGAAGCCGGTCGCGCCGAGGCCGGAATAGGGCAAGAATATATGCGGATTTCAAATTCCGGCTCAACGCGCCGGGCTTCAGAGCTGGCCGCTTTCCTTTGGATGACCAGATCAGACACGTTCACCCTTTAACCTAAAGGCAATGGGGCGTGCTGTCTCAGCGGTCCACTGATTCCATTATCGAACGGGTTCCAGCGATCCGCTGAGAACTGCCCTCTCCGAATCAGAATTTTTTCACTTTGAATTCCCCTGCGGATCCTTACACTCCCCTCCCAATGGACCCGTTCGTCTATATCTACTCAATAGGGAGTGTCGTTTTCCTCATCGGGCTTATCTACGCTTGGCGCCAAAAATACCTTGGGTTTTCGGGTGCCCCCCTGCGAAATCTGCTCGTTTCTCTTGGAGTTTTCGGTTTCTTCTTCCTTCTCCAGGGATGGCTCCAATACGGATCGATGAGCGCCCTGCCCGCACAACCCTATAACGGTGGAGCCACCGAAGTTCTCGAATCAAAAACCCGTGGCACCCCCTTGGATTATACCATCGTCGTGGTCTATTTCGTGATTATTCTGATAGTTGGCACATGGTTTGCCCGACGACAAAAAACAACCCGTGACTTTTTCTTCGGGGGTCAACGGTTCCCGTGGTGGATGATCTCATTCAGTCTTGTTGCCACCACGGTCGGATCCTACAGCTTCGTCAAGTACAGCAACATGGGATATAATTACGGCCTGTCCAGCAGTCAGACCTACCTCAATGACTGGATCTGGTTCCCCCTCCTTGTCTTCGGCTGGTTGCCCATTCTTTACTTTTCCCGCATCACCTCAATCCCGGAGTACTTTGGACGACGATTCAACTCCACAGTTCGTTTTTGGGCAACGCTCTCTCTTCTGGCTTATCTAGTGGGCTACATCGGGGTGAACCTCTTCACCATGGGCAAAGTGCTCAGTCTACTCCTCGGCTGGCCGATCTGGTTGTCCGCCTTGCTCATCGCTGCCGTCTCTGCCACTTATGTCACTGCAGGCGGGCAAACCAGTGTGATCATGACCGACCTATTACAAGGGGTCATGCTGTTGACTGTAGGATTCATTCTCCTGGCACTTGGAATTCATCATCTTGGAGGCTTTGAACAATTCTGGAGCAACATTCCAAGAGAAGGCCGCTTGGCATTTCCCAACTTCAATGAGAACGCCTCTTTTCCCAGCGTCGGAATATTCTGGCAGGACGCCTTCGCCAACTCGGCAATGTTTTACATGCTCAACCAGGGAATCATCATGCGCTACCTCGCGGCAAAGTCACTGGCCGACAGCCGCAAAGCCGTTCTGGCAACCATACTCATTCTCATGCCTATTGCCGCATGCGTGGTCGCCTCGGGGGGGTGGGTCGCCAAAGCCATGGTAAACGCAGGCGTCTTTCCCGACGATATCAAATCCGAACAGGCTTTCTTTATCGCTGCCGAATTCCTGAGCCGCCCCGGCTTTTTCGGCCTGATTCTCGCCGCCCTGACGGCCGCCCTCATGTCTACCGTTGACACCTTGATAACCGCCGTCTCGGCCATCACAGTCAACGATCTCTACCGCCCTTATATCCGTCCACAGGCCACGGACCGGGAACTCCTGAGGATGGCACGCTTCTCTGCACTCGGTGTCACTCTCTTCGGTGTCCTGCTCGTCCCTCTGTTCATGAAATTCGATTCGATCTATGCCGCACATGGAGCCTTCACAGCGGCGGTCACTCCCCCACTGGTTGTGACC
>DUCD01000120.1:737-8331 GCA_012959985.1 Verrucomicrobiales bacterium | reverse complement strand
CCTTGATTCTCAGCGTTTTCTGGCGAAGATTCACCGCCACTGCCGCCATCTGCACTTTAATAGGTGGCATGGGTCTCATTGTGCTCTCCCTGTTCATCCCTGAAATCATCAATCCCTTTGCTCATGGAGTCCCCATGGGCGATGCGGGCGAAGGTGTCCTCTCGGGAATGCGCCAACATAAGTTCATGCGTGCTTTCTACGGTCTGGTGGTCAGCGGAGGCATCGGAATCATCGTCTCTTTTTTAACCAAACCCGAACCTGAAGAACATCAACGCGGTCTTGTTTGGGGAACCATCAGTGACGCCTTGGAACGTTACAAGGGAGCCCCCGGTTCCGAATCTTCCATTCACCGGGCACGAGCCCTGCCCCAAAAAGCGGCCCAGGATCCCCCTCCGATCGGGGAGGCTAACTTGCCTGGAGTCGTCATCTCCCGCTCTTTGGCAAACAAACTCCATGCCAGTGATAAGGATCTTCTCTATGTCAGTGATGCGCGCTGGTGGACCGCCGGCCTGCACTCCAGTCACGCCATCGTGGTGATGATTGATGAAACCGAGTCCATGCCCACGATCCAACTTCCTTCGGGCACATTTAAAGACATTGTCACCGATCGTCGAACTAACCGGGAAATCCTGGTGGAACGTCTCTATTAAATCTTTGCCGACTTAGGGGGCATCGGTTGAAAAGCAATTGACTTGATCAGCTGCAGCATTATATCCATTGAACATGTCCAGAATTGCCGGGGTCGACCCAAAACAGACGGAACCTCCCGTCTCCGATATATTACAGGATCAAAATGACACATGGGGAAAGCCTCTCAATCCCTATCTGGTCTACGCCCGTCGGCCCTCCCTGCTCCGCAGCGTCACCAACATGTGGCAGGCACTGGGCGAATCCGGACTGCTACCTCAAATCCTCTGCACCCTCATTTGCCGCAGAGTGGCCTCCATAAATGGCTGTGTTTTCTGACAGGACATTAATGCTGCCGTAGGCAGCAACCTCGGACTTGAAGATCAGAAAATCAGCGCTCTTGCCGATTACCAAACCAGCCCGCTCTTCGACGAGAAGGAACGTATCGCTCTAAACTATGCAGATGCGATTACCTTTTCCGAGCGAGATGTGGACGACTCACTTTTTGCACAAGTCAGTGAAAATTTTTCCGATGACGAAATTGTCGAACTCACCACTCTCATTTCCTGGGAAAACTGTTCGAGTAAATTCAATCGAGCACTGCGAATCGAATCACAAAATCTCTGGCAACGCAAAGACGGTCAGAAGCCTCCCGGCGATTCCCCGCAAACCTGAAGAGATTCAATTTCAACTCCGACGATGGAAGTGTACCAGTGCGGGGAGAGGACAGGTTAACGCCTTGAACTGTAGCGTGCGCTGTCCTCAGCGCATAGTGAAACCATCGGTATTTTCGGCTGAGGACAGCCGACGCTACAGCAAATCGTGTAAAAAGAAGTAATTTCAAACCGTTAGTTTTGCCCCAGTTTCATTTCGTCGCTGACAACGATAAGAGCCAAAGACAGCTTGCGCTTTAGGGTCGAAACAAATACGCTGGATAAATCTACGGAATAACAATGCTATGAAAAGAATCTCATTCTTGCTGATCCTATTCGCCGCCATCGGCGTCTCCATCGCACAGGATCGCCCCAATATTCTTTGGGTGACCAGTGAAGACAATAGCCATCATTGGATCGGTTGCTACGGCAATGAACAAGCACACACACCCAACATCGATCAACTGGCTGCGGAGGGTGTCCGTTATAAATATGCCTACGCCAACGCCCCGGTCTGCGCCGTCGTGCGTTTCACTCTGATCACCGGTCGTTATTCCTGCAGTATGGGAACTCAGAACATGCGCAGCCGCTATCCCATTCCCCCTCGTTTCAAGACCTTCACTTCTTACCTTCGAGACGCCGGTTACTACTGTGTCAACCGATCCAAGACCGACTATAACTTCGCAACCAATGACAAAAGCCATTGGGATGAGTCCAGCCGAGATGCCCACTGGAAGAACCGCCCCAGGGACAAACCCTTTTTCGCGATCTTCAATACAACCATCAGTCACGAGAGTAATCTTTTCGCCAACAAAATTGAATCTAACCGGCGGAGGGGATTGATCCCTGAAAAGCCAAGCCGAGACCTAGCCGCAGCCCAGATTCCACCGTATCAGCCGGATACGCCTGAGATTCGCCACGACTGGGCCACCTATATGGATACCATGACGGCGATGGACAAACAGATCGGCGACTGGATCAATGAGTTGGACGATGCTGGTTTGAGGGAAAACACCATTGTCATCTACTATTCCGACCATGGAGGTATTCTTCCCCGCGGAAAACGCTATATCTACGATACCGGCACACACGTTCCCATGATCGTTCGCTATCCAAAAAAATGGGCACATCTCGCACCTGGCAAGGCGGGTACTACAAGCGACAGGCCGGTTAGTTTCATCGATTTACCAGCAACAGTATTGAGTCTGGCAGGAGTGAGTGTCCCGGACCATATGCAGGGACGCGCCTTCCTCGGTGAAGGTAAGCGCCCCCCCGAACCTTACGTATTTCTCTTCGGTCAGCGCTTTGACTCCCGCATGCTCCGTTTCGTCCGCGCTGTCACCGACGGCCAATATCGCTACATTCGCAATTTTCATCCGCACCGACACCGTGGTATCCTGACGGGATACCCCCATAGTCAGATCGGTTGGCAATCCTTTTATAAGTTGCAATTGGCAGGCAAAACTACTCCAGAGCAATCGTCCTTCTGGAACATTCCGCAACCTTTCGAAGAACTCTACGATACCCAAGCCGATCCATGGGAAGTCAATAATCTGGCCAATCAACCGCAGTACAAGCAATTGCTAGTCAAAATGCGCACAGCAACATTGAATAAAATGCGGGAGATTCGCGACACCGGACTCGTTCCTGAATCGATGTACAACGAACTCTCTTCCAACGGGACCGTTTTCGACTACGTCCAGGATAATGATTTCCCCTACGAAGAAGTTCTCCAACTCGCGCTCACCGCCGGCATGGGGAATCAAAACAATCTTGGGAAGTTGCAGTCCGCCATGAACCATGATCATCCCGTGATCCGCTACTGGGGAGCACTCGGTTGCACAATACTCGGCAAGCCGGCCGCCGTCGCCGTTGAGTCTTTGAAGAAGCTGCTGAACGACCCGGTCCCCGCAGTCCGGCTTACTGCCGCCGAGGCGCTCGCTGTACAGGGACACACGGAAACGGCAACCAAAATACTCGTGGAAATCCTCAGTGAAACCAACGATCAAATCGTCGCCCTGGAAGCGTTGAACATCGCTGAGTCTCTCGACATCACCGATTCGATTCCCAAGCAGGTTTTCAACAAAGCCTGCAACATCGGAAACTACACGAAGCGAATGGCGGTTTCCTACCCGAAGTAATCATCTGACCTCAGTCTATCATGCGATGAGAGGTCGGACGTCACTGACATTCGATTAAGGATTTTCCGCAGGTTTATTGACACCGTCATCCCTGAAGCTGGCCGCGCCGAGGCCGTAATATGGAAGAAATGAATGCCTATTTCAATGATCCGGGGTCGACGCCCCCAGCTTCAGGGGTGCCTGATTCCTTAACCGAATGGCAGTGACGCTCTCCCTCCCATTGACTGCCTGTTTATAAGAAAGTTCTATTTGGCATATGAAAACTGCGTTCCCACCTGATTTACTGTTTTCTGAAAGTTGGTTTATTTGTCATAACCGATCCGATACAGGCTTCGGCATTCTGCGATCACTTCAACCATACTTGGATCGCTCACCACATTGACAGTTTCCAGGGGATCCTTTTGGTGATCGTAAAGCTCTGCAGCCTTGAGCTCGCCTGTTTTGAAATCGCGCCACTCGGTATATCGAAAACGGTCGGTGCGAACAGATCGCCCCATGGCATCCGGCTCGCCCTTGAAATAAGCAGGTCTGGGATGTTGGGTATAGGCAGCCTTCTTGACAATGACCGTCGGATTCTCAAGCACCGGCACCAAGCTCACCCCTTCCGTCCCTTTCGGTTTTGGCAAGTTGCATAAATCAGCAAGAGTAGGATACAAGTCGAGCAGTTCCGCAAGCGAGTCTGTCTTCACACCGGGCTTGTGCATTTTGGGAGAGCTGATGATCAGAGGCACTTGGGCATCGAGTTCAAAATTAGATGTCTTGGCCCATAGTGAATGCTCTCCGAGATGGTAACCGTGATCAGACCAGAATACGACAATGGTGTTCTCTCGTAGTCTTAATGATTCCAACTCATCCAACACCCGGCCTACCTGGGCATCGAAGTAGCTGATAGCGGCCAGATAGCCATGGCGTATTTCCATCACGGCTTCATGCGTGAGCTTGCGAGCTTGTGGACTCCCTACGATCTCTCGACTGTTGTGCCACGCGATACGGGGCGAGTTTTTCGGCCAATCCGGGTTAGGAGGAGGTGATAACTGGGAACGGTTGTAGAGATCCCAATATTTCTTTGGCGCGTTGAAGGGACTGTGAGGTTTCCAGAAACCGATAGCCAGGAAGAAGGGTTGCCCGCCTGTTTTGCGTTCACGTAATGCTTGTATGGCAAAGTTTCCGATTCGACCGTCGAAATAAGCGTCGTCCGGCACGTCCATACATTCACATTTTGGATCCTTTGCTAGATTGGGTGGAAGTTCTCCCTTGACCTTGGGTTTGTCCGAACCATGGGGTGCAAAATGCATCACGGCAGGCACGGACCAGGAGTCAGGATCGCCGTGCAGCTTCTGTCTCCAGTTGTGATAGATCTTGCCTATGTTTTGGGTAAAGTAACCATGGTTCTTGAAATGCTGAGGCAATGTGACTACATCCGGAACGCGATCGCGAAAATGCGTGGGTAAATCCCAGATCCTGAGTGTATCGGGTCGACGGCCGGTCATCAGAGATGCGCGCGATGGATTGCAAACGGCCTGCTGGCAGTAAGCGTGAGTAAAAAGGCGGCCACTCCCGGCCAACGCATCCAGATGGGGTGTCAGCACCTCTTTATTGCCCAGGCAATGCAGATCGTTGCGCAGATCGTCCGCCGCGATAAAGAGCACATTGGGTCGGTCGGCCGACGATGCGGCAAATGCCGGTTCAGACAAGGGAACTGAAAGCATCCCCATTACCACAACGTATGTTGACCCTAATGTTTCATATATATTTTTCATTCTTCAAAGGGCTAATTCTGTTTCTCTTTCTTCTTTTTGATACGCTCCATTTTTTCTTTAAGGCGGCGGGGCATTTCCACCTTTCGCCATGATAAGAACTCCCGCTCGGCCCGATCGCGTTCACTAATATTTTTTTCGATCTGATCTGGAATAATAATGTCGGCGTAAGTGATCCCCGCTTCCTGACGATCAACAGCTATAATTTCGCTTCCATTTGCGATTAAAGTCACACCCACATTTGCTTCTATAATCGGCACTTTGCTTTCCCGGGAACGACTGAGGACCGCTTCGTCCTGAGAATTTGAACGGGATCCGTACGCCGGAATCACAAGAAACTGGGCCCCATCCATTGCCGGAATTCGAGCCAGCAATGGATTCCATCGATCATTACAGATCAGAATACCACAACGTCCTAATGGTGTGTCAAACGCACGACTTTTTTCGCCCAATCGATTGAACCACCATGAGGAGTCGTATCCTTCAGCGAGTTGCATTTTATGATACTTACCACGGATCAGACCTTTGTGATCAATGAAGACGGCACAGTTGAAAACATTCGCCTCGATTCGTTCAGCAAAGCCGAATACCAAGCACATTTCCAACTCACGTCCAAGGTTTTGAAATCGACGGATTACCGGAGAATCAATGGTTACGGCAACCTCTCTCATTTTGTCAGCAGATTCTTCACCTGCAATAATTTCGTTCACAACGTAGCCATCAAGGATTCCTTCAGGGGCAACGGCTAAGAAAGCGCCCCCGGTTTGTGCTCTGCGAAACCATTGTTCCAGCCTGTTGGCATTTCCAGGGAGATCAAATTTCTCAGGCACAAAAGAAACTGCCGCGACACGGACGGTATTTACCGCTGCATCTGGGGAAGCTCCCATCTCAGCCCAAAGCGGATGGGAGGCAAGGATGGTGATTGATATCAAAAGATATTGAATGATGCGCCACATACGGTGTAAATCGATTGAATTGCTATAAAAATAAAAACTGAAGGGCCGCTATTATGGGGCAATTCCCGATTCAACTACAATCAGAATTGTTTGGACCATCTTGACTAACACCGCTTTTCTTTCCTCTTGCCCCTCTGCTTTAATAGGCCTATTCTTCAATTAACCCTCGAATAATTCAATCGATTTCATGTAGTTCAGATAGCATGCAATTCAGACATCGGAATTCTTGTTTGCGTTTGTTATTAGTGATTGGATAACTACTTAACTGGACTCTCGTTTTCAGGTGCTCAGCAGATCCTTCAATCCGTTTCGATCATCTGGATAAGCTCAAACATGAACCCATCTCCAAGATTTATCAGGACCGGACAGGATTGTTCTGGATTGGAACCCATCATGGTTTGTACCGTTTTGATGGTCTCCGTTTGAAGCACTATCAACAGGACCCGGACGACTCGACCTCACTTTCCGGCCCCCTCGTATTGACTATTTTCGAGGATTTCAAAGGATATCTTTGGGTGGGAACGAACCAAAACGGATTGAACCGAATGGACCCTGAAACAGGCAAGTTCAAACGTTATTACCATAATTCCGAAGATGCAAACACCTTGAGCAGCAATAATATCACCGAAGTCTTCGAAGATTCAAAGCATCGTTTGTGGGTCGGCACTTGGGGAAGTGGGCTGAACCTGTTCGATCGGGATACCGAATCATTCAGACATTTCACCCTCGAGGAAGGGGATCAACACAGTATTATCAGTAATGATATATTCGATATCTGTGAGGATGAAACCGGACTGTTGTGGTTCGCAACATCAAACGGTGTTTGCAGTTACGATCCAGAGTTGGACCAGTTTCAGAATCTTCCGAATTCAGGAACCCAAATTACGTCGTTGCAATTGGATCAGGAGCAAGTTCTTTGGGCAGGATCATGGGACGGGCCCCATGTGTATCGAATAAATCGAAGAACTAGAAAATGCCAACTCATGAATCCTGACCCTTCCAATGGGAATATTACAGACATGCTTTTGGATAGAGAAAACAACCTTTGGATTACTCTGAATTATTTCGGTCTAAGCAAATTTAATCGTGAGAAGAATATCATTGATTCCTTAGAGTTTGACAAATCGAACCCCTTTTGGCCTTTCCGGAATCATCGCCGATGTGATTATTGAGGACAGAACTGGTAATTTATGGGTCGGGTGTGGAAGAAAAGGGCTCTTTAAATCGGTCTTAAGAAAGCAAGATTTCCAATGGATCAACTCAATGCCATATAATAAATATATGCTTTCCTCCGATGGAGTCAGATCGATTTATACTCTTACGCATCAAGTTTTCGGATTTAAACCTCGGAATTCTTCACAAACTTGATGCCGGGCAGAACATGGTAGCTGAAGGTGGCCGCGCTGAGGCCGTTCATGGAAAATCACGTGTTTATACTCCATGAAAAGGTCCCGGTTCAG
>DUCD01000120.1:0-712 GCA_012959985.1 Verrucomicrobiales bacterium | reverse complement strand
TATATTCCAGCCCATCAAGTCCGACAATTTCAGCCCCTGGGATTTTCCGAAAACTTGATGCCGATCAGTATATCAGGCCCCGAACGGTTTATTCTGGATTGGAACAACAAAGGGATTGGAAAGCCTGGACCTATCATCGTTCAAGTTCGAAAATTATGGAAAAAGATATCCCGATTCGGCGTTCAGCACTTCGGTCCGTGTGGTGAAGGGCCTGCCGGATGGCAGAATTATATTCGGTAACTGGAAGACCTCAGACGGCACATTAATGTTTGGAGGAATGGATGGAATTGCTTTATTCGATCCCGACAAGATCGCAGAACAATACAATCGTATAATTTTGCCACCGAGTATTTCAGTCGTCTTCACAGACATTACAGTAAATGGCAAAATCCAAAATCTTGGCCCTGATCCATCTCACCCCAAAGCCTTGGATTCTTTGAATCACAGCGAGAACAATTTATCCTTCGAGTTTGCTTATCTGGATTACACGGATCCCGAACAAACTGAATACTCAGTCAAACTGGAGGGAGCTGATTACGATGATGATTGGGAAATCACACTTGGACCTCACATGCAATACAGTAAGCTACCCTATGGTGATTATACTTTTAGAGTAGCGGCTCAAAATATCAATGGGAATTCCATCCGTAGCCTAGAGGAAGCCATATTGGAATTCAGGATACAACCACCTTTGCAGAGCACCATGATTTTC
>DUCD01000119.1 GCA_012959985.1 Verrucomicrobiales bacterium | reverse complement strand
CCCGCGGGGGAGGAAAAAAAGCGAGCAGCGGGGCTGCTGAATTGCAAAGAAACAATAAACATGATAACCCTTAATTAAGCATGACAGCTGTTCCACTTTTCAGGGGAACCTCACAGGAGTTCTCTTAAGGTGGTAGTCGGTGAGCTGATCGTTCTGCAGAGAACCACTGGTAGACCTTATTATTGCACACAACGTTTTTCGATACAATGGCTGCTATTGCCAATTGCACCGAAACTAATCTCTCACGAACCCCAGAAAGCCACAATGCACATCGCGGAATTGCCCACAATTATCGTCGCAAATCAACGCCCTGACTGATGCGACTCGACAGCCTAATGAACATTCTAACATTCACCTGATATCAGAGCACGTTCTGGCAGAGTGTGACTGGACTCAAACATTCGGCACAAATGAGTATGAAAGATTCAACAATTGAGCAATTAGGACAAGAAGCGGTGCATGCACGTCGGGAAGGACGTCTTGCGGATGCACGCCGGACTGCGGGGAAGGCGGTCGAATTATGTCGAGAAGTTGGGCCGAAACAGAGGCTGGTTCGATCGTTAATGTTTCTCGGCCAGCTTGAACGGGACACAGCCCAACGTGAAAGCGCGTTGAAGCTTTATGAAGAAGCGGCAGCCTTAAGCCGCGAAGTTGATGGGCCGCTAAGATTTGCCCATACCGTGAGGCATCTCGCTGATCTCTATTGCGAAGTGGGACGATTGGATTTGGTAGAGAGATTCTACAAAGAATCGCTCGGTATCTATCGCATGCAAAAGGGTGCATCTCCCGGAGACTTGGCAAATGCTGTTCGAGGATTCGCAGTCATGAAGGACGCTGCCGAAGCAAATGAGGAAGCTAGAGCTCTTTGGGAAGAAGCGCGCAGTTTATACAGCGCCTTAGGTGTAGAAGAAGGTGTTGAAGAGTGCAACAGCCATCTCAGCAACTGAGTTGTAGAACCGATGGAAAGCAACCCGAACAAGTTGTGAGCTATCATCATCTTCACTTCGGTCGGCTTTGAAATGGCGCCTTTACCCCAGTTAATTTCTTTTGGCTGGTGATAATATCGGAGGTGGAACAGAAATCTCTACAGGTGTAGAGGGTTGTTGTGCCCATTATTTACGCTTGTAAATATTTAATCGACTGGTTCCGTGAACAGTTCTATTCTTACGAAATGAGCATTCCCTTTCAGCTTGTGAATGCAGGTCGTTCGTCGTAGGTTTCGATCAGGACCCAAAAGGTAAAGACGATAAGGGCGATTGATGAAGGCTTGGAGCAAGCAAACAGAGGCCGGATTTTGAGATCAGGTTGTTCGGTTTTAGCATGGGGCCCGTGATTTTTTACCCAAAAGTTGGGTGAGTGGAACTCAAAACTGATCGCTTATTTCTTTTCATTAGTTTTACAAATATGGCAATGAGCAGATTGAATCGGAATTTACAGGATGAGGGGTTTTGCGCCGTGGGTTCAGTTTGGTTTCTGTGTTTTTCGTTTCTATTTCTTTCATCTTTCACTGCCGACTTGTATGCAGCAACGAGAGTCCGAAGTGGCTTGATAGTTCTTTATGATTTTGCTTCAACGAGCGGGTTGATCGTCAAGGATCGTTCCGGTGTCGGGAAGCCGATTGACCTCAAAATTACGAATCCCGATTCAGTTCGTCGAATGGAAGGATCGCTGGAAATTCTCGAAGAAACTTTGATCCGTTCTCCAAAGCCGGCTTCGAGATTAAATGCATCGATCCGGATATCCGGTGAAATTACCATCGAAGCATGGTTGCGTCCGTCGAATATCTCGCAGAAGGGGCCAGCCCGGATTGTCAGTTTGTCCCAAAACGGATCTCAACGGAATTTCACTCTAGGGCAGGACGGAGATAAATACGATGTTCGTCTTCGGACGAGCAAAACCAGTTCAAACGGCATTCCATCGGTCAGTTCAGGCGGCAAGATTCTGACTCCGGAACTGACTCATGTCGTTTACACCCGAGACCGGACTGGACGTACCCGTATCTACATCAACGGAGAAATGAATGTGGAGAAGACGGTGAGGGGAGCCACCACTCAATGGCCAGGTTCCTACCATTTGGCATTGGCGAATGAGCACAGCAAGGGGCGGCCCTGGCTGGGAACCTATTACCTCGTCGCTTTGTATGGCCGTGACCTTCTGCCGAATGAAGTGGTGCAGAATTATGAAGTCGGCCCGAAAGTGGATAAACCAATAAACAAAGTCGCGACCCAACAATCAGAGTCCGATAGTGATGATGTTTTTGTTACTCATATTGCCCCGATGTTGGCTCGACACTGTTTGGAGTGTCATAATGCCGATTCCAGTAAAGGTAAGCTTGATCTATCCAGTAAAGAAGCCGCCTTTGCGGGTAGCAAAAACGGAACAGTCCTTGCTCCCGGCAAATCCTCAGAAAGTGTATTTTGGGAAGTTGTGGAATCCGATGACATGCCTGATGAAAGACCTCCCTTGTCTTCACAGGAAAAGAAAATGCTGAAGGAGTGGATCGATTCTGGTGCCGACTGGACATTGGAGGTCATTGATCCATCGGATTATGACCTTGATCAGAAAGCCGGAGAGAACTGGGTGCAGCGGCTTACCGTTGAAGAATATATTGAGACGGTCCGCAGTGCCGTCGGTGTCGATATTGAAAAGGAAGCCAAAGAGGTCCTGCCTGCCGATATTCGTGCCGATGGTTTTAGTAACACCTCATACAATCTGAATGTGGATCTTGGACATATCGAAGCGTTTGCCAAGCTTGCAGCGATCATTGTCAAACAAATGGATGTCGAGACATTTGCTTCCAAGTTTTCCAAGAGCCGTAAATTCACCGACGACGACATGGGTAAGCTTGTGTCCAACATGGGCAAGTGGTTGCTGCGCGGTCCGCTAGAAGAACATGAAGTCATTGTGTTTCGGGGAATCTCAACGACTGTCGCAGGAGCCGGCGGTAGTTTTGAGGAAGCGGTGGGTCTCATTATTGAAGCCATGCTTCAATCCCCGCGTTTTCTCTATCGCATCGAGAATCAGCGGGGTGATGGGACACCTTGGCCAATCGGAGACTATGAGATGGCCTCACGTTTGAGCTACATTCTCTGGGGAGGGCCTCCCGATCAGAAACTGATGGCAGTAGCCGATGCCGGTGAACTATACGATCGGACTGCCATCGGAAAACAAATCCGCCGCATGTTGAAGGATCCAAGGGCACGTAAGAGGTCTGCACGATTTGTTTCAGAATGGTTGGATCTGGAGCGATTGAGCAACCTTGATCCAAGCTCTGACTTATTTCCAAATTGGGACAGCCGGTTGGCGGATGACATGCGGGACGAAACACTCGCGTTTTTCGAGGAGGTTGTCTGGATTCAGGAAAGGCCGATTTCGGATCTTCTCAATGCTCAGTTGACATTTGCTACGGCCAGGCTGGCAAGCCACTACGGACTGGAGGTCCGGGGGGAGGGTTTTGAGCGTTATGATCTGTCCAACGTGCCCAGTCGTGGAGGCATCCTCACTCAGGGTAGCGTGCTGACTGTTGGGGGAAATGAGGCATCTATGGTCACTCGAGGGCTTTTTGTGCTGAAGGATATCCTGCGAGGGAAAGTTAAAAACCCACCGGCGGATCTGGACACAACTCCGGTGCCCACAGAACCGGGATTTTCTCACCGCCGTATTGCAGAGGCCCGTATCGCTGATACCTCCTGCGGTGGGTGTCATTCCAAATTCGAACCCCTTGCTTTCGGCCTTGAAAAGTTTGATGGCGTTGGCGCTTATCACGAAAAGGATGCCCATGGAAATTCTCTGCGCGAAGATGGTGAAATTCTTTTTCCAAATCAACAGAAGCCGGTTTCCTACGATACGGCTGCAACATTGATGAATCTGTTGGCGGAGAGCGATCGCGTCCGGGAGACCATTACTTGGAAACTGACTCAGTTTGCCTTGGGAAGACCGTTGGTGGCTTCGGATGCACCCATCCTTGACAAGATCCATAAGTCGGCGCAGAAAGAGGGTGGAACCTACGTCGATTTGATCTCCGCTATTGTGAGAAGTGATCTAGTGCAGATGACACCGACCGAGAAGACTTTTTAATTACCTGATAAAATGAAACAGCCTGAAATCAGTCGTCGAACGATGCTGAAAGGTCTGGGGACCGTTGGCATTGGCCTACCCTTCCTTGAGGAAATGTTGGTAACCACCGCTTCAGCGGCTCAGCAAAAGAGCGTTCCCAGCCGGGCTTTCAACGTCTTTTTCGGACTGGGAATCCCGGCACCTCTCCAGACCGAAGGATTTGAAGGGGTTCTCGAACCGCTTAAACCGCTCAGCGATAAGTTGCTCATTATGCGGAATATTGACCAAGTCCGCTGTGATGAATCCGGTATCAATGCCCATTTCGACGGTGCCTCCGGTGCTTTTACCGCTGAGCCTCCAGATGGTGAAGCCAAGGCAGGTGGCCCCTCTTTAGACCAGGTGATTCGCAATGCTCATTATCCGGAGGGTCTTCCTGCGGGTATGGTTTCGACACTGATCGGGGGAACGTTTTTCCGTCGTAGTCGGGTCAGTCGTTACGTTCATAGCTATAATCAGGATGGAACGGTTGCCGCTGCCATGCAGGAGAAACCTCGTCAGCTGTTTGATCGGGTTTTTGGGACGATTTCTTTGGGTGGGGACAAAACCGACGCCCGCAGGCAACGATTGAAACGGAGTGTTCTCGATTCAGTCGTCGAGCAATACCGTTTTTATACCGGTAACAACTCACCGCTCGGAGCGGCTTCCAAGTCTCGTGTTGCCGACCACCTTGACCGGATCCGTGAATTCGAACAACGGGCCTATGAAATGAGGGAAAAGAATCCGGATGATCCCGATTTGCCGCCGCGCTCAGAATTGGCACATGGAGGGCAAGCCGATCCGGGAGGAGAGGGAATCGATATTACTCTCGAAGAACTTACAACTGAATGGCGATTGATGGCGGACTTGTATGCTCTGTCCATTCAGATGGATCGGGTAAGATTCGGTGCCTTGACCTTTCTTGCCGCCGGTGAACGCATCCGATTGACAGGTGATTACTATTACGAAGGTCGGAAAGTGTTTGAGTTCAACGATGCCGCACAGCACAACGCATCGGGCTCCCAAGGCTGTAGCCACGAATGGTGGCATAAGTTCAACGGGAAAAAGAAAAACCGGGAACTCCGTGCCCACGCTCACATGAAAATGCGGGAAGTGGCCTACTTCCTGAATCTTCTTGCCGGTAAGGAATCAATGGAAACCAACGGCAGAACCATTCTGGAGAACTCCCTGATTACCATTTCAACGGAGTCCGGTGACGGTCGTCATGCTGACGTAAAGCGGGAACTCTCCGGAGTCTTTCATGCCATTACTGGAGCAAACGGACGTTTTAAAACCGGGCAAATCCTGGATGTGGGTGCCGAAGGTATCGATGTCTACAATACAATGCTGAATGCTATGGGAACGGACCAGCGACTCGGCGTCACCGATCGACCCGAAAATCCGGTGGATGCCATCCGGGCTTGAGTCAGGGAATTAGGACCATCGATACCGAATACCGAATACCGAATACCGAATACCGAATACCGAATAC
>DUCD01000118.1 GCA_012959985.1 Verrucomicrobiales bacterium | reverse complement strand
GAAACGAAACCACGGGCTCGAATCAAATGGAGATACTCAGGAAACTGGCACAGTTTTTATTGAGTCGCCATCCAAAACCTGCCCGATTCTCTTACTGCAGGTCCTGAATTTCCCGTGGAATTTTAGGGGTGAGGCTGCGAAGTCGCCGCTTTGGATTGGGAGAGATACTCGGGAAACCTGGGTGGGAAATCCCGTGGCCTGTTACTTTTTATTCTTTACCGAATGGCAGTGACGAGCTCTTCCTCCCATCATATATCCGCGTCTTTTCGAATGTTTAGCGGGTGAAAATCCTACAGGATCTCCCTGATGATTTCGCCGAAGTCGATGTCCAGGCGTTTATGGCTTGGTAATTCCAGTTCTCGAGGATTCAATCCCAACTGATGAAGCAATGTCGCGTGAATATCGGTTACATAATGTGGATGATCAACCGCATGAAAACCGATTTCATCGGTGGCTCCGTGAACAATGCCTCCCCGGATTCCCCCTCCCGCCATCCAGACAGAAAACCCATAGGGATGATGGTCTCGGCCATCGTTGTTTTGTGACCCAGGCGTGCGGCCGAATTCGGTAGCGAAGACGACGATTGTTTCATCGAATAGTCCCCGTTGTTTGAGATCGTTAATCAGGCCGGCAATAGGTTTGTCCACTTGCCGGGAAAGTTTTTCATGATTGGACTTCAAACGGGTATGCGCGTCCCATGCTCCGGCCGCACCTTCTCCATGTTGAATCTGAATGAAACGAACACCACGTTCAGTCATCCGTCTGGCAGCCAACAACTGTTCTCCAAACGGACGAGTTACGTCTTGGTCTAATCCATACATTTTTTGGATGTAACCGGGTTCTGAACTGAAATTCAGAGCTTCCGGGACAGCGCTCTGCATACGGTAAGCCAATTCATAGGATTTCAATCGAGCGGTAAGTGCTTCGTCCTGTGGATGAGATTCCCGGGCAAGTAGATTGAGTTTCCTCGACAAATCGAAAGTGAACTTTTGTTCTTCCATAGTGAGGTCACCTTCCGGACGAGCGTAGGGAAGGGGGTTCGTAAGGTCCACCTTCAGGTTAACCGCATCGTATGCCGGCCCCAGGTAATGACCATCCCGCGTGTCGAAATATCTAGGACCCATGTTGATGAACTGAGGCAGGCTGTCATTCATAGAATCCAAGCCATAGCTTACCCATGCTCCAATTGTTGGAAACCTTCCGTCCAGAGTATGACGTCCGGAATGGAACTGGACTTGTGCCCCGTGATTGTCATCCGTTGTCCACATGGACCGAATGACGGAGATGTCGTCAATGCAACTGCCGATATGTGGGAACCAATTGCTGATTTCAATGCCGCTTTGACCTCGGGGGCTGAATCCGGACTGCAGTGGATAAATTCGGTTGCGTTGTTGTCCGTTGGCATCATTGACCACGACCACTCTGACGTTCTTTAACTTTCCGGGAGACTGAACATCCTTGAATGGAGTTTCGGCAATGGTTTTGCCTGAATATTTATTGAGCATGGGCTTCGGGTCGAAGCTTTCCATATGACTGAGCCCACCTCTCATGAATAGCCAGATCACTCGTTTGGCTTTTGGTTGATAATGGGGATGACCCTCAGGTGAGTGCCAGACAGATTCCGCAGCACCGAGTCCTTGCCGACGACTGAGCAGTGAATAGAACGCAACCCCTGAAAGCCCACGACCGAAGTCATTCAGGAACGCTCTACGAGATATAATATTGCCCATTTCAGTTTTCAAGTCCGATAATATGTCCCCATCGCAGTAAGGCGCGCTGAGACAGCGTGCCCTACCTTTTGACACCCAGCCTACCTAATAGTAATAAAATCATTGTGATTGAACAATGCCAGAATCAGGTGGCTACGAATCCGAAGTTCCTGAGCATCTGAATTTTCTGAAGTTCGTATAATATTGAGTGCCGTGATGCAGGTCTGTGTTTCCTTTTCTGTGGGCCGCCGCCCCAGGACCCGTTTGAATGCATTACTGACGAATACTGGAAGATCCGATTGGGGATTCAGCATTTCTGCGAGCCGAACAGCCGACTCCTGCATGAACTGGTCATTCATCATTGCCAGTGATTGTTGGGGAGCGATGCTTTCCTCTCGACGGTAGCAGTTCAGGATGTCGGCATTATCGAATATCGCTAAAAATCGATGCTGATCATCTCTTGAATGGAGGAAGTAGAGGCTTTTTCGTTTTGTTTTGATTTTATCCGAAGCGGGAATGGATGGCCCCCCCAACTGAGGGTCAAGAGTGCCTGAAAGATGGAGGATACTGTCCCGGATCATTTGGGCGTTCATTCTCTTGACGACAGCGTGCCAGTGGTACCGGTTCTCAGGATCCTTCCTGTTTCTGATGTCGTCGATTGTTCGCCGGGCTGAACTTCTCCGGTAGGCATTCGAAGTGACAATCTGCTTAATGAGTCTTTTCAGGCTCCAATCATTCTGCATGAGGTCGGACGCAAGAAAATCCAGAACATCCTGCTGAAGCGGAGGAGAACTCCTCAATCCAAAATCGGTGGTATCGGTGACAAAAGCACTTCCCATCAAACGCAACCAAACGTGGTTTACTGCCACTCTCGCAGCCAGAGGGTTCTCCGGGTTGGTAATAGCGTAGGCCAGAGCCCGGCGGCGTCCGGTGCTAAGGTTTGGGTAAACCGGAGGATAATCCGAGTGCTTGTCTGCTGGAGATTCCAAGGCTTTGCGGCTTGCCTTGATGGATGTATAATCCTCGTCCGGTCCCCGGGACTTGAGTTTTTCAATGGTGGTTTGTCTTTCTTCGATTGTCTTCTCCACTTTTTTCAGATCTTTGGATGTTGCTTTTTGATCTTCGGCAAGAATGTCCAATTGCCGTCGTGCCTGAACGAGTCCGAGTTCTGCATCAGCAAGCTCGGCTAACCATTGCTTTCGGGTTGCCAGCGAAATCGCTTCGGTGCATCGGTCTTCGGTTTCTCGATCGATCCACTTCCTTCTGTCAGCTTCGATCCGGGCTTTGAGGGCTTCATGGTTTGTCCGCGCGGCCTGGAGTTTCAATTCATTGGGTATTCTCTGTGATGAATCGGAGGATGATTCCAAAGTGGAAAGTGCCTTTTGAAATTTTTCTTCGGACTCCTTAAGAAGGTCCCGAATGACATATTTTCTTGTTCCTGGGGCATAGGCTGTGATGGGGAGAGGTATGGATTGAATGTCGAGTTTTCCGAAGATCCCTGGAATGTCCGGAGTGATTAGCTGATCTATATCCGGGGATTTATCATTACCGCGTTTGAACAGATACGTCGGGGCATCAAGGTGATCGTCGAAGACTCGGGGTAGACCGTCAATTTCGAGGTTTGTCTGACCGGGTAGAGGATCCAGACGAACCTGATGTGGTTCGAAGATTGCCCGCATCTTGTAATAGTCTTTCTGTGACAGCGGATCGTATTTGTGATCATGGCACTTTGCGCAGTTGAGGGTCAATCCGAGGAATGCTTTTGTTGTGTGTTCAATCGTCGAGTCCAGCCAGGTATTTCGATTGAAGAGGTAATAATTTCGGGCAAGGAAACCGGTGGCGCGGACCACCTTGGGGTTGCCGGGAGCGATTTCATCCCCGGCCAGCATTTCCTGGATCATACGGTCATATCCTTTGTCTTCGTTCAGAGAGTCAATGATCCAATCCCTCCAATGCCATAGGTGTTTCTGACTGGTTCTGAGTTGCTTGCCAAGCCCATACCAATCCGAGTAACGCCAGATATCCATCCAGTGTCTTGCCCAGTTCTCCGCATAATCCACACTCGAAAGCAATTGGTCGACAATCCGTTCAAATGAAGCATGAGACGGATCCTCCAGGAATTGTTGACGTTGTTGTGGAAGAGGGGGGAGTCCGCTCAAATCCAGGTAGAGGCGGCGGAGCAGAATATCAGGTTCCGCCAGTGGTTGTGCTTTCAATCCTTTCCCGATTTGTGTGCGAGAAATGAAGAAATCAATGACACTAGTAGAGTTTTCGCCAAGCTCCATGCCTGGGGTTGAAGGTGACTTGATTTGCTGAAAAGCCCAATGATCTGAAGTGGATTTGCCGCCGTGAACCAGCTGATTCGGTAACAGGATGCAAGTAGCTAACAGAGCAATTGGTCGAGCCCATCTCATTCAAGGTAATCTACCCATTGAAAAGTTCTATTGCGAGATTGTTTTTAATTAGGGATAGTGGACGGGTTTCCTGTTAACCGAACAAAATCATTGTCTGAACTGATGCGCACTGGACTTTTTATCTGTTTAATACAATTCGCTGTTTTTGCCTCAGCGCCTGCGGAGATCAATGAAACGATCCTTTTTCGCAAGGGCAAAGAAAATGACGGCTACAATAATATCCGAATTCCGGCTATCTGCCTCAGCTCGAAAGGGACCTTGCTCGCTTTTGCGGAAGGGCGTGTCTCAGGTGATTCGGGGAAAATTCATACGATTCTCCGCCGTTCGACGGATGGCGGTAATACTTGGAGTTCCCTTCAGATCGCCTGGCAGGATGGTGATAATACCTGTGGCAATCCCTGTCCGATTGTCGATCGTGATACGGGGACAATATGGTTGTTCCTAACCTGGAATCTGGGTGCCGACAGTGAGGGAGAAATCATGACGGGCAAGAGCAAATACCCACGACGGGTGTATCTATGCAAATCCACCGATGACGGAAGGAGTTGGAGTAAAGCAATACACATGCCGCATCTGCGCAAATCCTCATGGCGTTGGTATGCCACGGGACCCGGCAACGGTATCCAATTGACCCGCGGGGCTCATCGCGGAAGGTTGATCTGTCCTGCCAACCATTCTGCTAAGGCCACTGAAAAGAGAGATGTGAAAACATATCGCGCGCATATCCTGTACTCCGATGACCATGGCGAAACCTGGCAACTGGGTGGAATTCAGGAACCTATGACCAATGAATCGACTGTCACCGAGTTAATCGACGGTCGACTTATGCAAAACATGCGCTCCTACCACGGAAGGGGCGGGCGCGCCGTGGCCATCAGTAATGACGGTGGTCAATCATTTGAAAAACTCCTCTTAGCTGACCATCTCGATTCGCCCGTTTGCCAGGCCAGTATCCTGCGCTACTCCTGGCCGGAAGATGACTCAAGCCGAATCCTTTTTTCTTCGCCCAAAGGCAGTCAACGCAGCCATATGACAATTCGGCTGAGTTATGATGAAGGAAAGACATGGCCGAAGGACCTATTGATCCACGATGGCGGCAGTGCCTATTCCAATCTTGTCAAACTTCCCGATGACAGGGTCGGTCTGCTCTACGAAAAGGATGATTACCAGGCAATCGTCTTTGCCTCCCTGGACCTTGTAGAGATCGAAGACAAATAAACTGATCCCGAATACAAATGCGTGCCCGTCGCCGCAATTGGGGGTTCAAAACACCCCCAGACACAAATCTATTGGAAAGGGGAATAGCGGTATGGGGTTTACAACATTTTTTTGGACCCTTAGTTTTTCATCGAACGGGTCAAACAATGGTTTCTTCTGGGCAAGAAACACCTGGCGGCGTAAGTTGTTAAAGGATTTCACTAGATAAAAAAACTTCATAATGGTCGGAGTAAGAATCCACTTTTTGAGTTTGCTTTTGTTTTGCTTTTT
>DUCD01000117.1:3150-5643 GCA_012959985.1 Verrucomicrobiales bacterium | reverse complement strand
GGTCCAGAAAAATCAGAAAATCCGAGATTTTTTGAAATAGGCCGTTTTCTCTCGGACACTATATAATACCCCAAATGTAACAAAGCTCCCTGAATACTCGTTTAACAGCCCGTTGAAAAACTATGGCTATTGTCGTTGACCAGGAAATGGGTGTTTTGCAATTTTGTGTCAATAAAATGACCTTGCAAACCACCTTGGAATCTTCAATGGCTGCCGTTTGAAAACCCTCTATCCGGCTCTGGCGTTGCTTTCTATGGACGGCTCACTGCTTGCCCCGGCGGTTCCTGTTCTGTTCCTTCCAGGAACCGAAAGGGACGACGCCACGATCCTTGGCCCACTGCTCGTATTGGGCAGCCATGCGCGAGACTAATTCGGGTTTAGATTTTGCGAGGTTATGCATCTCGGTGCGATCACTCACCATGTCGTACAATTCCCATTCTCCTTTCACACTTTTGGCAACCAGTTTCCATTGACCGTCCCGCACTGCCCTGTTGCCTTCGTGCTCCCAGAAGATAGGTTTACCTCGATCCAGCGGCTCCCCTTGCAAGGCCGGCATGAGGGAGGTGCCCTCTAGCGGGGTGATCTTGATTCCATCCTTCTGCATGGGGTAGGAGACGCCGCCCAGGTCGACGGCCGTAGCCATTAGGTCGATAAGGTGTGCCGGGGAGTCATAGAGGGGGCCCTGTTCTTTTTTGCGAAATGCCCCGCCGTTTCCAGTCAGTCCTTTCGGCCAATGGGCGATCAAGGGCGTGCTGATACCTCCTTCGTGGACATAGTGTTTGTACTCCCGGAAAGGGGTGTTGGATACGTTAGCCCAATTTCGGCCATAACCGACTTCGGTTTCCGGGGGGCCGGGCATCACCCCTTCTCCCCGACGCAGCGGGTAACCGTCTCGTGATTGTGGAGGTACCATCTGGGTCTGCAGTTCGTCCCTGCCCATGGCCGCCAATGTGGGATTGGCCGGTCGCAGCACAGGACCTACGTTCGGTCTCCGTCCAAAGGTTTCCGCGCATCCGCCATTATCCTGAAAGAAGAGAATCAATGTGTTCTCATATTGGCCCGTCGCCTTGAGGGCTTGAACGATGCGTCCGATACCCTGATCCATGGTATCCACCATGGCGGCATAGACCTGCATGCACGCACTCTCCCATTTCTTAGATTCTACGGCGTCCCAATTACCCACTTGCGGCGTGACGTCCCAATCCGCAGGCAGCAGTTTCAATTCTTTCAACCGTTTGATTCTAGAATTCCGCGCGGGGGTGTAACCATCACCATACGTGCCCTTGTATTTGACAATATCCTCAGGAAGAGCGTGCATGGGCCAATGCGCGGCCGTGAAGGAAACGTAGGCGAAGAATGGAGTGTCACTGTGCTCTTCCGTGTGATCTTTAATGTAGCGCACCATGTTGTCCGCAATGGCGTCCGTATAGTACCAGGTCCTGCTGGGTGTGTATTCGGTGTCGTTTTCCGGCGTAATGAAGGCATTGTCCCGGGTGAGTGAGTTTGGATCATAAAAGGAACCCGCCCCGTGAATAGTGCCAAAGAAGCGGTCGAAACCACGTTGCAAAGGCCAATTGGAACGATCGGGGTTCTTCTGCGCCCCACGATAAGGGGTAACATGCCATTTGCCACTCATGTAGGCCCGATACCCGGCGGACTTCATCGCTTCAGCAATAGTAAGGCATTTTCGATTTAGATTTCCCTGGTACTGAGGTAATCCGTAGTCCCCCATCATATGGCCAACCCCGGCTTGATGTGGATAAAGCCCACTGAGCAAGGACGCACGGGTCGGACAACAACGCCCGGTATTGTAGAATTGCGTAAATCGCAACCCGCCTTTGGCCAGGGAGTTCAGATGGGGCGTGGCGATCTCTCCGCCATAACAACCAATGTCCGAAAACCCCATGTCATCGGACATGATCATGACGATATTTGGGCGGGACGCGTCCGATTCCTGTGATTGCATCGACGTGGTTAACGCAGTCATCACCAACAATGCGATAGTAAGAGATTTGGGATTCACCTTCTTTGTATATCGTCGGAAGCTTTAAACGTCAACATTCGAGAAAATGACGTTCACTCATCGAAATTGCCGCCACAGCTCCTTCGGTATCATTGTTCCGGGTATCCAGCACTGTTCAAAACCACTTACTCGTTGGAGAGAAACTGCGGAGACGGAACCCACCTGAGGTCGACGACCGTGTCGCCCGAAGTGGCGTGGAAATGCTTAACTGTGGAAGTCGCGGAGACGATTCGTAAGGCCGAAATTCCGATGAGCGAATAACCTGCTGCTGCAAAGAATTTAAGTCGTGAGAAAAAAGAGGGGCCCGAAAACCGACGATTCCGTGCAGTGGGTCGCTGATGATAGTGAGAGTGGACTGGATGTCCTACTTTCCGACGTAAAGGGCAAAGACTTTCGGATCGCCTTTTTCTGGGTAGTTCACTCGGACGGACAGTTTCAATTTGCTGGGTAACCCACCGGTTTTTTCTGTG
>DUCD01000117.1:0-3140 GCA_012959985.1 Verrucomicrobiales bacterium | reverse complement strand
ATTAGCACCGGAGAAGGCAGGAACAGGTCGATCAAATTCATCGTATAGCTCGACGAGAAGTGGCGACTCTGACGAGAGGTCTTTCACATTGATGAACAGTTTAGCCTTCCCCTTGACTTCGAATGTCTCGGTCAAGAAATGAGCAGCCGAATGGGGAACCTTGCGCGACAAATAGCCGAATCCATCGCGTCGCATTGTGGCCAGCCCTATTTCCATGTTTCGCAATTTCCCACCGGTGTCCCAGTGTGAATACCACAACATGGTTTTATCGCCCACATTCACGAAAGCATGTCCCTGGAGTAAAGCAATATTATCCCATTCGCCAGTGACACCGCGTGCGATCACTTTGTGGTCGGGAACGGGTTCACGAAAATGAATTCCGTTGTTGCTGACGATTAATCCCAGGTCGACGGCGACCCCCTGATTCCAGTACCGACCGTCCTTGGGTTTCGTTTCCGCATCTTGCCACATTCCATACAGCCCAATCAGGACATTACCACGATTCCATATCCCGGCCCCCATATGCGTTTGATGGCCATTGATCGGCGTAGAAGTCAATTGTCCCGGTCGCGCAAACGAAAATGCCTTGGCCCGTGACCAGTTATCGAAATTGGACGAACGATAAGACAGCATCACCCGACCGGCATCGTTGCCATTCGGAAGCCAACTCCAGGGTGAAATGAGTTGACCACTGGCGTAATAGAAGTTGCCGAAGCGATATAAACTTGTGACTTCAAATCGTTCACTACCGGCGTTCATGGGTCGGTCACCCACTACATCCCAGGTGAGGCCATCCGCGCTGGCAGCACAGATGAAGGCGGCCCAGCGTCCTTCGTCCGGTCCAATTTCGCTACGTCCTCCACGCACATCTTCAAAGGGTGGGTGCGCAACATAGGCACATTTAAAACGACGGTTGGGATCAGGATCTTTCGGTTCATGAATGACCGTCAGGAAATCATTCACTTTAGTCAAAGACGGAACTTCTGAGTTAATCAAACAAATGTTGTTCTTCTTATTTCCTTTAAAATCAACCCGTCCCAGTTCCGGTTTGGTCCAACTAATTCCATCATCACTTTCAGCATAACACATGGGGCGCCACCAACCGGGAGCCTGACCTTGTTTAATTTCAGTTTCGAACATACCCAGATACCACATGCGAAACTTCCCGTTGATGTGTAATACACTCCCATAAAGAATCGCGTGGCCATGGTCAGGTGCGCCCTCTGGTCCGCGGCGCAGCACAGGATTCGCTGGGTATTTGCTTGCCGTGACAGGAGTAAGTTTTAGATTGTTGCGCCACGGAATGGCATGATCGTCAAAGGAAAACAAAACCGCCTCGTCCACTTCCGGTCCGCCTGCGACGGAAATGCCTGGTGTAAAGGAATTCTGCGCATCCAGAGGTATTGGGTTTGACAGCAATGCACAACTGAATATCACCGACATCCATGCGGGGAAAAAAGATTTTCTATTATGTGATAGTTTCATTAGTCGATTCATTCCAAAATTAGAGAGTCAGGTTTTTCAGGTTTAATATAACGCTCAAACCACTCAGCCGCTTGCTCCGATGCTCCAGCAGTTACAGTATGCCCTCGCGGTTCGGCGATTACATGAAGCTCCACTTGACTATTCAGTCCTTTGGCGAGTGAGGTTTTCGTGACTGCGCGCGCAAAATCAATGGCATGGTCAGTCCCCACTCTTTTGTCTCGATCCCCGATGATGATCCAAACGGGACGTCCGGCCAAGTTCTCTGCCTGCTGAATTATCGAGAGGGATCGCACCAACGCATTATTTTCAAGTCCTTTGAATTCGCGTAAGGCAACCAGATCAGTCACCGGAGCAAAAACAGCCGCTGCTTGCACCCGGGAATCGTGTGCGGCAAATTGCAACGCCAGATAACCACCACGCGACGTTCCACAGATGCCGACTTTACCGGGATCAGTATAACCCGCTCTGATGAGATCATCCAGGACCCCTGAAAGCCGAATGTTCGAGTTCTTCACAAAATTCTCACCTTGCTCACATCGAGCCGGCCATCCGGCCAATCCTTCCGGTTCCCTGGAGCGATGCTCTTTACCGTGACAAGGTAAATCAATCGAAATCAAAAGGAATCCCTGTTCGCTCAGCTGGTTGCCGCACTGCCTGTAATAGGGAGACCGTAACATCTGGACTGGTTTTTGAAAAACAAGATTGTGAAACCGTGAAATCCGTTTGAAAATAAGTCCATGAGTGAGTGTCCACGGTGTAAAAGTAAGAATTTCGCTAAAAACGGAACCAATCAGGCGGGAGATCAATCCTTTCAATGTGGGGGCTGTGACGCGTTTTTTACTACCAACTCGAATGGCGAGTATCCGAAGCATCGTTTTGACGCAGACACGATGAAACTCTGTGTTCTGTGGTATTTCCGATATCCACTGAGCTATCGAAACCTCGCGGAAATGATGTCGATCCGAGGAATTGAAGTCTCCCATCAGTCGATTTATCGCTGGGTGGGTAAACTTGGCAAGGAGTTTGGTCAAAAGGCACGGAATCTTCACGGGAAAAAGAGGACCGTCTCGTGGTACGTGGACGAAACCTACGTGAAGGTAAAGGGCCAATGGAAGTATCTTTATCGGGCGGTTGATCGCAACGGAGAAGTCCTTGACGTGATGCTCTCAGCGCATCGAAGCAAGAAAGCCGTAAAGCGATTCTTCAAACAAACAATGAAGCAATTGGGAGTGAAACCCAAACGGGTTTACACGGATAAAAATTCAGCTGACATCGAACCGACGAAGGAAGTCCTGGGAGCCAAACACGGAATCCTCCATATAACCGTCACCCCTGTCGAACGAAGTCACGTGCCCATCAAAAGAAGATACTCAGTCATGAGAGGATTCGGCACATTCAGGCGAGCATTTCAATTCACATGGAACTGGGAAGCCATTTACGGATATGTAGGAAACCTGAATGCGTCGACACACCGAGAACGAGAGGAATTTTGTCAAAAAGTTAAATGGTTGTTCGGGTTCGAAAAGGCGTTTTAAAAGAGAGTTGAAATTGAAATACCGAGAAAAATGTTGGCAACCAGTCACAACGTTACGGTCTCGAGTGCCCTATGATAACGATAAATATGTGAATAACCTCAAGAAACAAGGCTTGGAAAT
>DUCD01000116.1:3971-5687 GCA_012959985.1 Verrucomicrobiales bacterium | reverse complement strand
CGGGGTGTTCCTGCCCGCAGCCGTCGCCAAACGAATGAATCCAAACACCTCCAACTCAGAAATCGCTGAAGAAACCAGGAAACCAAATCCATGAAACAAACAAATGCCATCTTGGCCTGTCTTCTGGCCGTTTTCTTTCTCGCCGCTAAAACCTCGTTCGCTGCGGAGCGTCCCAACATCCTTTATCTCTACGTCGACGACATGGGTTGGGGATCGATTGGCCCCAACGGCCAAGTCGATCGTAAGGCTCAGGGTAAGCCCTACGTACTGACCCCGAACCTGAACCGCCTGGCGGAAGTCGGGGTTAATTTTCGTCGGGGATATGGTTGCACGGTCTGTTCGCCCTCCCGCTCTTCCCAGCAGACCGGTTTTCATCAAGGCTACACCTTTGCTGATCGCAACGATCCAAACAACGCAAAGAAGGCCATACGGGCCGAAGACCTGACCATGGGGGACGTCCTGGCAAAGGCAGGTTACGCGACCGGTTACTGGGGCAAATGGGGCTATGGCGGTTCCAAAGACCAAAAGAATCCCACGATTGACAACCTCCAAACCTTGCCGACTTCCCATGGTTATCAATTCGTAGTGGCGGAGTTGCATCACGTGCGGGCCCATACCTTCTTTCAGCCGACCTTGTGGAACGCGCCGGCGAGACCTGGTGCGAAAGGCGGACTCGAGCTCAAGCCCAATAGCATGGCCAAATATAGAAACAACAAGGCCTACCCAGATTATCCGGCTTCGCAGAATCATCCGGATTACCCCAAAGTCGCCTACTGCGACGATGTCTACGCGTTTGCCTCCCTAGATTTCGTGCGCCAGCAGGCGGTTCGTTATAACAAAACGGGCCAACCCTTCTTCGGCTTGTTCGCGGCACAAATCCCACATGCTCCCTTCAGTGAAATCCAGAAGCTCCCCGATTGGGACCAGGCTTACAAGGACAAGTCTTACTTTCAGAACCTATCCGACCAGTCCAAGCAGTGGTGCGCCATGGTCACCCGAATCGACGCTCATTTCGGTAATCTGTTAGATGCACTGGACGATCCGAATGGAGATGGCGATACTTCGGATTCGGTTGCGGGGAATACCCTGGTGGTTTTCCAGTCGGACAACGGCGGGCCGAAGGGGAGCAGCCGGGAGGAACTGGATGCCAATGGCGGTTTGCTGGGTTCCAAGGGGAGCATCTACGAGGGTGGAATTCGTGTGCCGACCATCATGCGCTGGCCGGCTAAAATCACTACGGATTCAAAACTGAAGGCCGGCTCGAATACGGACTTGGTCATGGATTGTTCCGACCTGTTGCCTACTTTTTGTGAACTGGCAGGGGTTTCCCTGGCCCCGACCCTGACGGGCGAAGGGGAGCAGCGGATGCGCGAATTCCTGATTCACGAGGCGGGTGGCCAAGCTTCCATAATACGAGGTCGTTATAAGCTGATTCGTCCGCGTGCAAACGCCAAGGGCGTCAAGCCTGGCGGAAAGAAAAAAAAGGACCATAGAAAAGCTGAAACCGGAAAGGACTCCGGAAAAGTTCAGCTCTACGATTTGAAGGCTGACCCGGCCGAGAAAAACAATATAGCCCCCAAGCATCCGCAATTGGTCAAGGAGCTCAATGCGCTGTTGACGGGTGAGCGCGTGGACGAAGCGGTGGGCTTTGCCAACACCTATCATTCCTGGCAGGGGGCCAAGGATACCTCCATCGCAAAGGCTTCCAGTTGGAGC
>DUCD01000116.1:2548-3961 GCA_012959985.1 Verrucomicrobiales bacterium | reverse complement strand
GATTATATTTATCAAAACTCCGGCGTCACCTATATGCAGGAGAATGGTTCCCCGAAAGCCTCCTGGTGCGCTAAAATTTCCCAAGGCTCAGCCCTAGCCGACAAGGACGCTGCATTTCTCGGGCTTGAAATCAGCGGCAAACTGACGGTGAAGTCCGGAGTGAACGTCGAAGCCCGCAACGAACTGCGGGTCGGGGACAAAGGCCAATTGATCCTCCAAGGCGGTTCGGTTGAATCCCTGCGCTGGGTGGACGTCCAGGAAGGTGCCGTCTTGACGGGCCATGGCGTTGTGAACGCTGCTCTTTACTCTAAAGGCACGCTGGCTTTGAGTTTGGGCAAGCCCCTGGTGGTAAAAGGCTCCGCCCAACTCTCCGGAAAACTAAGCCTGATCGGGCAGGGCAAGGCAAAGAGCGGTCAAGGCATTACCGTGCTCAAGGCAGAGTCAATTTCCGGACGTTTTGTCAACAACGAGGTTTCGTTTGCGGGTAAAAGCTACTCCATTGGTTACACCGCGACCTCGATCACCCTAACGGCCAAGTAATCATGATGAGACTAAACTTAACCCGATGGATCGCTCCGCTGCACCTCGGTTTTTATCTTCTCGTTTCCAATGCGATCGCCCAAGAAAAACCGTTCCGTCCCGAGGCAGGAAAGTTTCCTCCCTTGGACAAAGCACATGCCTACCGGGGCGAACTCATCTTTGTCGACCACGCCAACCGGCGCGGAAGTATCCGGGTGCAGGGTGCTGGGACTTATTTCCGTAACGCCCCGCACCCAATCGCCATGCTGCCCTACGGGATCGTCCGCTATCACGGCGCGCCGGCGGACCTTCGGGACATTCCGCTCGGCACCGTCCTCCACATCCGTGCCTTTCTTCCGCCGGACCCGAAGATCTCCGCCGTCCCAGTGCTGCCAGTCAGTAACAAAAACAAGACCTCTGGATATAGCGGCAAAGGAATCTTTCCGGCCGAGAACCACGTCCTGCTTCTCGAAGACGAAATTAGCCACTGCCTTCGCGAGGGCAAGGTTTGGAAGCTGAAGCAATTGAACATCCGGGACAACGCAGGAACGATTATTGCCAGTCGTAAACCGAAGGCAGGCGAAGACGCAAAGGCTGAAGAGGAAACCATGACCTTCGACGCCGCCACCCGCATCTGGCGCGGCCGTGAACGCCTTGGAGTGGATGACCTGGTCACCGAAGGCATCTGGCCTGCCAATGGTAAAAAGACTCTCGCTGGACAGGCGGTCCAGCTGGGCATCACCTGGAAGCCCACCCCCAAAGGCATCTTCACCCGCTTCCACGTCTCAGACATCTGGCTGGACGACGCCGCGATGGAGCGGGCCGCCCGCCAACAGAGCGAGACCCACAAGGCCTTCATCCGCAGCCGCTGGATGGGCGCCAACGTCGACGCCG
>DUCD01000116.1:720-2494 GCA_012959985.1 Verrucomicrobiales bacterium | reverse complement strand
GTAACCGCGACCTTGTTCGGCGGCATGGACGAATCGCTCTACGCCGATTTCAAGAAGGATGTCTCCGCCATGATGAATGGAGTCGAAAACACCCTGAAGCACGCTGGCGGCAACTATGGTCCCGCGCACATGGCCTGCAAGGGCCCCCTCCTCGACGTCAAGAAGCTCGGAGGCGAGGCCCCCATGGGAAGCAGCGGCATCCAGATCCGCTTCGAGACGGACCTCATCCTCGAGGGCGTCCGCCCCGGCCGGGTCGTCCGCGTCCGCCCCAACAGTTGGCCCGTGGTCAACCTGCCCCGCGAAGAATTCGTCGGCGACGGCAGCAACCCCGAAGCCCGCTTCCCTACCCCGGCCATCTTCCCGAAATACTAACCGGAAAAATCGAGCCATGCCACAGCATCAATCTGTCCGCAGGATCGCCGCGCTGCACCTCGGTGTTTACCTTCTCGTTTCCAATGCGATCGCCCAAGAAAAACCGTTCCGACCCGAGGCGGGGAAGTTTCCTCCCCTTGAAAAAGCTCATTCCTACCGTGGCGAACTAATTTTCGTGGATCATGCCAATCGCCGTGGCAGCATCCGCATCGATGGGAATGGCAGGTTTCGATTTGCCGGACCCTCCCCTTTCGCCCTCCTCCCTTATGGTTTGGTCCGCTACCACGGAGCTTCGGCCGACCTGCGTGACATCCCTCTGGGTACGGTGATGCACGTGAAAGCCTTTCTTCCACCCGAGCCAAAGATTTCTTCCGTTCCCGTCCTCCCCTCGGACAACCGGCTCAAAAAGTACGGTTATGCAGGAACGGGTGTGGCACCGGCAGAGAATCACGTTTACCTCCTTGAGGACGGACCAAGTCATTGCAAACGCCTCGGATTGGTCTGGAAACTTCAGGAAGTGGAGCTGAAGGAAAACGCCGGGATGATCGTCGCACGCAGGGAGCCCAAAGCAGGCATAGGGCAGATTCATGAGGAAACCTTTTCCGTCGACGCAACCACCCGTTTTTGGCGGGGACGGGAACGACTTGGTATCACCGATCTCATGAACGAAAAAATCTGGCCAAAGAACGGGAAAAAAGATCTCAACGATCAGATCGTCTCACTTGGCATTACCTGGAAACCCACCTCAAACGGTGTCTTCAAACGCTTTCACGTCTGCGACGTATGGCTGGATGAACTTGCCATTGAACGGGCCGCTCAGATCCAAAACGAAACCCACAAGGCATTCATCAAGAGCCGGTGGATGCCAGGGTGGGTGGACAAGGTCGAATACGGCAAGTTCGGACGGGCCAAAGTAACCGTTAGCCTATTCGGAGGTATGGACGACTCCTTGTATGCCGATTTCAAGAAAGGACAAAAGGCCATGCTTGCCTCATCGGAAAACACCTTGAAGCATTGGGCGGGGGGGACTGCAGGCACCGCCCAGATGGCAAGCAAGGGGACATTACTAGAGGTTTCAAAAACCAACAAAAGAGTTCCACTCGGAAGCAGTGGCATCCAGGTCAGTCTCGAGACCGACCTTGTAACGGAAGGCTTTAGACCCGGAAAAGTAATAAGAATCCGTCCCGAAAGTTGGCCGCTACTCGAAGTACCCCGGGAGGAATACATCAACCACAAAACGGACGGGATCGAAAAACGCTTCCCCTCACCGGCCATTTTCCCGAAATATTAACCGGAAAAATCGAGCCACGCAGGGCCAGAGCTGTGGCCATCAATGCACCCTGTTGTGCCACTTTCATACACGCACATCTGTCGGTGTATTATGAGTATCCTTCGAAATTAC
>DUCD01000116.1:0-676 GCA_012959985.1 Verrucomicrobiales bacterium | reverse complement strand
AACTTTGGACGTAGTCGCCCGATGGCTTGGGCGGATTGCGGGGCGCTGATCAAGTTTTTGCTTTCAGGAAGTTCCACGGTGTAATCGTAAAACTCTTCGGCCAGAATTTTGCCGCTGGCAAAATCAATCCACTGGGTCAGACGATGGCGGTCGTCACGAATGCTATAGCCCATCGCCCTCGGCGGTGCAGATTTGAAATTATAGGCAACCGGCCGGGGGAATTGGGAGAGGGCAAAATTCTTCGTGGGTCCGGGCTGGTCGAGCTGGCGCGCGAGGCTTTTGCCGGCGAGTTGTCCAGGCTTGGGCAGGCCGCAGAGATCGGTGAGGGTCGGGTAAATATCCAGCAGCTCCACCGCCTGCCGGATCACGCGGCCGCGGGCTTTTTGATTGGGCGCCACGAAGAGCAAAGGCACCCGGGTGCCGGTGTCGTAGTTGGTGAGCTTGCCCCACAGGTTTTGTTCGCCCACGTGAAAGCCGTGATCGCTGCGGAATCAAATTTCAAGCCCGGCGCGGAATCTCACGCCGGGGCCCAGGGCATGATGCAGCTGTTGCCCGCGACCGCGGCGGAGCTCGGTGTCGATCGGCCCTTCGGTGTCGTCGAGAATATCGACGGCGGCGTTCGCTATCTGCGCGCCATGCTGGATCGTTACGGCGATGTCACACGTGCCTTGGCGGC
>DUCD01000115.1 GCA_012959985.1 Verrucomicrobiales bacterium | reverse complement strand
ATTAGCGCTGCATATTCCTCATCTGATTTACCAGATAAGATCCAATTTGCTGCACCACCAATAAACGTTGGATATGCTTTCCCACCAGTCATTGAGTTCCAATAAGGAATGTGATTAACAGAAAAGTTTGGAACAACACCCTTCATGCCACTAAATGATGCTGCAGAACCAAGCCAAAATGCTGCTTCGCCTGCAATGAAAGGAGCTTGGTTGTCACCCCACGCACGTCCTTTGTAATCATACCATCCTTTATCTTTCCACTCTTTAACTTTTTCCCAGTGAGTGATAAACTCTGGAGTGTCAGCGAAAAGTGTTGTTGTTGGGACAGCATCATAACCATTATTTCCATCAGTCATTAAAAGATTATGTCTTGAAAAGAAGTTTTCAGTCCAAATCCAAGGGCTATGGCTTTGTAACAATGGTATGTATCCGGCATCCCTAATTTTTTGAGCAATACCTTCAAACTCTTCATAAGTTGTTGGCACTTCAACACCAGCTGCTTCTAAAATGTCCATGTTAGCGTACATTAAACAAGTTGAGCTGTTAAAAGGAATTCCAATCATTTTTCCATCTGAGTCTGCATAGAAATTTCTGATGCCAGGGATGTAATCATCTTTATTTGGGTCATAATTCGGGATTATAACCACAGTTTGAGGATTGTAAATCAGGATCGTGAATCACAAAAAAGGCTTTAAACCATTGCCGACCGCAGCCGGTCAACCTTGGATCGTTCAACTCACGTGATTCCTGACTGAAACTTCGATTGATTCGGCATCCGCAGTAGGTAGCGATCGTGTTTGCAAACCCAATAAAAATGTTTGATGCTGAATGGATGGTCTCCAACCATAAAGCCAACTCTCTGCGAAAAGCCCGAACCATTCTACTTCTTGGCCCCCGCTTGATTCTTTTGGCTTTAGCGATCACGATGATTTTTATTGTAGTCATCAGCATCAACCTGAAAAACCAAAAAAACTACTCGGGAAAAACGCTCAAAGAGTGGGTCGATTACCCAGGGCTTGAAGGCGGTATTAAATCTTAGTTAATTTCAGAACATGTTTTGCGCAATGCTTTTAGAGAGAGCATTTCAAACGGATCGTTCCGATTCAAAGTTGGGTCAAGCAACATTGAAAAAAGCGCTTCATCTTTAAGAGAATCGGGCCTTGAACCCATTGAAGAGTTGGTTGCAATTCTCAACCGAAAAGAGGTTCACCTGATAGATATTTACTATAAGATCGCAAGGCGCTTACCCAATTCAATTAAAAGAAAATTGCCTCGACCACTAAGTCAACAATCACGTCGCCAAAATGCCTTATTGATTCTGGGAGACCTCGACGAAATAGCAATACCCGCGTTACCGGCGTTGAAAAAAATTTCAGTAGATAAGAGTGAAACTCAACAATTTCGAAAAACGGCTAAATGGGTTATTTCAAGGATTGAGGTGTTTGAGAAAAAGAAGAGTTTACCTTGAGTAAACGCACGACTTCCTCCCAAACATCATCCCCGCCACCTTCACCGATTCGGAAATCGCCCCAGTCATTAAAGCGCCCGGTTAATTGTCTGCCGGTCGATTCCGACGATCTGGGCGAATCCTGTTGGACTGAATTCTGGAATATTCATAATTTTACTGTAGTAGCTTGTTCTGAAAATTTCTGTGGCAAGGCAAATCGGGTGCTACGGTAGCTACGGTAAAACTTTACCGTTAAAAGGCCGGAGCCAGACCGGTAGATTGACTTGGTGGTGAACATAAGTTATGTTGTGATTGTAAAAAATGTAAATCCATGTGAGGCGTGTCTCATCATTTCGTTCACAGTTTCCGGCTTAATTATTGGCATTTCTTATCCACAAATTTCCAGATTTGTAATCATTGCGTTTATCGCATTATTGATGTATGTCAGCAGGAAGAAGATTCCAGCTTCATCCAATTCCGCCTACAGTCGGCAATGACGCCATCGACCATTGGACGACCCGTTTGAGCTAAGTGTCGCCCATGGTTCCATTCGCCCACAATGTTCTGTCGTGCCTCCCTTGATATTCTGATCGAACACCAACCTCGAGGGTAAATGGTGGCGTTGCATTCGCTGCAGAAACCGTCCAAGACTCCTTCAGATTACCAGAAGTCAATCGACGTTCTAGTCAGGAGAACGGCTATGGCCGTTCGTTTATCTGTTTAATTTGGGGGCTGGTTGGGTATCTCCTCCACATTTCACCCGTGGCTGAATCCAATATTACAATATATCGATCAGTTAGTGCGATCTGGTCTCTCCCGATTTGATCATCTTTGTCCGTCGCCGCCGCAACTCCGAAAATGACCACAACAGTTAACAGAGCCTCGATAAACGCCGATTTAATGTCAATATTGGTTTTCATGGTATACCAATCCCATCACCCCACCGGAACGGATAGCAATCCGAAACAAATGGAAAAATGCGATGCTGATGCCGGGGGGAGGCAACGGTTCAAACCAAAACAAAAATAACATCCGAGGGCGCTCCGCTTTCAGGTGCCGAATCCGTGTGAATCAATTTCATCAGACCAGATGTATTTCCCGGTGTCCGGGCCATTGTCGGTTTGTCGGGCTTTGTCTCTGAACTTTTCCCACACAGCGGGCAAACTTGAATGGATTGGAGCCTGTAGTGTTCTTCCCTCCTAAACAAAGTTCATTAATGCTGTTTCGCATGGGCTTATCCATGTACGATGTTGCAAAATTTTCAGACGGGTTTAATGATTGTAGGGGCAGTGCGGATGCTCTTTTCGAAATAGGCTCATAACAGAACAAAACTATTTACATCGAATTATGGTGCGGACGATGATGTTGACAATTGCCCTTGCGAGTATGGCAACGAACATGGGAGCTGTGACCGCTGGAGAGGTCGTTGTTGCCCCGACCGATGAAAAGATTGTTTTTACGGGACGGTGGAATAGGGAGGATGTCTCCCAACCATGGTGCAGTTGGCAGGGGTGTTCGATTATCGCAAAATTCGAGGGGACCGGCATCGTTGTTACTCTGGAGGCGGTTGATGTGGGGAAAGATATTATTTTTGTGATCATTGACAACGATGTTGTCCATGCCAAGTCGATCGCATTGGATAGAGGAAAGAAGGATTACGTATTGGCTTCGGGGCTTGCTGATGGCGAACATAAGGTTGAGATTGTCAAAAAATCCAATGCCTGGAAGGACAGGGTTATTACGTTTCACGGGTTTGTGATCCAGGGAGGGGGATTACTTGATCCCCCAGCACGACCGAAGCACAAGATTGAATTCTACGGCGATTCGAACTTTGCGGGGAATTCGGTTGGACATGAGGAAAATAAGGGCAATCTGGAATTCCGTGACAGTTATTATTGTGCGGTGGGCATTGCTTCACGAATGCTGGATGCGGAATATCACAATAATTCACAGGGTGGGGGAAGAGTCCAGGGGATCATGGCTCGTTATTGGGATCGGTATTATCCCGAGAGTGAAGAACGATGGGATTTCACGAGAAACTCGCCGGAAGTGGTTGTGGTAAATATTGGTGCCAACGATGTACGGAGCAAGGTTCCGGATATCAAGAAGGCATACCACAAGTTTCTAAATGCATTACGAGAAACCCATGCCAAAGCCCACATTGTTGTCATGAATGGATATGGCTGGGCTTATAACGAACCTGCAAATTATACAGCGGAAATAGTGAAGTCCCGGAATGATCCGAATATGAGCGTTCTCCATTTTCCCTGGGTCTTTGAAAAGTGGCATGGTTGTCAATATGATCACTCGGGGATGGCCAATATGCTGGCGGATCATTTGTCTGATCTGATAGGCTGGGAAAAGAAACCGAGCGATGTCATGAATGGTTTTGGAAGAAATGGTGACGTTGCCAATGGCAGTTTTGAAGAAATCGCTCCTTTTGGAGGGTATGGTTGGCGCTATATCAGTGCCAAGGGGGTGAGTCGGATTTCAGATGCGGATGATGCACTGGACGGGACCTGCTATGTTCGCCTGAGTCATGGTGACAATGTTCATCAACCCAATCCCGCCAATGGGGGCGAAAAGTTTGCCGTTTCGGTTTGGATGCGTGGTCAAAAAGCAGGGGATGAAGGCGTTATTTCCATTGAGTTCAAGGATCAGAAAATGTGGACCAATCCACTTGAGGTAAACAGCCAAAAGGTCGCACTGACGACCGACTGGAAGAAGTATTCGATTTCAGCAACCGCACCGACCGGTGGGGCTAAGCCGGTTTTTCAGATCAAAGTAATATTTAAGGGAGTGGAAGGATCTGTGGTTGATATTGATAATGTCAAAATGGATGGCCCGGGTCACTGAGTTGTCAACACGTTTTGCGGTAAAGGATCTTACAGGATTACGAAGACAAGGACGCAAAAACGTTTTGAGTAAGGCTAGTCTGTCACCAAGGAGGTGGGTAGGTCTTAACAATCAGCATCAATGGAAAAGTAGGGTCTTACCCGGTGTGGCTAGGCGGGACTTTCATCTACTTCGTCTTCGTCAGCGAAGTCGGCTAATGCCGGTAGGACGAGTTCGCGGACAAGAATGACAATGCAGGCCATAATGGGTAAAGCGAGGAGGAAGCCGAACATGCCAAGAGAGGCACCGCCGACAAACACGGTAACGAAGACGACTACGGGATGCAGCCCCAGACTGTCGCCAAGTATTTTGGGTACGAGGACATAGCCTTCCATCACTTCCGCGATCGCGAAGACGATTCCCGTGGAAAGAAGCGCTCTCATGAGACCCGTATCTTGATCGAACAAGCCAACGATGAAGGCGAATGCGAACCCCATAAAGGGACCAGCAAAAGGGATGAGAGCGAGGAAACCACTGCACATCCCAAGCAGAAGGGCGTAGTCGACACCAACAATCCACAACCCGAGACTTAGTATAGTCCCCTTGATAAGGCAAACGGTCAGACGACCACGAAAAAAGTTTGCCAGCACCTCTCCGATCTGGCGACTGATGTTTGACATGCGTTTGCGCTCGCGTTTGGGAATGTAGCGTCGCACAAATGCGTGGATGTGTCCCAATTCAAAGAGCAGGAAATAGGCGTAGATCGGCGTTAACACGAACAGCGTGACAAGTGCCATGATCGAGCCGAACCAGCTCTGGGCCAGTGCCAAGGCGGTGCGTCCGCCCTCCAGTGCAAGGTTGCCACTTTGCTGTTCCACTCCGATTTTGTCGATGAGGGCTCTGATGAAGCCAAACGGTGTGAGTTCTTTCTCCTGGGCTTTCTCAGGCAGCGGCGTCAGTGCTTGCATGTTGTCCGAATTGATCACCTCCCGGGATTCTTCTTCGGAAGGCGATATCTCACCAGATTCAACCTGCTTCCTTGTTTCTTCGACCACAGGCTTGAACGGATCCTCTCCGTCCGTTTCGTCTGTCACTGGTTCGTCATCAAGCAGCCAGCTTGTGAGCCATGTCTGATCATCAAGAAAGCTCTGAATTCTGTCTCCCGCATTGTCCAACAGGTGCTTGTTCTCCTGCGAAATCTTTTCGCCCAGTGAGAAACCCTGCGCCACGATCAGGAACAGCATCAGGGAAAGACTCAAGCCCCCTCCGAGGTAAATCAAGTTAACCGCTTTACGTCGCTTCCAGCCGCGATGCTCGAGCTTGAGAACGACCGGATGGACGATAAAGGCCAGCAGATAGCCTAGTATGAGAGGGTTGAGGACGGAGCGCACCGTCCAGAAGAACCATAGAACTGCCAAGGCAAGCACGCCGAGGGCCAAATTGCGTTTCGTGCGTGAGAGGCGTTCAAGCATAGGAGTATTTAAAGGTCTTCAGAAGTGAAGGGTCCCATAATTTTAAAATTAGATTGGCTGAAAACTGTTCCTGAAAAATTACCCTGATCGACTTCGCTGAATGCGAAGTCAAGCTGCATGGTTGCCAGGGTGTCGTAGGAAATTACGGAAACTCCACGGTGGGCTTCCTGCCTCCAGGTATAGTTGGTAATATTACCTGGAGTATCCTGATCCAGAATGAATGTTCCGGTTGATTCGTCAACAAAACTACATTCGAGAATCTGGCCACTGCCCAAAGTCATGGTGATTTTACGCCCCGCCAGAGACTGAGGAGTATGAACCGACAGGCCGTATGCGACCTTGGTGATCCGATAAAAATATGCAGGTTGATTTAACGTTTCGGGAACCGGCACGAAACTTGCCGGTTCAGGAGTCTCCGGAAACAAGGCAATTCGTCCGTTTTGCCAGTTGCCAAAATTAGGAGTTTGAAAAACGTAGTAGGCGGTATCGGCACTTTGTTCAAAATTCAAGATGATTCCGGATTCAAGAATCGACGGCACAGGCTTGGCATCCTCAATTGAAGGCAGGTTGTGTTGGGAAGGATCAAATGCTTCTGCGGCCGGACCTCGGCGAATGATTTCAATATGTTCGATTACCACCGGGGTGACGGGTTTGCTCGCAGCATCCGTGGGTACTTGGCCAATTTGTTCAATGATATCCATACCCAGACTGACTTCACCAAAAATGGAATGAAGATCATCAAGGTGGGGAGTCGGAGCTAAAGTTACAAAAAACTGACTCCCGTTTGAGTTGAGACCCGAGTTCGCCATCGATAGAAGCCCGGCTCGGGAATGCCTTAGAGTCGGGTCAAACTCATCCGGAAAGGAGTAACCCGGACCATCGGTACCATCGCCTTTAGGCGAACCCCCTTGAATAACGAAGCCGCTGATGACTCGATGGAAAATAATGCCATCATAATAGGGCCTTGCTTCCGCTTCTCCGTTCTTAAAGTTCATCCAGGACTGGGTTCCTGCCGCGAGTCCAACAAAATTGGCCACGGTCATGGGCGTTTTTTCATGGAAAAGACGGCATTCAAAGGTTCCGAGATTGGTTTGGATTGAGACAAAAAGCCCCTCTGTTTCCTGCGAAAACCCCGAAAGACCTGAGACGTAAAATAAAATGGCGATACAACTCAACACACCGTTTGAAATTCTAAATAATGACTTCATCCTGTTCATTTCGTAAGAGACTGACGAAGTGGAGCGTTCAATTCAAGGCTCCAGTTATACTTTGGCTTTCATTGGGTGTGAATACGAGTGCTTCGAATCGTTTGCTTTAGCGGTGTTCCTGGCATTCGGTGGGTCCTTAGGTGCGACGGGAATGAAGCTCAGGTTGGGCCTGATTGAAAGGGCGCCCTACAGGTCGAATCTGGGGCTTTACATGGTAAGGTCTTTCCTTAAACTTGGCCCGTGATGTTCAATTTCGGAAAACCATCCTTTTCTCTTTGGAGATTCCTGCCGAGGGTTGTCATTCCAATGATTTTGTATGTTTGGATTGGGGGGGGAGCCCAAACTTGGTGTCGGGCAGAATTGAGTTTCCTCGGTGAGGAGTCCGATGGGAGGATTGATGAAGCATTGGAGGGGCGTATTCTTAAGAATATGAAGAGCAAGGGGGCTCACGTATTCGAGAAGGACGGGCGGGTTATAGAAATAAACTTCAACCACAATACCGAAGTTGCTGATGAGGATCTGAAGAGTATTGGAAAATTAATCGGAATTACCGATCTGTCCCTTGAGAAAACTCAGATTACCAGTAGGGGAATCTGCCAGCTGAAAAATTTATCCCAATTGGAATGGTTGAACCTATATCAAACCAAAATTGATGATAAAGCGCTGGAATGCCTGAAAGCCATGAAATCGCTAAAGCATCTGCCTTTGGGGGAAACATTTATTACGGATAAAGGACTCCGACATCTTTCAGCAATGGAGCAATTGAAGTTTCTCGGACTCCGAGGAAACGGAATTACGGATAAAGGGATGTTACATCTCAAAGGTCTGCGTCGTTTGGAAGGTCTTCATCTTGGATTTACGAATCTGACGAATCGTGGAATCCGAGAAATTAAGGGTGTCGTCCGATTAAAGAAACTCTGGTTGCAAAACACTCGGATCACAGATGAAATCGTAGATGTCCTTGCTGGATTTAAGTCTCTAAGCGAACTCAACATTCAAAGGACCCACTTGACGATTGAAGGGGTCAAGAAACTTCGACGCAAGTTGCCGGGTTGTCGGATTGCCTATTGAACAAACGGAATCACGGTGGAGCTTTCAGAATCACAACGTAAGCAATTATCATCGACCGAATGCGATATCCGTTGGGATGAAACGTCCAGGGAACTCTATTCTTTCGATGCCTCGATTTACCGCATTCGACCCGCAGCGGTGGCTTTTCCCAATGGTCAGAATGAAGCCGCATCCGCCGTTGAAGGCGCTGCCGCCGCTGGGATTCCGGTTGTTCCCCGAGGTGCTGGAACTGGACTGGCCGGCGGGGCACTTGGTAAGGGGCTGGTGATCGATTATTCGAAACATAACCGGAACATCACCGAATTCCATCGTGAGTGTGGTTCGGTCAGGGTGGATGCAGGTGTCGTCCTCGACCAATTGAATCAGTTTCTCCAGCCCACTAAGCTATGTTTCGGCCCGGATGTGGCTACAAGCTCACGGGACACCCTTGGTGGGATGATCGCTAATAACTCTTCCGGTGCCCGTGCCCCGTTTTATGGATGCACCGGAGATCATGTTTTATCCCTTGATATTCTGACTTCTGATGGTCGTATTCACCGTATCGGTAAGCAATCCGATTTTCCTGATGAAAAAGTCGAACAGCTTCAACGTCTAGCTTTTCGCTCAGACTCGGCAATCAGGCAGCGACCCCGAGCAGCTCTGGTGAAGCGGTGGCCTGGATTCTCCCTGGAACCCTTCTTAAACGATCCTGGAAATCTATGTCACCTGTTGGCGGGTAGTGAAGGGATTCTTGCATCGGTTCTTTCAGCGGAATTGGCGCTTAGCCCATTACCTGAAAAAAAGGCTCTTGCCTTGGTGTTTTTTGATGATCTTGAACCCGCCATGGAAGCCGCAGTAAAATTGAAGCATCTTGATCCGGTTGCCATCGAACATATTGATCGAATCCTGCTCGATCAGACGCGAGGTCTGCCGGGTTTTCAACAGGCTCGACGCCTGATGAGTCTCGACGAACGTCCCTGTGAGTCACTGTTGATGGTTGAGTTTTATGACCATCAGGTTGAGCCGGGTTTAAATGGTGTCCAGCAGCTGTATCCGGGGGTGCGGAGCGTGCTTCTTCGTAAACCCGATGACATGAATGCCATATGGTTCTTGCGCAAAGCCGGGTTGTCATTATTGACGAGTTGTCCCGGGCCAGCCAAACCAACCACTGGAATCGAAGATGTCGTCGTGCGACCGGAACAACTTCCTGCCTATGCTCGGGCATTGAAAGGCCTGCTTCATGCGCGCGGCCTGAAAGCCAGTTTTTACGGACACGCTGCATCGGGTCTGCTTCACGTTCGACCCGTTCTGAATCTTCACCGCAGGGAAGATGTTGTTCATTTGAAAGCACTTGCGGACGAAGTTTCTCAACTGACCTTGGAATTCAAGGGTTCCCTTGCCGGTGAGCATGGAATCGGTATCGCGCGCAGCGCTTACATGAAACGGCATTTGGGAGAAGAAATCCTTAACTTGCATCGTGATATTAGGTCCGTCTTTGACCCAAATAATCTCATGAATCCAGGCAAAATCCTGGAGGGTGAAAATTATTCGATTGACCGTAATCTCCGTCACGATCCAGAGGGTAGGGAAGTCGTTGGTTTACCCTCTGGAAAATTACTGTTTAGAAAAAGAGATCATTCGTTCCAGGGAAATCTGGAACAGTGTAATGGCTGTGGACATTGCCGAAAGGATGCGCCGACCATGTGTCCCACTTTTTCTGCGACCGGAGAGGAGGGGATGTCCACACGAGGTAGAGCGAACATTATTTCTTCTGCTCTTTCCCGCCACTCCTCCGCTCAGGGTACATTATTAAATACCCAGCTACTTGACATTTTAGGACATTGCCTTTCCTGCAAAGCTTGTGCCCGGGAATGTCCGTCCAGCGTGGATCTGGCTTCGCTGAAGGCCGAACTTCTGTATGAATATCATAAAAACCACGGCCCACATTACAGGGAATGGGCCGTGGCTTCTTATGATAAAGCCTGCCGAATTGCCTCCTTGATGCCGCGACTCAGCAACAGATTACTCCATCAGAAAATTATCAAAAAAACCGTTTCGGCCTTGATGAAAATAACCCCTCAGCGCTCTTTTCCGAGTTTTGCTCCTGAACGGTTTGACCATTGGTTTAACGCCAGATCAAAGGGTGCTCCAAAAAGCCGCGGTCCAATCATTCTGTGGGATGATACCTTTGTGCGCTATCACGATGTAACTATTGGGCAGGCGGCGGTCACGGTCCTTGAGGCGGCAGGATTCGAAGTCCATCTCCCGGTGCAAAGACGGTGTTGCGGACGTCCGGCATTCAGTCAGGGCTATCTGGATAGCGTTGATCAAGACGGACGATACAATGTCGGATTGTTGAAAAATCTGCTGAAATCTCTTCAGGAAGAAAATGCTTCTGATCAGGATATTCCGATCCTTTTTCTCGAACCATCCTGTTGGTCCATGTTCATAGATGACTATCTTGAACTGGGAATCCCCGATTCAGAGGAGATTTCGAAGCACTGCATTCTTTTCGAATCCTTTATCGGGGAGTTACTGGCAAATGAACCCGATTCTCTTCTTTTCAATCCTCTCTCAGAACCTGTCCTTGTTCACCAACATTGCCATTCGCAAGTCCTGCTTGAATCTGGGGAGGGTTTCTGGTCCAAGGGGCATCTCCCTCAAGGTGAAGTAAAAGAGTTGAACACCGGTTGCTGTGGCATGGCCGGTGCCTTCGGTTACTGGGATAAGAATTATGAGCTTTCGGTCCAAGTGGCGACCCCCCTGATTGAAGCATTGGACCGGGAACCTGATCGCAGCTCCATCGTTGCCTGCGGCGCCAGCTGCCGCCATCAAATCGAGCACTTGACTGAGCGCAGACCGGTCCATACCGCAGAGATTCTTTGTCGCTCACTGGTGGTTCCTCAATAATTGACTTTTAAATTGAAAGACACTTCTTCAATGTGCCCCCATGATAAATCGTTATTCACGTGAGAAGATGCGATCCATTTGGACGGATCAAAGAAAGCTTGAAATCTGGTTGGAGATTGAACTCCTGGCAGCTGAGGCTCTGAGCAAAGAAGGAATCGTTCCGGAAAAGGATTTTCGTATCATGAAGAAACGGGCCTCTTTTAAGTTGGAGAGATGCCGGGAACTTGAGAAAACCCTGAACCATGATGTCATTGCGTTTACGACTAATGTTGCTGAAAATATCAATCACAAGGCCTCCCGCTGGCTCCATTTCGGGCTGACCAGCAGCGATATAGGGGATACGGCCTTTGGAGTCCAGATTAAGGAATCTGCAGATATTCTGATTGATGATCTCAAGAAGGTCAGAAAGGTCATTGCCGTCAAGGCGAAGAAATATCAAATGACACCGATGATCGGACGAAGTCATGGTATTCATGGAGAACCGACAACCTTCGGTCTGAAGCTGGCTTTGATGTATGACGAATTTGGGCGGGCCTTGAAACGAATGGAATCCGTCAAGCGCACGGCTTCCCTCGGGAAAATTTCAGGTGCGGTGGGGACCAATGCCCATCTTTCTCCAAAGGTCGAATCCTTTGTCTGTCGTAAACTGGGCCTTACGGCGGCTCCATTGACGACCCAGGTTATTCAGCGGGATATCCATGCTGAGTTTATGACTACATTGGCTCTGGTAGCGGCGAGCATCGAACGATGGTCCACTGAATTCAGGCATCTGCAACGAACGGAAGTTCTCGAGGCGGAAGAGTTTTTTGCCAAAGGGCAGAAGGGTTCCAGTGCCATGCCGCACAAACGCAACCCGATCACATGGGAGCGGTTGACCGGACAGGCTCGAGTCATTCGGGGGAACGCTTTGGCGGCGATGGAAAACGTTGCCCTTTGGCACGAACGTGATATCAGTCACAGTTCGGTGGAGAGGGTCATCTTTCCGGATTCCTGTGCATTGCTGGATTACATGCTTCATAAGCTGGAAGGCCTAATCAAGGGCTTGATCGTTTATCCAGAAAACATGAAACGAAATCTGGGGATTTCCCTTGGTATGTGGAATTCCCAATCCGTGCTTCTTGAGTTGATCCGGAAAGGATTGTCTCGGGAAAATGCCTATGAATTGGTGCAACGCAGCGCCATGCTGACATGGAAGGCAAAACATGCCGGAAAAGGCGAAGCGGATTTCAAGACTCAATTGTTGGAGGATCCAGACGTCAGGAAACATTTGACCAAGGGCGATCTCGACCGAATCTGTAATCTGGACTTTCATCTGAAAAATGTGAAGCAGCGTTTCCGCAAAGTCGGGATCAAATAGGAATGTTTGTTTTGGAATTAATCTAAGGCATCGGTTCCTAAAGTCTTTTGATCCCTTGTGTCTTGGCAGAGTGCCCGCTGGAGTTCACGCTTTAGCGTGTCCAGCCGCGATAGCACGCAAAGCGTAAACTCCAACAAGTCGAACTGACATTAACAGTGTTCCCAGTGCTGTTCAGGTTCCAGGTGCGGATTCTTCAATGACCGACTGATAATATTCACGTGCCTTCTGATAGGCCGTTGCCGCTTGTTTCCGTTCATCGTCTGCAATGGAATGGTGTCGATTCTTCCAGAGTTTGTTAATGGATTCGATGCACCATTGGGCGCTTTTGCGCGAAACCCGGATCGGCATTTCGTCGATGGTGACCGTTACCGGATTGGTATGGAATTGAGGGAAATGCCGTAATGCGATCCAACTGCTCTGTTTGATTTCAACGTTGAATTCAATTTTATGTAACAATCCATCAGCTGTGATGGAAGCGGCGCGAACGGGGAATCCATTAACGATCAATTCGACCGTTTTGATTTGTTCCGATTCAAAATCGAATCGTTTTTCAGCGTGAAGATCTACTGTGTCTCCGGTCAATCTTCGAATTTCCTGATCAGGCAGAGTGCCATAGGCAACAGCAATGGGAATTTCCGGAGCAAATGCAATTTCAGCTGCGATGTGAACCTTACCCGATTGGTTAAGATTAAGGGGCGTATTTCCCGGAGCTTGGCCATTCACCTTGAAGTTGAGAGCATGAGCATAACCATCGGAAACATAGGATCTGCCTTCAGCAAGGCCTTGACACCAGTCTGAATAGGAGAGGGTTTTCTGCGGTCCCAGTTTGACATAGACCCGCCCCTGACCTACACGAGTGCTGCTCATGCAGGGGAAATCGGTTTCACCACTTATCTTTATCGGTAGACCACAGTTCAGGAGGTGGTAGAAGGTGTTCCATTCCTGAATTCTGGCTGTATCCATCGCGCTGATGAAATCACACGCCCCCAACGGTGCGCTGACAAATATTTCCATGGCACCAACACCGTTCATGCCCGGGATGGCATAGTTGGGTAATTCATCAGCAATGCGGTCCAGACTTTCTTCCAACTCCCGTCTGCTCAATGTTCCATCTTTGTTTTGATCTATGGATTCAAATGGCTCCGGCAGCAAGCGGGATTTCGTTTCTTTCTTCGACAAGACTTTGTTGGTGTCCGCATCCCAAAGATTGATTAAACGAGTCGATTCGGTTTCAGGTTCAACCTTCATTCCACTGGCAGAATGAGCGTACCCTGTGAAGCCACCTTGATCCTTGGTCCATTGCATGACGGGGACAGTCCATGAGGGCCATCCTTGGTGCTTACTACCTTTCGATCCGGGATAGGTCTGGTTCCTAAGATTCAATAAGCAGACATGGCCAAGGGATTGGGATCCGAATCCGCTTATTTCAAGATCATATTTCAATAGGGTTTTCGCCTGACTGAGGCCATGAATCTGCGGAGCAAAAAATTGCCGTTGAAAATCAAAACACGGTCCCCAGGTAAGGACGCATCCAACATTCAGTCCTTCTCCCTTAACTTGCAGAAACATATCTTCGGGAGAAACGCCTTGAGTTGGAAGATTGTAGTGGCTGCATCCAGCTGCGTGAATATGATGATCTCCTGAGAAATATCCGTACACTTCAGGGTTGATCCAGCGTTTGAGCTTGAGGGTAATGAGAGTGTGTGATTCATCAGTCACCTCAATAGTTTGACGGAGGTTCAGGTATTCGGGGCCACGATTATAAGTAACCATGAATTTTCCGGATGGCAGATAAACGATGCCTCCATCTTTCCGGTAAATCTGTTGCTGGAAAAAGAAGTCGGGAGCCAGCCTTTTCGGTTGAGGTGGATAGACCCGACCGGAAGCATCCTTAATCAGCAATCTCGCGGTCGTTGGAGATTCATCGTAATCCAGAATTCTGAACTGGACCGGAATCGCTGGGTGGACTTTAAATAAAATAGGGACTTCACTTCGGAATCCGAGATCCTGCGTTCCTTGACCTACATCGAATTGAAGGGTCGCCTCTCTTTTTCCAGATTCACTTGAATAGATCAAGCCGATGAGATATTCGACTTCCAGGCCGCTTAAATTGGGGGTCATTGGAGTTTCTCGGTATATGTCCAGGTCCAAAAAACGATCCGTAATCTGTTTTAGGTTTTCGTTCTGTATCAATTCGGTCTGAGCTTGTCTCCTGAGGATGAATTCACTGGGCCCGGCATACACCGGTCCGGATTGAGGGCTGGTCATGTTCAATCTGGATGTCACTTCAGCCTGATTGACAATCTTAATCAGCACCGGAGTGTATCCGTTCTGTTGTAAAACAGCGGCAGAATTTCCACGTCTGACTTTTACCCGTGATTCAGGATTAATGGTGATGACAAAAAGAACTTCATCATCCATCAGAGCCTGCAAGGTGTCGGAATCCCGTGATTGGATGGCTTGTTCCAATGATCTTCCTTTTTCTGGAGAATAGGGGAATCCAATGAACTCCATCGTTCGAATAACACGTCTGATATTGGCTCCCAGTGGTTGTCCGTCTACGGGTATTTTATCGGCAAGTGAACGAGGTGGGGAAATGGGATTCGTTAACACGTAGAAGGCAAACAGGAACTGTATACTGTAAGGCTTGAAATTGAATTGCCGAGCTTGAGCGAATCTCATAACAGCATCCTATCCGGTCGACAGAATCCATGGAAGGATTGAATTTGAAATACCGTGAAACTTGATTATGGGAAAGATCCCCCACAGTGGTCACAGGGAGGTGGGGTGTTCTACCAGTATTCAAATCGGCTGTTCGGAATTCCATTGTCATCAGGATCCTAGTTGCTTTCCTTTCATTATTATCGAAGGAATTGTGACTTTTAGAAGGTCACTAAAAATTGCAACAATGTATTTTCTCGTCCATCCGATTAGTTCAGTCTTGACCTGCCGCCCATTGTGATGACTGCTGACATTTGATGTGGATTGCGAAAAAAATGCGGGGATAGGACAGGTTGACACCTTGAACTGTAGCGTGCGCTGTCCTCAGCGCATTTCCAGTGAAACCAGCGGTATTTTCGGCTGAGGACAGCCGACGCTACAGCAAATCATTTCCTGCACTTTTAGTTGCACCCCTTGAGTGGAGTTGATTCGGTACTGCTTTATAAATGAGATCAATTGGGTTATATTGGAAAAGTGGAATCGCCCCAGTCTGTAAAGCGGTACAGGATCGTTGGTGCTCTCGGTGTGGCTTTTTCTACTGGTGTTATCGTAGTCCATTGAAATTCAGATGAAAACTCAATACAATCCGGGACAATTTCTCATCAGCATTGTTGTTGTTGTTTTTATGTTTGTAGGCGTCCTGTTGAGCATCAGTGAATACCTGACGGAAGTTCGTGCAGAAGATTTGTGCCGATTATACTTAGTGGCCGAAGCCAAGGGGTTTACTCTGTCGAAAGAGGATATTCAATCCGGGCGAGTCAATAAATTCAAGAAACTTGATTTTTGGTCGGTTGAGCCAACCCACGTCACCATTGGTTTACAGTCTCATTCTGCTGAAGGCGGACATGATATTGAAACTTACCATCTCATACGAGAATCAGCCACTGGTCAGGAGTGGCTGTTCTATAAATTTTCTTACCCCGGTGTCGGTAATATAGTAAAGGAACGAAACCACCAAAAGGTTCAGTTTCATCTAGAGAACGGAGGGTTGAAAGTCCAGACAAGAAATATAAACATAATCCGCGAACGTAGAAAGAAAGAGTTGAACGCGATTCAGAAGAGAAGCGATTGGACCAAGGATACAGTTCAGAGTGAGTAAGATTGGGATGTCTTTCTCCAGTGTATAAGGACCATTGATTTGCACCTTGGGCTTTTGGAGCCTCCGAAGACAACCCGTCGGCGGGACTCAATGAAGCTTTAAATCCGGAATAGTGCGAAACTTGAAATCAGGAGAGATGCACCGCAGAGGAAACAGGGAGGTAAGGTTTTCTAGAGTATTCAAGCTGCCGTGATGTGGATTCCGTTCCAAGCCTGTCCCTGAAATCATGTAACAGGTGTGCTGAATTATAGTCCCCTGTGATTTCAGACGGTATTGAATCGGAATGGAAACTATGTAGTCGGTTACAGGTTCTGTATGAAGGGAGACAAGATCCAATGAATTTTTTCACTGAACCTTGTGGACGGGAGATTCGATTACTTCTCAAACTCCCAGAACGCGATGGGTGCGCCTTGTGGGTCTGCTACACCGGCAAAACGACCTTTGCCGGGAATCTCAGTGATCGGCATACAAAGATATGCGCCAAGTTCCTCGTCTTTGGCAACGGTTGCGTCGAGGTCCTCGACCGTAATGTAACTGATCCATGTTGTGGGCACTTCGCCCTTATCGGAGGGTGATTTCATCATGCCTGCGATGGGACGTTCGCCGGCCATGAACATCGTGTAGTTCATGCCGCCAGGCATCTCCATTGTGTCCGTTTTCCAGCCGAGCAGGTCGGTGTAGAATTTGGCGCTGTCCTCGGGATCCTGGGTTATCAGCTCGCGCCAACTGAAAATTCCTGGTGTTTTGTCTTCTTTGTTGCAGCCTTCTTCACTCAAGATGATTTAGTTGTTTCTGATGGTAGCTTGGATTGGTAATCTTTGATTACCAATCCATTTTACTGATTTCTTGTGAGCTGGGCAATGAGAGATTTGGCCCAGAATTATTTTTCTCAGGAAAAATGCCCTACAGCGAGGAAGAGTATACCGGAAGTAATTAAATCATCGTGATGTGAATTTCATTCAATCCAATCCTGTTTCTGATGCTTTCCTTTCGCTCTGATTGAATGAGCTCGAACTTTCCAAAGGTCAGGGGGGAATGTAACAGATGTAACAAAGATCTTATTGGCATATCCGTTACGGATTTTCAGAAAATATCGAATGACATCCCTGATTTTCTTATTTGCCGGTAGCGTTTTCAATCGAATTTGAAGATTTGTGTGGGGTAGCCGCGACGGCTTGGCACTTCGCGGATGAACTGGATTAACCCTGAGGCCTTGACCTTTTTATAGAAATTTCTTCGGTCGAAATTTCTTCCTAGGATGGTTTCATAGAGACACAATAGGTCGGCCAGACTGAATTCGTGTGGCAGCAGATGAAATCCCACCGGTTCATAAAGCAATTTTCCTTTCAATCGGGTCACCGCCATTTCGAGAATGCGGCGATGGTCGAATGCCCATGGGCCCTTTGGCAGTTTATTCAATGGAAACCATTCTGCAGATTTTGCATTCTCTTCCCCAATCAGCGTTTTTAATTTGAATTCCATTAAAGCATAATAGGCAATACTGAAAGTTCGTTGACGAAGGTCCCGATTCGGATCGGCGAAGGTATGGAGTTGCTCCAAATAGCGTATAGAGAGTCCGATGTCTTCTTCGAGTTTTCGCATACAGGCTTCTTCCGGAGATTCCTGTGGTTGAATGGGGGCACCGGTCAGACTCCAGCATTCGGAGGAAGGTTCATTCGGTACGCGGTCGTTTCTGAGAAACAGGGGTATATAGAGTTGACGATCCCGATAACCGAAAACAACGACATCCACTGAAACGACATAGCGATTGATCTTTGTGTTTTTCATTGAACTTCCAGATTCAGATGTTCGGTCACTGTGGAAAGTTCTCTCGAACCGCTCGCTTCATCGTCAGTTGATACAAATCACTATCCGCTGAACTTTTCATGATTTCCGCAACAGCTTATTATTGTAATAATGATATTTATCCGAAGGCTATCTAGTTTTCTGATTTGCCCGGTTTCGTTTGTTACCCCGCAGTTTTTCTAAACCTGTTTGAGTAAAATTGCCCACAGTGCACTGTGGACAGCGAGCCTTACCCATCAGTCCCGGCTGTTTTCCGATTACCCATAAATGCGTGTGCCGGCACATCTCACTCTAGCTCACGGTCACCGCTGAGTCTTCCATGGCTTGCCAAATTCGTTTCAGTGGTTTTAGTTTGTCCCTGTTTGGAGAGATTCGTGCGTAGATCAATTGCGAGTAAGTTTGGGCGAGAAATTCTGTATCTTCGGGGTGGACGATAAGGTGGGCCTTGAGGTCGTCGATGAATTCAACAGGAGTCCGGTCCATAGAGCGAGGGGCTTCACAATCCTGTGCCCATGCTTCCAATGCTGCGAACGTGTAGCAAACGAGTTCATCCGGTGACTTCATTTTGCCTTGAGTGAAGGGGTTCACAAAATCGGAGAAACTTCGGGATGGTTTTCGCTTTTGCCATTTCGTGCTGTTGAAAGGAGTAATGAGTGATTGAGGTCGGCGAAACAGATTCCGAATCCAGTCGAAGAATCGGCTCAGACGGGTGGCAATTTCACTGCGAAATATGAAGAGTAACCACAGCAGGGCAATCGCAAAAATCAGATATTTCAGCCAAGCGAATGAAAAGGCATTAGGTGGAGTAGCCTTACCACTTTGATTTTCTTCATTCGATGACCTTGATGATCCTTCAGACTGATCGTTGCCTGCACGTCTATTGGAATCGGATTCTTGGTTTCCATCCTCAAGGGTGCCTTCTCCTTCTTCAGAGTCTGTCTCAGACTGGCTCATGGAATTGCCTGAGCCCGCGTTATCTTTCAGTAGAGCAGCTTTCGCTGCAGATCGCAATGTTGACCCGAATTGGCCTGCGATGGCTGCGATGTCCCGGCTGGAGTCAGGACGTGGAATCAAAAGGCAGAAGAGCAGGGCGCCCAGCGCAACGGTGGCGCCGCTGCTCAGCCATGCGCCAACCATTATCGAAGGCATCTGGGCATTTCGCTGACGAAGGTATCGGCGCAAACCGAGGAAACTCGTTGTCAGCAGCAGTCCGACGGCTGCTGCTAGATAGACCCACAGCATTCGAAAAGCGTATTGCCTTGAATCCGGAGCTTCCGTTGATAGAAAGACCTGCCCCAGCCCGAATAATGGTAGGGCTGCAAGTGAAAACCAGACCACCCAAAGCCCGGGAGAATGACTGCGACCATAAGACTTCGAGGGATTTCCGAAGGCGAATTTCCAAAACCGATTCCAACTCCACGGCCTCCTTGTTTCGGCAACTTTTGAAGGTGTCCCGTCCCATCCCACCGTTTGCAGCAGTCCCTGACCTGACGCGTCTTCATCGTCATCAATGACCGTGCAGTCGTATACGAGTTTGCTGACACACCACCAGATGATAATGAAAAAGACGATCATCAGCGCAGGCAAATCGATGTAACGCATTAAGGTCATTAAGCAGGCACATGTCAGCAATAGACCCAGGAAAGAAGCATATTGCGGTGTCCTTTCAACAGCAATGCGAACAACCAGAACCGACCCGAACACAAACCAGAAGAAAACCCATCTTATTCGTGATTCAAACTGTCCTTCGTAAGCTAATTCGAGTAGGAAGAAAATGAGGCTGCCAACAAGAGCCATGATCAGGACTGGACTGATTGCCATTACCAGGTAATCTGCAAGCGTGTAATGGTTTCTTAATGAGATCTGTCGATTCATCCTCGCCATACGTTTTCTGCCATTCTTGACGATCCCGGTTTCGGACGAAACCGTCCTACAGAACGCATCATTTGAGAGGAACAGATTTCGGGAATTCCTTCTTCGTTTTCAAGCCATCGGGTTTCGATTCCTTCGGCGATCAGTTTCCGGGCACTGTCCGAAAACACAGTCTCCTCTCCGGTTACGACAAAACAAATGACCGCGAATCCCACCCGTTTCAGCTCACTTAGAGCCAGAGCGGATTTTGTCGATACCGATGAAACAATTGCGGCTACAGAAGCGTCACGGGGCATTTGGGAAATAACCTCGCCTACAAGCTGGTGAAACTCCATGCCGTCGGTCAATTCCAACCGACCGAGCATTTCTCGAACCCGTGTAAACTGGGCCGATCCTCGGCGTGTTTCAATGGTTACCGGTCGTAGCCTTTCGCTGGATGTCCGCATGGACGCCTGTCGAAAGGCGGTGGTTCGGTTTCTGTAGTCGATCTCCCGGTCATTGACCGCAATTCGGTCGACAGCATCTCGTCCGTTACTTATAAAACCGAGCGGTTGCCCCATGGTTTGCACTGAATAAGCCAGAGAAACCGCAAGGCTCACCGCAAGTTCAGAATGGAATTCGGCAAAGGATCCTGGATATCCATTCACATGAAAGTCAAACAGCAGGGTCAGCCCGACGACGGAGGAGGGCTCGAACACCTTACTATGAAGCGTACCGGTTCTTGCCGTGGCATGCCAATGAATCCGGTTCATGGGATCCCCCATAGAATAGCGGCGAATGCCGTTGATCCGCGTAGGATCCTCAAACAATCGGTGTGTCACACGAACTTCACCGACGGGGCGACGGGACATCAGATCATAACCCTGCATTGTGGTGATCTTCGGTAAAACAAGAATAAAACGTGGATCGGAAACCACCCTAAACCGTCGATGGAGACCGAATAAGTCTCCAGTTTCGATAACCATGGGGCCGATTTGATAGTATCCACGCTGTTTGAAACCAAGGCGGTATCGAATTTCCTTTTCGTGACCTGCTCCAAGGTAAGTGATGGCCATCCGTCGCCCGTTCACCTCGAGTCGCGGTGGTCTGTGGGCAAGAGCATCATGGGGAAGAAGGTCTTCGACAAGCAGCCAAATAATAGGAAGGTTTCCTTCGTTGCGAAGCGTCACTGTTATTTCGATGGTATTGTTGATTTCGACTTTTTCGCGGTCGCAACTCCTCACCGCACTGACGCAGCGGATCCATCGGCTGGAGATCATGCGATTAATGAGTTGCAGGAAGAGAAGGACATACATGGCATAGACCAACAGGCCGAGTTGAAACACCATTCCAACGATCAGAATAAAGATCATTCCCGCCAGCCACCTCATCCTGGACCTCCATCCGACCCTATTATGGGTACAGAAACCTGCTGCAGAACCTGTTCGACGATGTCCTCGGATTGGATGCCGCGAATCCGGCTTTCCGGACGAATGATGATTCGGTGTGGTAGAACGTAAGGCGCCATTCGTTTCACATCATCGGGGAGAATGTAATCATAGCCGCGAATTGCCGCATAAGCCTGAGCCGTCCGGTACAATGAAATCGAGGCACGTGGGCTGCCGCCAAGCGCCACTTCGGTGTTTTCTCTGGTGGCTCTTACCAAGTCAACAATGTAGGACCTGACCAACGGATCCACATACACGCCGCGGACCCTGTTACGGCATTGAATAATTTCGGCTGAATCGGTGACGGGTTCGATCCGGTCGATCGGATGTTCCAGATGGATGCGATCGAGGAGATCGGCCTCTTCCTTAGCCGTTGGGTAACCAAGGCTCAATCGAATAAGAAAACGATCCAGCTGGGCTTCGGGCAGGGGAAAGGTGCCCTCATGATCTACAGGATTCTGAGTGGCTATCAGAAAGAAAGGATCGTCGAGATCATATTCCTTACTATCCACCGTGACTCTCTTCTCCGCCATCGCTTCTAGCAGCGCTGATTGAGATCGGGGAGTCGCCCTGTTAATTTCATCGACCAATACGATCTGAGAAAACAGGGGGCTGGGCGGAATTCAAACTGTGAGGTCTTCGGGTTGAAAATGGAAGCACCCGTAATGTCGTTGGGAAGCAGATCAGGCGTACATTGAATCCGGTGAAAGCCGCATTCCACACTTCGGGACAGCGCCCGCGCCAACATGGTTTTCGCTACGCCGGGAACATCTTCGAGCAATACGTGCCCTTCTGCCAGATACGCCACAAGTGTCAGTGTGATTTCTCCAGTCTTTCCGACAATTACTTCTTCGATATTTTGAATCAATTTCCCCATCACTGTCCGCACCACGGCCGCAGAACTCTCGTTGCCAACAAATTCATTCGGCACCCCTTTCTCCGTCGCGTGAGGAATCTCAACGATGGGATCATTCTTCCTCGAAGAGTCGGTGGTTTTTTCGGAAACAATGCTTATCGTCCGTAACAAGACCTGCTTCGAACAGGCGGGACACTCTGTTTGTTGTCCTTCCATTTCCGAAGGAAACTCAATTGCCTGCCCGCAATGTTTACAATCACATTTCGCTGTCATTCATTAGGCTTCTTTTTTTCAGTGGTGACGGACATATGAGGCGGTATTTCCTTACTCATGCTGCACGGCCTCTGGTCATGCTTCGCAATGCGCATGTCAATTAGACGGTCTCCGGGCTGGGTCCTCACGCCGTTGGAGAATTCCTCTTCGACTCGTGCTTCAAATAGAGCATTATTGTTAGGGAATTGGCAATCGTTGTTTGAATTCTAACACGTCCGATTAAAGGCGAGTTTCCAAGGAATCAGTGCCTATCCCGCATCAACGGTTTTTTCATTCCATAAGGTAATTATTGAATTACTTGAAAGTAATGGTAGTGTTCAGGTAGGATCTGGCAATGATCAGATTGACTCCACGGAGGCTTGCTGTGTGTGCGGTGTTGTTTTCGATGATTGGCCTCAGTCTTTTCGCCGATGTTCAACGACCGAACATCCTGCTGATCGTTTCAGATGATCAGGGTTACCGGGACTTGGGATTGATCAACCCCGAAATTCATACACCGAATCTTGATCGACTCGCCACGGAAGGAACACGGCTCACCAATTTTTATGTTGCATGGCCGGCGTGCACTCCCTCACGGGCTGCTTTTCTCACGGGCCGTTATCCGCAGCGGAACGGTATTTATGACATGATTCGAAATGAAGCGCCGGATTATGGCCACCGGTATGAAACCGAAGAATACGCCGTTACATGGGAACGTATAGGAGGGATGGATTTGCGGGAGATATTGTTACCGGCCATACTGAAACCCTTGGGATACAAGTCAGGCATTTATGGGAAATGGGATCTTGGAATTCATAAACGGTTTCTACCTCTGGCACGCGGCTTCGACGATTTTTATGGATTAGTAAACACCGGTATCGATTATTACACCCACGAACGCTATGGCATACATAGTATGTATCGGAAGAATACTCGCACTGAGAAAGATCGCGGAACCTATGCCACTTACCTGTTTGAGAGAGAAGCACTGCGATTTCTCGGTGACTATGCGGGCAAAGAGCCCTTTTTCCTCTATGTGCCTTTCAACGCACCGCATGGTTCTTCCTCTCTGGATCCAAAGATCCGCGGTTCGGTGCAAGCACCGGCAAAGTTTCAAAAGCTGTATCCGCCGGTGGAGAAAGATTACCGGAAGGGTTCACGTTATGGTGAAGAGGCGCTGGTGCCAAGCCGGGAAAAGCGTTATCGGGATTACCGAGCGGCAGTTAGCTGTATGGATGCGTCGATTGGAAAGTTATTACGTGTGATCGATGAAAAGGGCCTTACTGAAAATACTTTGGTGGTTTTCTTCTCGGATAACGGCGGTAGCAGTGGAGCAAACAATGGGGCTCTGCACGGTCACAAATCGGAAACTTGGGAAGGAGGAATTCGTGTGATTTCCATGATTCGTTGGCCCGCGGGCGGGATCCCTGCTGGAGTTGTAAACGACGCCTTCCTTTCGAGCTTGGAGCTGTTTCCAAGTTTGGCGGCTGTAACTGGAGCCGAGTTGCCCAAAGGTGTTATTCTCGATGGATACGATTGGTGGTCGACGCTGCGTGGGGAAACAGAGAGTCCACGAACTGAAATGTTCTGGAAACGTAAGAACCGGTTGGCGGCTCGGGTAGGTAGCTGGAAATGGGTGGACATGGAAGGAGAAAGTGGTGGGCTCTTTGATCTTTCAAAAGATATAGGGGAGAAAAAGGACCTCTCTGAAGAACGACCCGAAATCCTTGTTATGATCAAATCAATGTTTGACGATTGGTATCAGGAGACCATGATTGACGCAGAACCGCGGGGACCGTTTAAGGACTTCTGATCATTTAACATAAACTCTTTATCAACCAGGATGCAAATAACATGAAACATATTCTCTACGTCATCATCGGTCTGATTCCCTTATTTCTTCAAGCCACTTCTGCCGACCGAAAGGTGAATTTCATCTTTGTTCTCAGCGATGATATTGCTCAAGGCGATCTAGGCTGCTACGGACAGAAACTGATCAAAACGCCTCGTCTTGATCAAATGGCGACCGAAGGAACACGCTATCTGCAAGCCTACTGTGGCACCAGTGTTTGCGCGCCGAGCCGTTCTTCATTCTTCACTGGTTTGCACACCGGTCATTGTCCGATTCGAGGCAACTATGAGGTTCCTCCTGAGGGCCAACTGCCGTTGCCTGATGAAACAGTCACAATGGCAGAGGTGGCGAAGACGGCGGACTATGCAACCGCCACCTTCGGAAAATGGGGTATGGGTTTCTTCGATTCCACAGGCAGCCCATTTAATCAGGGGGTTGATCATTTTTTTGGCTACAACTGTCAACGTCATGCGCATTCCTATTTTCCAACCTATTTATATGACGATGAACAACCCTTCATCCTGCCGGGAAATGACGGCCGGAAGGTTGGTGAAACCTACGCCCAGGAATTAATTCAACGCGATATGATTAATTGGCTGCGCAAGCACGCAGATCAACCGTTCCTTTTATTCTATGCCATTACACTGCCTCATGGCCGGCACGAGATAGACGATTACGGAATCTACCGCAACGAACAGTGGACGGATAAACAGAAGGCCTATGCGGCGCAAGTCACCCGGATTGATTCGGACATGGGTGAATTAGTGGATACCCTGCGAGAACTCGGTATTGCTGAAAATACTCTGATCATTTTCTCGGGGGATAATGGATCGTCGTTCAGTCCGGAATCCGAGATAGGAAAACGGTTCGACCAAGCGAGCAATGGGTTGCGTGGATACAAACGCGGTATGTATGAGGGTGCGCTTCGGCAGGCTGCCTTAGCTTGGTGGCCGGGTACGGTTCCGGCAGGACGTGTTGATGATCAACCGTGGGCATTTTGGGATCTGATGCCGACGTTTGTGGAACTTAGTGGAGCCAATCATCCTAAAGGATACGAAACCGACGGTTTGTCTTTGGTGGAGTATCTGAAAGGTGGGAATGTGCCCAAGCGTGAGTATTTCTACTGGGAATTACATCTCGGCAATGAGCCCATCCAAGCCGCGCGATTTGGTGAGTGGAAAGCCGTGCGCAATGGCATCGACAAGCCGATTGAGATCTATGACTTGCGTAACGATTCAGCCGAGTCGAAGAATCTGGCCCAATCCCGAACCGATCTCGTGTTAAAAGCGCAAAACATTTTCAAAGAAGCTCATCGCTCCGATCCCAACTGGCCGCTCAATCGACGAACCGAGTTACACACGAAACGTGCTAAGGAAGCGTGGCAGATCAAACGGAGGCGTGATAATGAAACATGGGTTCCGGAAAATGCGATAGAATTGCGATGAAGACGGCCATCTCTTCAGGTGCCAGTATTTCAGCAATGAATTTGGCTGATTAGGAGTTGGAAAACTATCAGATCGAATTCGAATGCACGGGCCACATGTCCTCCAAGCTTACTTTGTTTCAGCTAAAAACTGCATTGACTTCAATTGGAGTGTGTAATCAACTTTTCTCAGTTGAGCAATTCTGGAAATATAAAAAATGAACCGCTATATTGGATTACCGAAAATCAATGAAATGCGGGTTATTCCGGTAGCCGGGTATGACAGCATGTTGCTCAATTTAAGCGGAGCCCATGAACCGGTGTTCACCCGGAATATTGTCATCTTAAAGGACAGCCTTGGAAATATCGGTGCAGGGGAGGTGCCTGGAGGCGAGGCTATTCGCAGAACTTTGGAAGATGCTGTAGAGTTGGTTGTTGGAAAGGAAGTCGGACGGTTCAATGCGATTCTGAATGAGGTTCAGGTGAATTTTGCCGATCGGGACCAAGCAGGACGAGGACTGCAAACTTTTGATTCCCGGGTCATGATTCATGCCCTGACGGCGTTGGAAGGGGCTTTACTGGATCTGTTGGGGCAATTTCTGAATGTGCCCGTTGCGGATCTGCTGGGGAATGGGTGCCAACGTGATCAGATCCCTTATCTTGGATATCTGTTTTTTGTCGGTGATCATCAACAGTCGGATTTGGAATACCATCTCACCGATGCTCCTGTCAGTGAGTGGGAGAAAGTGCGGCATCAATGTGCCCTGGATCCTGCATCCATCGTTCGCCAGGCCTCTGCTGTAATGGCTGCCTTTGGAGTCAACGATTTGAAACTTAAAGGGGGTGTCCTGGAAGGGCCTGCGGAAGTGGACTGCATTCATGCACTTCACGAAGCTTTTCCCGAGGCGCGCCTGACGGTGGATCCCAATGGTTGCTGGAGTCTTGAAGAGGCCGTGCGTTGGATGAAACCGTTGAAAGGCATATTGACCTATGCCGAGGATCCCTGCGGAGGCGAGTCCGGATTTTCCGGCAGAGAAATCATGGCTGAATTCCGGCAACGTACGGGATTGCCTACGGCTACCAACATGATCGCGACTGATTTTCGACAACTTGCTCACAGCATCCGACTTCAGTCCGTGGATATTCCTCTCGCAGATTGTCACTTCTGGACGATGCAGGGAGCGATCCGAGTCGCCATGATGTGCGACGAATGGAATTTGACCTGGGGTAGCCATTCCAACAATCACTTCGACATATCTCTGGCCATGATGACCCAAGTCGGTGCAGCAGCGCCGGGTGAGATCACTCCACTCGATACTCATTGGATCTGGCAGACCGGCCAGGAACTCACCTTGGATCCACTGAAAATCGAGAAGGGATTTATTCCGCTTCCGGATAAACCCGGACTGGGTATTGAAATAAATATGGACCGAATTGAAACGGCTCACCGACTATACCTTGCCAATAAACGAACCGGCAGAGACGACTCAAGGGCCATGCAAAGCTTAATCCCTAACTGGACATTCGATCCGAAAAAACCTTGCCTAGTCCGGAAATGAATCATCCATGCCAGAAATCACTAAAATAGGATAACACCTCGTCAAGATTTTAGAAAATAGCGTCTAAGAGCTATAATGGAATCGACACTGCATGATGATGATTATTTCATCTTCAACTCGATAGACCAAGCGGTGTTCCTTGGTTATTCGCCGCGACCACCAGCCTTTTAGATTACTTTTAAGCGGTTCCGGTTTTCCGATTCCCGAGAAAGGGTTTCTCAATGTATCTCGGATTAATTCATTGACTCGAGCCAAGACTTTTGGGTTGTTTTCCTGCCAATAGAGGTAGTCCGCCCAACCGCCGGGTAGCCACATCAATCGCATAGTTCCCCGGAGTGAATGTTTCCAGCTCCGTGATCGGCTAGTCCCTGCCTAATCCGTTTTGCATTGGCTGGGGTGGAGAGCAAATGCAGTGTTTCCTCCATGGCGGCGTATTCGTCTGCAGCTAGCAATACAACGGTTCCCTCTCCGTTGCGTGTGATGGTTATCGGTTCTCTATCGCGAACCGCGGCGTCCATCAGAGCGGACAGTCCATTTCTTGCTTCTGTGTAGGATATCGTCTGCATAAGCTACAACTAATGCACGTACAGAATTCTGTCAATGGTGGGTTCTTTCCAATTGCGCAATTTAATTTTGTTGGCGTACGCTCTGTCTTCAGCAAATTTTCATGAGAAAAAGAAAGAAACTTAGTAATTTCAACTCATTGGATTTACCAGCTCCTGAATTTGATCATCGGCCAAACTGCCTTGGGATCAGTTTCTTCTTATTTTCCCAGGAAACCTTGCGATCGAAAAGAGTGCTGAAGGGCTGGTAGGCATTGTAAGGCACGGCGTGTTTCTCCCATTTATCCACCTCCGCATCATACAGCTGCCGCATGGAATTCAAAATGATCTTGCTTCGGGTTTGCTCTGCGATATTGACCATTTCATAGGGATCGTTCTTAAGATCGAAGAGTTCTTCAACGGGGGGCATGCCTTCTCCGTAAAACCAGTAAATATACTTGTGACTTTGTGTGACCACGCTCAATGACAATGTTCCGGCAGGTCCCCAAACCTGAATGAGCGGTAGCGATTCGCGGATGGAAGGTTTCCTTCCAGTTACGATGGGCATCAGGCTCTGACCATCCATGTTCGAAGGAAGCTTCAAACCTGCCAGGTCCAGTATCGTTGCTGTGATATCAATACTGCCGGTGACACGGTCACATCGACGTCCCTCACGACCACTCTTTGATTGCCTGGGATCATAAATAATCAGTGGAACCCGGGCGCCTTCCTCATACGGGAGCACCTTGCTGCCGAGACCGTGCGATCCATTGAAAAAACCATTGTCCGATGAGAAGATGATGACCGTATTGTCCGATACTCCTTGTCGTTCGAGTTCTTCCATAATCATACCCATCGCAAAATCGACGCCATAAATCTGTTGATTATAAGTGCGCAGGGCTTTCTGGTAGGATTTGTCAGTATGATAGCCCCAATCAACGAAGCGAGGATACTGACGTCCCATTTTACTTTGCGGAGCCAAGTGTTCACCTGCTTTACGTCCGTAGTTGGGGAGTTTTCGGAAAACAGTATTTTGGTAGATCTCGTCGAAAATCGGATCGGGTGTCGTGGGACGGTGCGGTGCTTTGAAGAACAGTGTCAGGCAGAATGGCTTTTTGGTCTTAGTTGATTCGCGGATGAAGTCGATTCCCGCTGCCCCGTAAGCCCTGGAACTATGAGGATAATCCTTGGCGTAGCTGGCCAGGTATTTGTTCTTTTTAGTTTCATAGGATGTTTGGCCAATGCCTCCGACCCAGAAATCAAAGTCATCCACCGGTAGATTATTGTAGGTGTTTTCCGATCCGGGATCTTTTGGGTGTTCCTTAACTGCGAAACCGAATTTACCACCAAAACCAGTTCGATAGCCTGATTTTCTGAGTAGCACTGGAAAAGAAGAGCGCCAGATTTCCTTTGTCATAGCCCCATGCATGAAATTGCATCCTGTTTTGTATTCGAGCAATCCGGTCATTACGCTGGCCCGACTCGCCATGCAGATTGCCGTAGTATCGTAATGCCGATCGAAGATCACACCCTGACGCCCCAGTTTGTCCATATTTGGAGTCATTACATTGGGGTTGCCATAACAACCCAGCGTGTCGTAGGCCTGATCATCCGTGAAGAAAAAGATAATGTTAGGGCGAGCTTCAGCAGTGCTGCAATCGTTTGAAATACTCAAACAGGCCACGAGAATCGAAATGATTCGGAATATTGATTTCATTTTTTCAGTCATTCAAGGCAATCAGTTAAACGGGAACCTAAAATGGATTCCTACAGAACAGATCCTACATAATTCTGTAAAACCCTATACAAAACGGGGAACGGTGACAAGATTTCCAGGATACATGGACATTCATTAAATGCTGCGTATTCAGAACGCAGTGAAATGATGGGAGGCATTCCGGAAGTTCGTGAAGTTCAGGATTATCCACTTGCTATGGAATCCTCATAATGTAAAGAGTGGTCGCCGAATATATAATTTTAATTGAATGAACAATGTTAAGGGAATCGTTTTTGATTGTGATGGGACATTGGCGGATACCATGCCGCTTCATTGGCAAGCTTGGCAGGCCGTGACGGAGAAAAATGGCATTCATTTTGAGGAGGAGAGGTTTTACGCCCTCGGCGGAGTGCCTTCTGCCGACATCCTCAGAATGCTCGGTGAGGAACAAAATGTGAAACTCGACCCTGTCGCAGTGGCACACGAAAAGGAACTTGATTACCTCCCCCTGCTTTCTCAAGTACAACCGATCCACGATGTCGTTGCCATAGCAAAGGAATACCATGGAAAACTTCCCATGGGAGTGGCAACCGGCGGTACCCGAAAAATCATCACCCTTGTGCTTGAGCATTTGAAGATTGCGCATTTGTTTGACGCACTCGTGACAAGTGAAGACATCGTGAATCAGAAACCGGCGCCCGATATCTTCCTTCTCGCTGCCGAACGCATCGGTGTTGATCCAACAAGTTGTCGTGGCTATGAAGACACAGATTTAGGAATGCAGGCCATTCGTTCAGCTGGAATGGAAGCGGTTCACGTTCGTGACGTGATTGGAAAATCACACATTTTGCCTAGCCGGTCTCTGTAGGGTCGGTTTTCTTGGGAGGATAGAGATTAGGGTAATTTTCAATAAGGTGTTGGAAACCACGCATGCTACAGGAGCTTGTGTGTGACTATTCTTCAAGATCAACGGGAATCCAGGGTTCTCCGGTTAATGCCTGATAACGTTGGAAGTATTTCGTTGAGGTGTATTCGTCACCCGTTTCGAACAGAATCTGCCCTTGAAAACCTAATGCCCAGGGAATGTCGGGGTTAATCTTGAGAAAACGGGCGAGGGTTGTTGTGGCTAAGGAATAGTTTTTATCCAATCTCAATAGGCGAACAAGAAACAGTGTGGCATCGGAATGGTTGGGGTTTAGGCTGATGGCATTGTTGAAATGGATTCGGGCCTTATCCCGATGGTTGGAATTCCAGGAAACGACACCTTTTGCATATTCATCCTCGGCTGCTTTCGATCTCAGTGTTGCCAGAATCTGCCATTGCTGGAGGGCTTCTTCCGGACGGCCTATTTGTTCAAGTGACTGAGCGTATTTTTTCAACACGGCTGGATTCTTTGGGTCTGCCAGGAGAAAGGAGTTGAAATTTGCCGCTGCTTTCTGGTGTTCCTCACTCATTCGATTCAGCATTCCGGTCATGTAATAGTATCGCTGACGGTCTTCACGACTCAATGGGGCGGGTTGCAGGGAATTTAGAGTTTCCAAGGCCTCATCGACGTCTCCTTTTGAATAAAGACATTGCCCCAGCAGATACTGCGATTGGAGATCATCCGGTCTTATTTTTATCGATTCTCTGGCATGTTCCAGAGCGGCATCAACCGACTGCTGGAGCAGTAAAATGCTTGTCTTTAAGTTTCTCAGACTCAAATCATCGCGGAAATGAACAAGTGAAGATTCCAGCACTTCCGACGCTTGGTTGATAGAGCCTATTTTCAATAAGGCTTCTGTCTGGATTTGAGCTGCCAGAGGATTCGGAGCGATCCTGACTGAGTGCTCAGCAAATAGGATGGCCTCCTCCGGTTGCTTCAACCGGTCAAAACCAACCGCGAGATCAGCCCAGAATCGGGCTTTATCTTTTTCCAAATTGTTTTGCCAGACGATTTTTCTGGAAAGACTCTCGGGAGAATTCAGTTTGAAATGTTTCCATAATTCTCTGACATTATAAAGATCCCTTGATTGAAGTCGCAGCGGAGCAATGTATTCGATCCACATATTGTCATCTGTATTGATCGGTCCGGAGCCTGTGATTTCCTTGAGGATGCTTGTTTCGGTACGGTAGTAAGCCAGCAGATCTCCTGGACCTTCGATTTTGATCCGAGCAAGATCGGTGGCAACCGAATCAGTCCAGCGTGTTTGGATTTTATTCAAATCGAATAGGAGAGGTTCCAGAGAACACAATATCAAGGCATCCTCATAGACGCGGAATAACTCGGCATGGGGGAAAACGGTCAAGATGGATCGTAGAATCACCTGAAAATCCTCCTCGTCCATTTCGTACAATTGAACCCACTGACAGAATAAACCGTCCGGTTTCAGGCGGGACTTCACGATTTGAAAAAACTCGCGAGTGAAGAGGCTGGAAACGCCGGCAATCCAGGGATTGGAGGGTTCCGAGATAATCACATCGTAGGAACGGTCCGTCATGATTAAATGATTTCGGGCATCGTTGACGACCATCCTCACTTTCGGGTGTTCTGAGACCAGACCGTTACAGAATTGCTGGAAGAAGACCGAAGCGTCCACGACGGCTTTTTCCAGTTCGATACACTCCACCGAATCGACCGGATGAGTTAGCACAGAATTCAGGGTGATACCGCTGCCGAGTCCTATGACCATTACATCCTGCTGGTTGCCGGCAAGCAGCAGGGGTAATTGCCCCAGAAGCGTTTGGGTGGGCAAGTCAGCCAATTCATCCGACCGTGGTGTATCGTAGGGATGAATCAGGTTGGATGGAACCGAGGCATCGGGTTTGCCGTTGACCAGCAGGGAAAGATCTCTGACAGTTCGAGTGACGCTGACTGTGGCTGAAAGACCCTCTTTAAAATAGACGATATCCCCCCGGTTTTTCTTTATGGTTGAATAAAATTCCTGGTGATTCAACCCTTGGTAATTCCGGAAATAACGAAAGATTCCACTGGACATGATGTACGGTTGCCATGTCTTTGGGCTGATGGCGAGATTAAGGCAGAATACTCCAATAAACCCAATAACCAGGATTCGCAATTTTGTGGGCAGCCGAGACTTGTCACTCACCATTGCCACGCTTCCGGCGATGGTATTGATGAAAATCCCCACCACGATGGTTGCACGGCTGCCAAGCCAGGGCAGCAGCCAAAACCCGGCCGCAAGGGAACCGGCGATGGCGCCGAAGGTGTTGAAGGCATAAGCCCAACCGACCCACTTCACGGTGGACGTGGCATCGGGGTTCAGACATCGGATTGTCAATGGAAACATGGCTCCCAAACCGAGCGTGGGCAGTATCATCAGGCAGGCTGCCAGAATGAACTGCACCAGCAACAGACCCTTGGGACTGGCCCCGAAACTGCCCTGAACCTGGGTGAAAATGTAAGGAAGTTCTTCGACACTGAACATGCTGAAATAAGTGGTGATGGCGACCACGAGTTGAGCTATGCCAACCGTGGCTAATGAATACATGGAAGCTTTAAGTTTGGATCCGAAAAACGCGCCGAGAGCCAGTCCGAAAAGGAAAGTAGTCAGCATAATGGTATAGGCATAGGTGGAAGACCCCAGTACCAGCACCAGTATACGACTCCAACTGATTTCATACAGCATAGCTGTGAATCCAGAAAGTGAATAGATGGTGATCAGAATGACGGTTTTTACACTCAGGCGGGTAAGTGCCGAAGATTGGAGTGAAGGGGAAACCGAAGTCAGGGACTCTTCAATTTTCGGTGAAGGTGTTAGAGTGGGGGAGGGATACCTCCTTGCGATCAGCCATGCGCCCAGAGCGGAAATTAAATTCAGAAAGATAGCAACCCATTGGGTGTTTGCCAGACCCAGATTGGGGAATAGAAATAAGCCGGCACCAACGCAACCGAAGACTGCTCCGAAAACATTGATCGCGTAGAGAAATCCGATCCGACGCTTCCCCGTTG
>DUCD01000114.1:5348-5722 GCA_012959985.1 Verrucomicrobiales bacterium | reverse complement strand
GTCCCTCTGGCAATTTCCGCCATGATATCTACATTCTGACACTGAACCGGTTCCTCAATAAACAGGGGCTGATAGGGCTCCAGAGCTTTGATGAGCAGTTTGGCATTCTGCGGAGAGATCGCCCCATGAAAATCGATCCCGATATCTACATCATCTCCCCCGGCTTCACGAAGCGCAGCAAAACTGTCCGCAGCATGTTGGATGAATTTTGGTGTTTCAATAATCCATGGAGAACGTCCATCTAATTTGTTGACTCCAGTTTTGAAAGCGGTAAATCCCTGAGCTTTTTTTGCTCGAATGGATTCGGGAGAACCCGCATGGGCATACACCTTGATTTTATGACGAGTCGGGCCTCCGAGCAACTCATAGATGGG
>DUCD01000114.1:1890-5330 GCA_012959985.1 Verrucomicrobiales bacterium | reverse complement strand
AACTCCCAGAGCTTTTCCTTTGATATCCCACAGTGCCTGATCGATACCACTCAGGGCGCTCGTCAGAATTGGGCCCCCCCGATAAAAGGTATGTCGATAAATCGCATTCCAATGATGAACCACACGACGGGCATCTTTTCCGATCAAGTAAGGAGCAATTTCAGCGACCGCTTCAGCACAGGTTCGAGCCCGACCTTCCGTGATCGGTTCGCCCAATCCAACAATTCCTTCATCGGTGTGGATCTTCAGAAATAACCAGCGGGGTTTAACCAAAAATGTTTCGAGTTTTGTGATGCGAATGGAACCATCCAGATTCCCCTCTTCCCCGGAAGTATCCTCGTCAGGAAAGCTTGGATAAGGCTTCTTTTTCTCGCTGTTTTTCGATTTTTGATCGGCGCGGAGGTGAGGGGTCATGCCAACCCCAAGACCTACCGAGGCAAACAGTTGAGCGATGAATTTTCGTCGGGCAAGAGTTTCTTGATTCATATTGGTACCAGGTGGAACAGTGAGTCTAATCCAAGGATCAGAACTTTCAAGCATCCGGCATGCTGGAGACTTTTCTTTCCCGAACCCATTTGTAAATCGGATTCCCGAAGAAAGTTAGGAACAGCAGAAAAATCAGCAGCATACAGATGGGACGATTGAAGAACGGTAGGATGTTTCCTCCGCTTTTAATTAACCCAATACGGTATTTTTCCTCAACCATAGGTCCCAGAATAAGCCCTAGAATCAAGGGTGCCGGTGGCACCTTATGTGAATCCATAAAGAACCCGACCACTCCGAAAGTCAGCATGACATAGACATCGAACATACTATTCCTGAGAGAATAGGAACCTACCACCGAGAACAAAACCACACCGGTCATGATAATGCTTCGGGGTAATCGAAGAATCCTGCTGAAGGCTTTAATACCGAGGAAACCGGCGAACAGGAGAAACACCTGAGTCATCAGAGCAATAGTGAAAATAGCCCTGACCTGATCCGGACTGTTTTCAAAGATAAATGGCCCCGGTTTAATTTCGTAAACCATCATGGCGCCCAACACAATCGCGGTCACTGCATCTCCGGGAATTCCGAAAACCAGAGCCGGTATCCATGCACCTCCAAGTGCAGCATTGTTCGCGCTGGTCGGGGCCACTATTCCCTCGACGGCTCCCATGCCGAATTCATCCGGGTTTTTTGATGTCTTCTTGGCAATGCCATAGGCAGCCCAGGCCGCAATATCTGCTCCGGCTCCAGGAAGAGCTCCCACCAATGTTCCCAGAAACGACGACTTCAGTACGGTCCATTTGTGTTGAAACAGAATTTTGGCAGCAGCCCAGGCCGCAAACCCAGTATCTCCAGACAAAGTGGGGACGTCCATTGCCTCTTTGACTCGAAGATTTCGCAGCACTTCGGCTAGACCGAACAGGCCGATCATCACAGGAATAAACTGAAGACCGCTCATCATTTCAACATTACCGAACGTGTATCGGGAAGACCCACTGACAATATCAATGCCAACAGTGGACAAGAGCATTCCGAAGGCAGCCGCAGTAAGTCCTCTTACCAAAGTACCGGAACTCACGGCGGCACTCATGGTCAAACCAAAAATCGCCAGCCAGAAGTACTCAAAACTGCTGAACTTAATGGCTATCCGTGCCAGTTGAGGAGAAAGAAAGATCAACAGTCCCACGCCAATCAATCCACCGATGCAGGAACAGAAAAGATCCAGGGTCAAAGCAAGCCCCCCCTTCCCCTTCCGGGTCAATGGATAACCATCCAATGTAGCCGCAGCCGAAGCAGGCGTTCCTGGAATCTTCAAAAAAGTGGCAGGGATATCACCGGCGAAAATGGCGGTAAAGGTGACACCGATAATCATGGCCAATCCGGCATTGGCATTCTCCATGTAATAACTAATCGGCACAATCAGAGCAACCGCCATCGTCGCGGTCAGACCGGGAACCGCTCCTACAAAAATTCCAAATACCATGCTGAGAAGCCATGGTATCAGAACGCCGACACTGAATAATTCCTGGAGCATGGTCATCCCGAGGTGTCTTTTGAATCGGAAGAAATGAAAGGTAGGGAGTGCTGTCCCCAGCGCGCCGCTTGCCGGACATCATAGGCCAACTTGCAGCGCACTGAGACAGCACGCCCTACCGAATTAGTCTGTTTCTTCAATATACCTTGGGGCATTAAATTTACAGTATTGAAATGATTCGTCCTAAATGATTGCCTCCTCCACTCAGAAGGGAATTCCCAGGCTGCTTTCGGGGAGGGGCACCTTGAACAGGACCACGAAAAGCCAGCGGATCAATGCCACCAGAACGGCACTCATGATTAGGGAAAACAAAGGTCGCGTCCCCAGCCTCCACATCATCAATGTCGAAAACCCCAGAGAAGCCGAGGTAAAACCCAACAACCCAAGAGCAGGAATGTACAAGCCGAGTGCCAATATCAGAATGAGAACCTGACGCAGACCCTGATCGGTGCCCCAGTTTTTCAAGAATTGCTTACACTTTAGGATACCTCCACCTTCTGAGCGGTTCCGGTAACTGCAAACTCCTTCATATACCCCTCCCATCATCATCAGAATGGATAGGATCCTTGGGAATGTTTTAGGGCCGGGATCGTCGCTACTTGAAAAGGCTGAGGAGGAAATGTCCTTCAGGAAATAAAACGCAACTCCACCAGCCAGAAGGAGGAACACACCCCAGGCGATGGACCCGCTGCGGGTAATGGGCTGAGGGCTCATTTCTTGTCGTAACCCACGGCTTCAATCACACTCTTCCATTGTTCGTCCTGCTGGCCAAGAAAGGATTTAAACTCCGCGGGACCTCGAACTGTAATGCCGTAACCGAATTTGTTCATGAACTCGATATAGGCTTCCGAGGTCAGTATTTTCTCAAGTTTCTGAGTAAGTTGATTGACGATTTCATCAGGAGCTCCTTTAGGAAGCATCAATCCTCGCCATCCCACAGCTTCCCAGTCAACACCGGACTCCTTAACGGTGGGAACATCGGGATGGTCGGGATGCCGTTCGGCAGACATGACCGCCAACACCCGTAGCACCGATTCGATCTGAGAGGAGGCTTCAGGAATACTGCAGCAAACGGCATCAATATGGCCCCCCATCAATTCCAGCAGCGAGGGAGCCGATCCCTTTGTCGGGATCCAGACCACTGAAGAAACCGGAATACCAGCTGCATTCTGAAAACCAGCCCTAGCCAAGTCCCACGCACCGCCGGCTCCCGTCCCCGACATCTGTAATTTACCGGGGTTTTTCCGGATGTAATCCATGAATTCCTGCAGCGTTTTCCAAGGAGCATCTTGCTTGACGATCAATGCGGCGGCATCGGTATTGACCTGCATCAAGGGGGTGAAATCCTCATAGGTTAGCTCGGAGATTCCCATCCGGTGCATGGTATTCAATTCAAAAGTGGCCATGGTAATGGTGT
>DUCD01000114.1:0-1856 GCA_012959985.1 Verrucomicrobiales bacterium | reverse complement strand
CGTCGTTCTGGACGGGCATTTCATCAGCATCGACACTGAATTCGATATCGCTCTGACCGAATTCCTGATGCAGCTGAGTCGCCAAATGCCTTGAAACAGCATCGGTCCCTCCGCCCGCAGCCCAGGGACAAATAATGACAACCGTTTTGGAAGGGTAGCTTCCACTGTCACCGGAGGGAGGCGTGCACCCGGTAAAAGCAGCCATCAGCAGAAAGAGAATACCCAATAAGGAACTCCGGATCGCACACGAAAAGAAAAGGGATCGACGAGAAGCTGATTTCTGCCGATGAAGAGTGGAGACGGTTTTCAGAACCGATTGATAGGGATTCGTTTTCATGTATAAATTATTTTCTTGCACCCTGAAAAGCATACCGTGATTCTATAGAGAAAAGATGACTTCCGCCCCATCGTGAGTCAATCCTTTCGTGATTATCTGCGTCTACAAGGTCGAATAAAAAGAGAGGGTATCTTTATCGGACGGCAGAGCATAGAATCGAATAAAACTGGGGAAGGCCCCATTGACCCAACTGGATTGGAAATATTCGCAGAGTTGGATCGTCAGAACCTATAGGCAACTTTGCTGAAAAGACTGCGGCACAGTTCATGCTTACAGTTTTCATGCAGACTCTGAATTGGAGTGATCCAGAAGGGCCACCACCCGAGCACGAGGGAATATGAATAGGATAACAGCTTTAATAGGAACGATTTTCAGCATTTCAACGCTTCATGCGCAGGAAGCAATCACCATCACCTCGGCGGACATGTTCAATGAGATTGGGTTGTATTATCGCGCCTTTATGAATAATCCCGTCTCACCGGTGCCTGTATCCGATCTGATCGGTGAAAAAGGAGGTCCACAATTGTGGGATTTTGCCGATGGACCCACCGATACAATTCAACGATTCGACTATGTCCCGGTCGATGAACTGAGCCATGGACAGGATTTCCCTGACGCCACCTTTGCCGAAAGAAAAACCAATGAAGCTACCGGTGAATCCGAATTCCTTTATTTGGAAACGGTTCCCGAAGGCCGAAAAGTATACGGATTTTACAGTGAGAATTTTAATCCCCTTGCCCCTTCCAATGTGTTCGTTCCACCTATCGTCGACTTTCCAGCTCAAATCAATTTTGGAGACAAGTGGTCTACGGCGGTGGCCTACACGGCTGATATCTTCGGTATACCGGCGATCATCTCCCAAAATTCCACCTTTGAAGTGGATGCATTTGGAATCATAGATCTTCCTGAGGTTGGATTCGGCGACACGCTGAGAGTCAATGAACTGGTTGAAATCAGTATTGAAGTGGACCTGTTCGGCGAAGGCACTTTCCAGAACATCTCCACCGATTTTGTTCGAAATCTCTACTGGTTTCGCCCTGGAATGGGCATTGCAGCACAAATGAACTCCACCCAGTCAGGCAGTCCTCCGGCGGATAATTTCAATAATGCCACTGCCTTTCTGCGCCTGTTCGAAACCAACAAAGAAGCGGGACCCTCGTGCGAAGAAGCCCAACCGGTTTCAGATCTTTCCATTTCCCTCGGAAGTAATTCCGCTTTACTGAAATGGACAAAAACGGAATGTGCCCAATCCTACCGCGTCGAAAGCACAACCACTCCTGATGGCCTCGAATCGTGGACGGAACTGGGCACGACCAATGATAATTTCATGCTCGATACCTCCATCAAAGGAAACCATACCTCTCGAACAAAAACAATGTGTTACAAATGAATATATTGGGTTTACAATTGATTCGTGGCATGCCAAGAGGAAGTTCAGCAAAATCATTCGGGGAAAAACAATCTCAATAGGGAATTTGCCTATACGGTGTTTGCCTGTAGGGATTCGCCTGAGCCTGAG
>DUCD01000113.1:5333-5730 GCA_012959985.1 Verrucomicrobiales bacterium | reverse complement strand
ACTTCATAGCCAACTGCCATTACCTGGGCTATCAACAACCTACCGGAGAACATCTCAAATATCCGGCTTATTATCAGAACCGGCCCATTGCCTGTCTGAGTTTCGGCTGTGGTTCCTGTTTATTCGTACACGGTCATTTCACGCGGCTTTTCGTTCGTAGAAATGATGCAATCCACCGACTTTCGGGATCGCAACAATTCTGCCGTTTTCCGCTGGATCAATCTCTCTTGTTTCCGGGCAATCTCCTTTTAGTCCTAAGTGTGTTCTGTATTTGTGATAGTAGCGGAAATAGGATTTCAGAATCGCATGCAAATGCCCTTTGTTGAGAACTATCACGTGTTCCAGGCAGTCTCGGCGTATTGTGCCGATCACCCTTTCTGCGTACGGATTTTGCCAC
>DUCD01000113.1:475-5287 GCA_012959985.1 Verrucomicrobiales bacterium | reverse complement strand
TTTCGTAAACTCGTGCCCGTAGATTCCATCGTTATCCCGCAGTAGATATTTTGGAGCTGTGTCCCATGGAAATGCTTCAACAATCTGCTGGGCCGTCCACGCCGCAGTTGGCTTTTCCGTCACGTTGAAATGCACCACCTGACGACGCCCATGCATTATCACTATGAATACATACAGCAGTCCAAATCCTGCTGTGGGCACTGTGAATAAATCCATCCCCGCTATAGCCCTCCCCTCATTATTCAAGAAACTCTTCCATGCCGGTGATGGCGCTCCCTGCCTTTTAAAACGATACTTGCCCACTGTTGCTTTACACGTGGTTATTCCCAGTTTCTTCAACTCACCCATTATCCTTGGCGTTCCCCACAAAGGATTCGCCCGGCTCATTTTTCTAATCAGATCCCTGAGCTCTTTCGCCACCTTCGGCCGCCCCAGACCTCGGTATTGGCTCTTCTTTGCCCAAAACCTATTGAATCGGCGTTTCTGCCAATGCGTCACTGTTCTCAACCTGAACAATTTTAACCACGTCCTTCCAGCCCTTCACCAAGTTTGAATACAAAACCCAAAATACTCGATCCGATTCGCGAATCTTTGGTTTCGGATTGTGGCGTTGCCAGACCATCAGCTGCTGACGAAGCGCCAAGATCTCCAGAAGCAAGGACTGCCTATCTCGGCATCCTGACACAACCGTCTTCATAAGGAGTTTGAACCAAAAATCATTTCAAACGACCCTACCACGCCAATCTGTAAGTGCAACAACGCCAAAGATCACGAATAAACAGGAACCACAACTCCTCAAACCAGCTCTCCGCACCCTTCACCCTGACAGTTTTCATTCAACCCTGAGAGACAATGAGGGACTTCGAACCCCATAATTCTCTAGTGGAATACAGCCGGTTCTGGTCGAAAATTCATTCCGAAATGGGTAATTCAGTCACTCAGTGTTACATCCCGGTCGTAACTCATTTGAACCGTATAGTTTATAATTAGTTTGTACGGTGGACCGGTTTATCTACTGAGAAAACGATCCTCAAATCCCTCGCCACAAACGAATTATAGCCGATCGCTTAACATTTACCCCAAGCACCAGTTTCAGCAAATTTCAATGAGTTTCTCGCCCTCGTTCAAACGGTTTCTGATTTCAGGGAGCAGCGCTGTCAGCGGTCACTCAAACTGACCCACCCAGGGTCGAAATAGAAGGCTTCAAACTGACCCACCTTGAGCGGGGCCAAAGAGCTGTAATTTTCCCGGTAGATCCGGAGGATATACAGCCCTTATGGCCAATAAAATCAAGGTGCAGGAACAAGAAGCAATTAAGAACTTTGTGGCGCTGGGCTGGGCGATCCGAAAGATTGCCCGCGAACTGGGCGTCAGCCGCAATACCGTCCGCAGCTATGTCCGGAGGTTGAAACACGAGGTCCCTGAAGTCCTCACCGAACGGATCGTCTCATCGGCCTGTTTCAACTCCGGCGGGATAGTGGACTCAGATGAAAGGGATCCACCTCCGGCCCCCGATCCTGACGGACGGTCCGCTCAAACTGACCCACTTTCGACCCCCGGCAATAAGGGGCGTAAAAGCCTCTGTCTGGAGTATGCCCAAGCGATCCTGAGCAAGGTCGAAACGGGGTTGAGTGCGCAAAGGATTTACCAGGACTTGAAGGACGAAAACGGATTCAACGGCTCGTATCAATCGGTCAAACGTTACGTTCACAAGTTGCGTAAGATCGATCCGAAGCTGGTTTACCGCATTGAGGTCGCACCCGCCGAGGAGGTTCAGGTTGATTTCGGAACCGGTCCAACCTTGATCACTCCGGAGGGCAAGCGCGCCAGAACCTGGGTCTTCCGCATCGTTCTGAGCCACTCACGAAAAGCCTACAGCGAAGCGGTCCGCCGACAGGACACAGAGACATTCCTCCGCTGCCTGGAAAATGCCTTCCGTCATTTCGGCGGAGTCAGCCTGACCGTGAATCTGGATAATCTCAAAGCAGCCGTTCTGAAGTTCGACTGGGCTGATCCGGAACTCAATCCCAAGCTCATAGACTTCGCCCGGCATTACAGCACGACGATCCTGCCCTGCCTGCCCAGGACTCCGGAGCATAAGGGGAAGGTCGAAAGCAGCATCAAGTACGTCAAAGAAAACGCCCTGGCCGGTCGCAAATTCGAATCGATCGCCGCCGTGAACCAGTTCCTGATCCAATGGGAAAAGACGGTGGCCGACCTCCGTATTCACGGCACCACCAAACGTCAGGTGGTTGAGCTGTTTCGCACCGAGAAAGGCTTCCTGCACCCTCTGCCCACTTCTTTGTTCCCCTTCTTTCACGAAGGCCCCCGGAGCGTTCACCGCGACGGTTACGTGGAGGTCGAGAAATCCTATTACCACGTTCCGACCGAATACTTGGGACACCAGGTATGGGTTCGATACAACGGGCGCGAAGTTCGGATTTTCACCCGGGACAAGCAGGGGGCTCTCAGGCAAATCCAGGTGCATCGGCGATTGGAACCGGGCAAGTTCACCAATGCCCTCGGAATCGGTGGCGGCCGGGGAACTCTCCAAGCCAACCTGGAATACTGGCTGGGACGGACCGGCAATCTGGGTACCTGCTGTGAGCGATGGGCTCAGACTGTGGCGAAGAACCGCGGCATTGAAGCCATTCGCACATTGATGGGCTTGGTCGGTCTAGTGGATCGACATTCCATTGCAGCCGTCAACCGGGCCTGCGAACGGGCCAGTGCCCGGGGAACCTGGCGCCTGCGCGATGTCAGGGCTCTGCTGGAAGCCAAGGAAATTCAGACCGAGCTTACTTTTCAAGAACACCATCCTTTGATCCGCAACCTCAGCGAATACGGACTCTTCATTCAAACTAAAACCAAAAACTCATGAACCAGAACCTAACCCAATACGCCCGTCAGTTGCGCCTTTCGGGCTTGCTCAGCAGCCTCGAACTACGCCTGGAAGAAGCCCGGACTCATCAACTGCCCCACGAGCAGTTCCTTGAACGGGTCTTTCAGGATGAAATTAATATCCGCCAACAACGGCAGATTGAAAGACGAATCAAGGTCGCCGGCTTCCGTGATCAGAAAACCCTGGAAGACTTCGACTGGTCCTTTAACTCCTCCATCAAAAGGCAACCCTTCTACGAGCTGGCCACCGGGCAGTTCATCCGCCAACGCCGGGATGTTCTTCTGATCGGTCCTCCCGGATTGGGGAAAAGTCATCTGGCCCAAGCCATCGGCCATCATGTCATCCAGGCCGGTTTTCAAGTCTACTACCGCTCCATCTTCGACATGATTCGTGAACTCCAGGCAGACCGCTCTCCCGATGAACTGAACCGCACTCTGGGCCGCTACCTCAAACCCGATTTATTGATCATCGATGATATGGGACTCAAAGTGCTGCCTCCCAAATCCGGAGAGGTGCTTCTGGAAGTCATCATGCGTCGTTACGAAACCCGTTCCACCCTCATGACCTCCAACCGGCCCATCGAGGAATGGGGCAAGCTGCTCAACGACGTTCCTACGGCCACCGCTATCCTCGATCGCTTCCTCCATCACTCCGAAATCATGAAGATGGAGGGAAGGAGTTACCGACTTCGCAACGCAGGCCGATCCACCCCGAAGGGTGAGAAGGAAGAGAGCAGCCGTCCGGAGGTCGGAAAAAAGAAATGAGTATTACGCTTGGACCATGGCATGCGATGCATCGGCAATCGAAAATTCCGCCCCGGGCTTCAGCTCTGAGCGGGAAGAATGCTTTCGAAATCCACGGGCGTTTAAGTGCTTGTGCTTCCACTCCGGCAGAGTCCTATTCTGTCTTCCCAAATACATCGAGAAACAATCAGAGAAATCTTGAAACTAAACTCTAGAAAAGGCTAAATAAAACCCCGCCAGGGTGGGTCAGTTTAATTCGACCCGAGGTGGGTCAGTTTGAACCGACCGCTGACACTTGAAAGGCATTCCGATCTAGCGGATGACGATATTGATGCTCGAAGCCGTGCTCAAGATCGATTCTGGATCAGTTCGGAATACGGAAAAATCAGACTTAGCAGTGAGTCATCTGTACGCATTGCAGTAGCAAATTTCCTGGATGGGAATCCTCCTTTGGATTTGGGAGAACGACTGCTAAGAGCAGAGTTTGAAGAACTCATTAAAGAAGAGATCAAGGCGGCTGTTGCCTGTACTCGTCGATGCCTTGAGATGTCCAGACTGACCCCCGCGAACATAGATTACGTTCTTATGGTGGGTGGCAGTTCAATGATTCCGAGAATCAAACGGGAGTTAGAGGATATTTTTGGCGCTAAAGTGCAAATAACGACTGAACCCGATGCGGCAATAGCGAGAGGTGCCGCCGTCGTGGCTGCCGAGGAGTGGGAGCCGTTCAATGCCGTTGAACTGGGTTTGCAACTTTCAGACGACTCATTCTTCACGATTCTCAGTCGCGGTGCTCCACTGAAAGCGGAAAGCAGTAATAAATTTGTCTTTTACTGCACCGATCCCCGAGTGGGGTGCGCCAATTTCATCTTCTGTAGGCGTGTTGTCAACGGGGATCAAGCTTTTCAAACTACAGGAGAAATTTTGAATGTGCCGATAGCTTCCGAACGGGTATCGAGTTTCCGAGACATTGACCGTATGATAGTGAGCTTATCGGTGACCAAAGACGCAACATTACTCTGCTCTGCCAAGCACACTGGATCTGGCGAAGAACGCACACACGAGATTTCGGACATCTCATTCGGCCTGCGACTACTTTGAAACAGCGTATTATGAAATCAAATATTGCAATCAAATCCAACATCTGGTGCGACCGAGAATATAGCG
>DUCD01000113.1:0-325 GCA_012959985.1 Verrucomicrobiales bacterium | reverse complement strand
AATCCGGAATCGCTTTTGAAGGGATTATTTAATCGTCCCAGCCCATGCCTGTAATCGTCTGGTGTGTGAGGAATGGATGTCATAAGGGATCTTCGCAGCAAGAATTCCCATTGTTCCGCTTTTTCGGTTCAAGATCATTATAATGACATTTTCATACATCGTAAACCTCTTCCCCAGGTCTAGCCGTATCTGCAGAAGAAGGGTTGTATGATGGATCAAATATCTTTTTACATTTAGAGGTCCATCGATAGCATTGTCTCACATCATAATGCTTATGAGTTGAAAGCCTTTTCACTTTATCAAGGAGTTGTTTTCCTCGAAGCGA
>DUCD01000112.1 GCA_012959985.1 Verrucomicrobiales bacterium | reverse complement strand
CACTATCGGAAAGGAACGAACCACATTTCAGGCTGGATGTCTGTTTGGGAGGATTCCGAAAAACAGGGAAGAAAGTTTATTGCCGATGCACCTGCCAAATTGACTGTCGTCAATGAGATCCACGAATATTTCAAAGCTTCGTCTCAGGCAACTGAGATGAACAAAATCCAATCTCAGAAAAACCGAAAATGAGGCGACAATTACTAACAGGCAAAACCCGACTCCTATGAAAATTTCAACTATCCTCGATCATATAGATAACGGCCACATGGCGCTGCCTGAATTCCAGCGCGGCTATGTCTGGAACCGTGACCAGGTGCGTGGGTTGTTCCATTCACTTTATCTCCGTCATCCGGTCGGAGGCTTGCTGGTCTGGGCAACAGAGTCTCAATCGGCGGATCATCGAGGTGACAACACTCTGGCTCCGGGAGTGGTGAAACTGCTGCTCGATGGACAGCAACGGATGACTTCGCTCTATGGCGTTGTTCGCGGCCGTCCTCCGAAATTCTTCGACGGCCATGCCCAGGCATTCACATCGCTTCGGTTTCATTTGGAGACCGAGGCGTTTGCATTCTTTCAGCCTGTGAAAATGAAGGATGATGCTCTGTGGATCGACGTGACCGAGTTGATGAAAGCGGGAACCGCAGGCCTTGGGGCTTTTGTTACCCTTCTCAGCGCTGACCCTGAACAAGTAGCCAAGGTCGGGGAATACGTCGCCCGTCTCAGTCGATTGCTGGGAATCCTTGAAATCGAACTGCATATCGAAGAAGTCACCGGAAAGGACAAGACCCTGGATGTCGTGGTGGACATCTTCAACCGGGTTAACAGCGGTGGCACCAAGTTGTCTAAAGGCGATCTCGCCCTTGCCAAAATCTGCGCCGACTGGCCGGAAGCTCGGGACCGGATGAAGGCCAAATTGCGGGAATGGAAGGATGCAGACTATTGGTTCAATCTCGACTGGCTGCTGCGCTCCGTCAACACGGTCATAACCGGTGAAGCCAGGTTTCTATATCTGCACGATAAATCGACGGAGGAGATCCAGGACGGACTCAAGCGCGCCTGCAATCATATCGACTCCACCCTGAATATGATCAGCGGTCGTCTGGGCCTTGATCATGATCGGGTCTTCTTCGGCAGATTCGCGGTACCGGTGATTGTACGTTTTCTCGATCAGCATTCCGGCACCCTGGATGAGAAGGATCGCGACAAGTTGCTGTTCTGGTTTGTTCAGGCCGGAATGTGGGGACGCTTTTCCGGTTCCACGGAATCATACATCGATCAGGATTTGGCGGCATTGGAAGGAGAGGAAGGAAGCCTCGACAAACTGCTCGGTCAACTGCGTCTCTGGCATGGCTCTCTGCGGGTTGAGCCGGGACAGTTCTCAGGCTGGAGCCTGGGCGCTCGATTCTACCCGGTTCTCTATCTCCTCACCCGGATGGGAAAAGCAAGAGACTGGGGAACCGGTCTGCCTTTGAAATCCAGTCTGCTTGGAAAAATGAGCCGTCTGGAAGTGCACCACATTTTCCCGAAGGCCCAGCTCTATAAAAACAACCGGCAACGGGCGGAAGTGAACGCCCTACCCAATTTCTGTTTTCTGACTAAAGACACCAACCTGGGGATTTCCGATCGGTTACCGGAGGAGTATTTTCCCGAAGTGGAAGAAGCTCATCCCGGAGCGCTGGCGTCTCAGTGGATTCCCATGGATCGGAAGTTGTGGAAGATCGGGAATTACCCGGAGTTTCTGAATGCCCGAAAGATTCTGCTTGCCGATGAAATGAACTGTCGCATGAAAGAGTTATTGCATGGTGAGCATCATTGGCTTGAAGGCGGTGAGCCCGCCCTGCCGGCAGCAATGCCTGTATTGGGTGGAATCACCAGCGAGGAAGAGGAAAAGGCGCTGCTGGCCATCAATAAATGGGTAGAGAAAAATGACCTGCCTCAGGGAGAGCTTTCCTTTGATCTGGCTGATACCGAAACCGGAGAACAGAAAGCCGTATTGGATCTGGCCTGGCCTCATGGCATCCAGGAGGAACTCAGTCAGCCGGTCGCCGTGTTGTTGAATGAGACCGCGGAGATCATCGCCATTGCCAACCAAGCTGGGTTCCGATGTTTCATGTCAGTTGAGGATTTCAAACGTTACGTGGAAAGTGAGATTCTGGTTCTTGACATAGGGACATGAGCGGTATCCGCAAGACAGCAAATCATCTGTTGGTCAAGGCACGCTGGCCCCTCCATGCCGGGTTGCTGATGTCATGGACGCCTTTGATGACATTGGAATCCTATTTCGGACCGATGATGATTTCAATATGGATTCCGGGAGGACGTTGGGAGAAAAGAATCAGTTTGGTGTTGTTTTTCAATTGTTGTCTCAAAAGAGCCACTCATTGAATCCAACCGTAATTATTTCTCAACAGAATTTACGTGTTCCCACTTACCCAATTTGAGTGGTGGCGCAAATAGATTTTCCAGTGAAAACCTGAAAGATTGGCGGGTATCGGCAACTAGAAGTTGAGTGGTATCTTGATTGACTCGGTGACTGGTGAAATAAGACCATTTAGGTATGGCGATGGGACGTGTATTGGATTAACCTCCCGTCTCAGGTGATATGTTAGAAAAATCAGCATTTCAGAAGATGGTGCTTCCGCAATCAACTGTAACGGTCTAATTTTTAAAACCTTATGGATGTGATGTTTAGGGTTGGTAAAACGTTCAGATAGTTCTATGTTCCGGGGAATCTGTAAGAATATGATTTGTCCCAACGCAGAATGCCCATGCCATACTGACAACAAACCGGGGAAGGTGGTTACACACGGATTCTACAATAGTCGGGCAGGAAAGCGTCGGCGATACCGTTGCTTCATTTGTGGAAAGACATTCTGTTCAACAAAGAACACGCCTTACTACCGACTTCAACATCGCCGATCAAAGTTCGACGAAGTTGCGGCTCTTAGCGTTGAGGGCGTCAATAAATCGGCAATTTCGAGGGTGAAGGGTATCGCGTGGAATACGGTACATCACTGGCTAGAGAAGGCAGCTGAATCTTGCGGAAAATTTAACTGTAACAAAAGTAAAGTGATGGACATTCGCGAGCTCCAGGCCGACGAAATCCGAACCATAACCGGCGGCAAGAAGACACCAGTGTGGATCTTTGCCGCAATGGACATATGGTCCAGGTATTGGCCCGCGACAGTCGTGGGAACAAGGAGCTTCGAAAACACCAAAAAACTGTTCCGAGCAGTATCGAAACAAACAAATCCACAAAATGTTCCACTAATAATGACGGACGGATTCGAATTTTACAAAAGTGCATCACGTCGATGTTTTGCGAAATGCCTCTACGCCCAAGTGATCAAGACACGGCGGAAAGATCGGATAATCAAAGTGGAAAAACGAATGATCATTGGATCAAAAAATCAGATCGAAAAAGCACTGCAGGAATCGGACGATTCAACGACCATAAACACCTCCTTCATAGAGAGACTCAACCTAACTATCCGTCAAAGCACAGCCTACCTGACACGACGAACAACATGCTTTTCCCGGTTCCCGGAGTATTTGGGAAACCAACTGGAAATACTCCGGGGTCACTACAATTTTCTACGACCACACAGGGCACTGAAATTTGGAAACGAAAAAAGAACACCAGCAATGCAAGCCGGACTCAGCAACCAGCGCTATTCATTTCGAGAAGTGTTCACCTTTTGTTATATCCTGAAAATACTTTGTGAAATCAAAATGAAAATGGAATCAGAATTGCAAGCATTGCCCAATGCGGCATAGATTTTAACAGCTGATTGAGGAAGCACCCTCAAGCTTCACATTGCAATCACTGACTCGTATCGACGTCCCTGGTTCGATTACGTCGATCTTCCAGATCTTCGTTTCGAGGAAAGTAGGCTCGGTACTGAGTTTGACCGTTAGATTTCTGAGCGGTTCGTCACCGGGATTTTCCAGTGTCAATTCATGTAGAACAGCAACCGCGTTCTGGTGCGAAGCGAAACCAATCTTCAACGGAAGGTCCGTATTTACTTTGAGTAAGGTCATCTCGATCATGCGGAAACTGGGAAAGGAAGTTTGTTCTCCCTGTTTTCTTTATTCATTGTATGCATCACTCAGGTTTGGAGGCACGAACGTCCCTTTTGGGTAAGGCGGTATTTCTGGAGGCGGCTCCGGGGTTTCTCGGGAATAGTGTAGGTGATGAGCCCGGCGTTGAGAGCAGGGGTGAGGTAGTTGGCTCGGAATGTGGGACGGTGGGAGAGTTTGAGGTGCTTCATGCACTCCAGTGCGGTGAGCGTTTCATCTCCAAGGGTGTGTAGGAGGGATTCGACTTGGTCGGTGACTTGATCGGCGACTTGGTCGGTTCCGACGGCCTCACGGAGGGAGGAGAGGAGGGTGGCAAGCAGGAACTCGATGAAGGCGGTGGAATTGCCTGCCTTGTCGCAGGTGGCGAGGATCTTGTAGTATTCGGTTTGTTGATTGCGGATGACCGTCTCGACAGGAAGGAAGGCGAAGACCTGGTTCCAGTGGCTGAGGATGAGGGTCTGCCAGAGTCGGCCGATGCGGCCATTGCCATCGGCAAAGGGGTGGACGAACTCGAGTTCGTAGTGAAAGACGCAGCCCGCAATGAGCGGATGGGCGTCGGTGTGGCGGAGCCAGCGGAGAAGATCCTTCATGAGCCCGTGGACCCGGTCCGCAGGAGGAGCGACGTGAACGATGCTCTTGCCTTTGGCGATGCCGACTGCACGGGTGCGGAATTTTCCGGCGTCATCGACAAGACCCCGGAGCATCAGTCGGTGAGCGGAGAGCAGGTCTTTCAATGAGGATGGATGCCACAACGGAAGAGCCTCGTAGGCGGCGAATGCGTTCTGCACTTCCTGGATCTCCCGCGCCTGGCCAAGCACCCTTTTGCCGGAGATGACTGCGGTGACCTGTTCCAGGCTCAGGGTGTTGTTCTCAATGGCCAACGAGGCGTGGATAGTGCGGATCCGATTCTCCCTTCGGAGTTTCGGCACGTTACCCGGACTAGCCAAGGCCCCGATACGGCCCGTTTCACCCGCAATCTCCGCCACCAAGGACAGGATGGTAGGGGTGATGGTGTAGGGCGGTGAGTAGGAGGATGTCATGGCTGATCAAGGAGTTTCACAACTCAGGGCAACAAAATCCTCCTCTTTCCCTTTCCAGATCAGAAGACTGCTGATGTAATAGTCCAGGAAAATGGAGCGCATCAAATCAATGATATCCCACGACTGCCATTCGAACTCACGCTGGAAATCCTGAATCACATAGCGACCCTGCTTCAGGCGATCTACCAGTGTGTTCAAAATTATCTGGTCTGGTCTTTGTGCGTTTTTCATTCAGAGGTTATGTATTGGTTAGAGACTGTTCTACTTGTCTGGTGGTGGTTATACCGTTCATTATTGAGCAATCGATTAGCTTTAGCCAAGGTGGAAAGTCACATCTGAATTTTCAACGAGACCCGCAACTTGGAAAGCCATATTGATTACGCGGCTCTTGACGCTGTTTGAAAGGTTTGTGGCTACATACCATCCGGTTACGAATTCCTCAGAATTCGTCTCACAGAACTCGGCGTCTTTTTGATAAAGCTCGTATATATTTTGGGAAATGTAAGTGCGGCTTGATCCTCTGTTTTTTTCGTTCTTGTAATATCTCTCACAGAATTCCGTGTCCTTGAGGTTCCCCTGAAAAGTGGAACAGCTGTCATGCTTAATTAAG
>DUCD01000111.1 GCA_012959985.1 Verrucomicrobiales bacterium | reverse complement strand
TTGATTTATTAACACATATGATACATTATATTTCTGGATTATTTGATTTTTGGTATTGCAATCTTTTGAAAGAAAGAATTGGAATAATAAGGAGTCTAGTACAATTTTTTTTGAGAGAGCTTGTATTCTTAAAGTCATTAATAATTTTAGTCATGACTTTATGACGAATAGATCTGATAATTGGTTATATAAAGATCCGGCAAACCATCTCCATTCAGATCTCCGAGGGCCATCGACATGCTCGCCTTATCAATTTCCAATCCTGATTCCGCAGTCTGGTCTTGAAAACGTCCGGTGCCATCGTTGACAAAAAGAAGCGTTCCGTCCCCGATAGTATTGACCAGTATGTCCAAATCCCCATCCCCATCCAGATCCACTAATGCCGTCCCGGTGCAATCCCGGCCTCCTGCGGCCACTCCAGCGCTTTCTGTTATATCCTCAAAACGCCATTCGCCCAGATTTCGATAAAGACGGTTGTCATTGTCCAAACCTGAAAAGAACAGATCACAGCGACCATCTCCATCCACATCTCCTGCGGCGATTCCAGATCCATTCAGGTAAACTTGGTTAGCGATCGATCGGTCTTGAGCGAGCTGATTTTGGAAATTCAGTCCGATCTGAACGGGAGACATAAGAGTGAAACCAACATTATCCGGTTGACGGGTAGCCAATGGTGCCCACCGATAACCATTCCCTGATTCCCAATCAAAGGCAGCCCCAGTAACGTCAACCATTCCTCCCATCAAAAGGAGAATGCTCAAGATTTTGTTTAAATCAGACATCCATTGATAAAGCTGGATGTTAGTCCTTAAAGGCCATTAAGGCAATGACAGGCAAACACATCTCGGCTTGCTCCTTCACCCATCTGCCAATCAGTTAAGGAAAATCCATGAAAATGAACGAACCTGAAGCTGGGGGCGTCGACCCCGGATCATGAAAGAACACATTGTTAATAACCACATCCGGCCTCGGCGCGGCCAGCTTCAGGGATTACGGTATTAAAATACCTGCGGAAAACCCTTAACCGAATGGCAGTGCCCCCCGCCCACCCGGGAAAGGGTTGGGGTGAGGCAAAAAAAGGCCGGACTTTAGAAGCCCGGCCTCGACGTTGTTGTAGTAATTTGAATCAGCAAGTCATTCAGTCAGTGGTCTGATAGAATCGTCTTGCCTGATCCGGGGCAACGACCATTGGATTCGATGCCCCGGCCACGGCCGTATAGGGACCTTCGACATTGTCTGAAGCCACAAGGTTTCCAACAAATGTCAGAACGATATTTCCGTCTCCGTCTGTGCTGATTTCAATGGACGCCCCACCGCCTCCACCGGGAGCCACAGCCGCTTCGACAATTTCGATGGCATTGATGGGCGCTCTTGCTGGACTACCGGTAGTCGGCAAACCTGAGAGAGTGAAGCTCGAACCGCTTACCCCAGCGAAAACGAGGTAGTCACCCTCTTCACCCAAGACGTAATCGCCACTAAACGGGGCAGTATCCACGTGGGCTTGCGTCACGTCACCTATCGTGTATTCACCGCCACGGCCTATCACTCCACCCTTGGTGTAGACGTAGACATCGTAGGTTTGGAAAGGAATATCACTGAAGGTGACTGAATTCGGATCCGAACCATTCGTGTCCAGATATCCAGTCATCAGATTTCTGTCATCGCCATCGGGCGCGTCATTGTTGTTCTCACTGCGCCCCTGGCTTGACCAGGTATTATTTGAGGCCCAGACCACGGTTGCCTCTGTTGCGGTTGCGGTACCAGCGACATCCGCAACCAAGGCGGACACATCACCTTCGGGTCCGTCCAGATTATTCCAGATGGCGGTTCCAAAAACACCGGCTGCACTGTCCACATCAGATCGAGCTCCATCGGGCTCATCCGCACCAAAATTAACGGCGATACTGTCACCATCGACCAGAACCGGAGCCGCAGCCGTTTCGACAATTTCGATGGCATTTATCGGTGCACGGGGATTTCCACCGGTTGTGGGCTGACTGGTCAAGGTGAAGCTGGCCCCACTGATCCTTTCAAAGACCAAATAGTCTCCTTCTGCACCTAAAACATATTCTCCAGTGAACGGTAATATATCAATATGCGATTGTGTATTGTCTCCTATAGTGTAATCACCACCTTTGTCGTTTACTCCACCTTTTATGTAGACGTAGACATCATAGGTTTCAAACGGAATATCACTGACCATAACGGAGATCGGATCGGTCGCATTCGTGTCCAGGTAACCGGTCATCAGATTCCTGTCATCACCTTCGGCGTCATTATTTTCCTCGCCTCGACCTTGGCTGGACCAAGTATTGTTGGACGCCCAGACCACGGTTGCAGCTGTCACCGTTTCGGCTCCACCGATATCAGCAATCAACGCTCCGGCTTCCCCTTCGGCGGCATCCAGATTATTCCAGATGGCAGTGCCGAAAACACCGGCCGCAGCAACTACATCGGATCGAGCTCCATCAGGTTCATCTGCGCCAAAATTAATGGCGATACTGTCTCCATCGGTATGCGAAGGATCTGTTCCGGGATCTGGATCTGGATCTGGATCTGGATCGGCTGTCGTATCAAATCTCGTAGGAACAGTGCCGGCAGGCACAACCTCGATGGCATTGATGGGAGCTCTCACCGCAGTCGGTTGCCCATTCAAAGTAAAACTGGATCCACTGATTCCTTCAAACACGAGGAAATCACCCTCCTCGCCAGGTATGTAAATACCGCTGTATGCGGCCGTATCCACGTGTGGCAAAGTCACATCGCCAATCGAATAATCACCGCCACGACCAATAACACCGCCCTTGATGTAAACGTAGACGTCATAGGTGTCAGTAGTAAAAGGAATATTCTGCACAATCACTTCGTTCGGATCAGTGGCGTTTGTATCCAGATAACCGGTCATTAAATCCCGGTCTTCTCCATCATCGGCAGCATTGTTTTCCTCCCCGCGTCCCTGACTGGACCAAGTATTACTGGATGACCAAGTGACGCTCGCACTGGTTACGACCGAAGGACCATTACCCAGGCTCGCGACAACGAGCCCCAGAGCTTCTCCACTCTGCCCGTCGAGGTTATTCCATTGAGTGGCTCCGAAAAGACCCGCCCTTCCGTCAACGTCCGATCGGGATCCATCGGGTTCATCTGCAGCGAAGTTAATAGCTAAACTTCCGGCGGTAAGATCACCCCCAATGATCTCAAAAGCCTCGAATTGAGTTTTACCATCAACGATGGCATTCCGGTCTGCGGATCGATCGGTCACGCCGTTCACGGTGACTTCATAACTGCCTCCGGATTCCTGGGCGCTTGTCATGAGAACGACCGTAAAGGAATCGGTAACGGATGCCGCCGAAATGGCGAGATTCGCTCCCGAATCAATATTGCTGATACTGTAATTGGATGGATCCGAAGCCGTATCTCCCAGTATGGGTTCGTCGAAAACGACTGTGACTTCATCAAAGCCTCGGCTACCTTCCGCACTGACAATTCCGGGAGCCGTGGTGTCAGCGATGACAGTCAGAACAGCATCAGCCGACACCAGATTCTCAAAGGTGCCATTATCATTAAAGACTTCGACATGGTAGGTGTCGCCATTTTCAGCAAGACTGACATTAGATATCGAATAGGAAGCGCCCGTCGCTCGATTGATTTCCTTCCCGTTGAGAAACCATTGATAACCAATGGCCGACGGGAATGAACCCTCAGCCGAGATAGTGAAAGTAAGATCTTTCAACTCTTCAGCTGTTATACTCTGAGGCTGTTCCACGATACTCAATTGCCCCGTGGGAACCCGTGAAGAAAGAAACTGTCCATCGATCGGCAACTCGCCGTCTGCAAAAGGCGATGAATCTCCGGGGAGTTTCCAGGCAACAGCAAGATTATCACCGCCCCCCCCTTCCTTAAACATGGATTCCACGTAATATTTCCGCCCTGCTTCCAGCATAATCGGAGCGGATAAATTCTCAGGGTTCGCTGCATTACGCCGATCGGTCGATCCAAATGAACGGATCGGATTCCAAGTGGGTTCAAAAGCGATCAATGCGGAATTGGCAGGATCTTCATCGCTGCTGATATACAATTCACCCGGATCGTCGGAAGCAATGGAGAACCGATACTCACCAGTTTGTGGAGGGAGAAGAAATCCATAAAGGATCGCGTAATAATTATCCATTACATTATTGCCAGGCTGGGTGTTGATGTCTCCAGTATTGGGTGTCTCGAAATAGGGGGCGAAGTCTCCCTCGTCATCAACACGAGGATTTTCTGGAAAGTCCCCCTGCCCTCGAGGCGTGGGATATACATCCTCCAGGTTATTAGGCCCCGGAGCATCATAGGAAAGGCGATTCAAGCCCTGCTGGCCGAAGTTAATGGAAACGGTGGCTGAAGCCATTGTATTGCCGGCTGATGACCGGTCTTTGACATTACTGACTGTGATACTGATATCACTGCCGTCCATTGGGCTGGTCGTCAGAAGCACCTGACTGTTGCCTGGCAGGAGGTCTATACTTGTTACGGTCAGGTCACCCGTGATGGAATAATTTCCCAAATTTGTCGCTGACGCTTCATCCACAGGTTCATTGAAGCTGACGATGATTCCTTTCGGTCGTCCCGAACCGCGGGCCCCCTCCAATTCAGGTGAAGTGAAATCCTGAGATACGAAAAGAGTCCCGGCCGATGACTCGACCGCACCTGCACCATTGGTCACTCTCAAGCTATACGCGGCGAAGTCGTCTGCCAGTTTTGCCTCTGGAACTGTGTACCATGGCAGGTCGGCGCCTGCAATTTCAGCACCGTTCTTCAGCCATTGGAAGGCCATCGGCTGGTCACCGGTCACATGAGCCACAAAGGAGGCTGATTGGGTTTCATCAATGAAGACATCCAGCGGATTGGCATCGAATGTGGGAATCCCACCGGGTTTCCCGGTAGCGGTATTGGGAAAGGGTAACAAGGCACCGGCAGGAATGATTTCCTGGGTTCCATCAGGCAGTTCCCAGCCCACATCAACCCAATCGCCTCCTCCACCTTCCTTGTGAATGAGTTCAAAATAATAAATCCCGCCCCTTACTACTTCCACCTTACCACTGCGCTCATCCAAGCGGGCGCCACCAAAAAGATCATTGGAGAAATTGGTCTCGAATGCGATCAATTGAAGATTGGCAGGATTCTCGTCAGCACTCAGCCACAGTTCAGAAGAATCGTCACTGGCTACAACAATAGTGACACTCCCATCGACCGGTCCGACAAAATAGCCTCGAATGAGACTACCATAGTCGTCTCCCTGATCTCGGTCAGTCGTAAATCCCAATGCGGGATCCAGATCCAACCAATCGATCGGAGCATCCGGATAATCGGGGAAGGCCTTCAGAGCGGACACGTCTATCGTCCGATCGCCAGTGTCGTCAAAGACATTGTCCCAAAATAATTGTTCAAGAATCCCTGCCTGTACGGGCATCACCAATGTCATGGCGACGCCCACCAATCCTAATATGAGTATTTTTCGTGTCATACTGTCAATTCAACCGTAAGCAATTATTTACTAATCAGCAATACAGTGGAGCATAGGAGCCCAGGATTGGTGATTCAATTTAAAAGATGCTCAAATTCAGCCTCGCACGAAAAGTAGTTGTGGATTTAGCACAAAAAGGTCAAATCTCTTCCATGACCCCACCTACAGGTTGATGTTCAGGCGGTTTTCCTGAATCTGGTCGCGAATAGGCGATGCTGTTTTTTTGCATAGTGTTCTTCAATGATCCGGGGTCGACGCCCCCAGCTTC
>DUCD01000110.1:27431-33646 GCA_012959985.1 Verrucomicrobiales bacterium | reverse complement strand
ATTTTTTCATACCTGCTGAGTGGCAGGAATAAACTCATTAGCCAACCTTTTTTTTTATTTCTCTATGGGATGCCTGTGCTTTGATTATGAAAACTTTGTTGATTCTTCGCCATGCCAAATCCAGCTGGAGAACTCCTGATATGGAGGATCATGACAGGCCTCTGAAAAATCGGGGAGATCTTGATGCAGCCAGAATGGGACACCTTCTGTCCGAAAAACCTCTGGTTCCTGAGTTAATCCTTTGTTCTACAGCTTTGAGAGCCCGGACAACCGCTCGAATCCTTGTGGAGAATGGTGGATATTCCCCAGACATAGTTCAATTGAATCCCAAACTGTACCTCGCAAATCCATCCACTCTGCTCCAATTGATTCATGAGGTTCCTGACCATCTGACAAACCTTCTCGTGGTTGGGCATAATCCAGGAATGGAAGAACTCAGTGAGATTCTCACTGGCGCATTTGAAGTGTTTCCGACGGCAACCCTGGCTCAGATCACTTTTGAAACTGATAGCTGGAACCAGATCAAATCGAAATCAGGTTCCTTGAAAAATCTGTGGCGCCCAAAGGAAGTTTTTTCTGAATGAAGTAAGACGCTTATGACGGGGTAGGGCTGACTGCCCTCAGCGCACCGGTTTCTTTGCCCTGTTTTTTCATAGGCTCCCTCCAATCCTAGCTCGTCGGTGCTGAGATAGTATACCCTGCCCTGCTTGAAATTTTGGTTGCAGTAACTAAGTGGTAAAACCGTGAATAAAGAAGAATTTCTCAAAATTCTCAATTACCGCTGCCAAGTCAACCATTTGTTGAACAGACTTTTAACGAAAGGGGTCAGCTTGGTTCGATTGTAAAGATCTCCAACCTTTCGTACAGCTTCACCCTGAGTGGGATAGGGATGAATGACGTTGGCGATGGAACCGAGTCCGATCTTCTGTGTCATGGCGAGAGAAATCTCACTAATCATATCCCCGGCGTTGGGAGCGACGATCGTAGCACCGACAATTTCGTCCTTTCCCTTTTTGACGTGTACGCGGACAAACCCTTCTGTTTCGCCCTCCAGAATGGCTCGGTCTACACTGGCCATTGGCTGGGTGAAAGTTTCAATGGCGATCCCTCGCTTTTCAGCCTCGGAAGGCGTGAGTCCGACGTGCGCCAATTCGGGGGAAGTATAAGTACACCATGGTACTACAAGGCTACTGTGCCTGGCACGTCCCCTAAAGAGAGTATTTCGAATAACGGCTCGTGCCATGAAGTCTGCGGCGTGTGTAAATTGATACGGTGAACAGATATCTCCGGCCGCGTAAATACGAGAATTGGTGGTTTGAAAGAAGTCGTTGATCCTGACTCCCTTCGTCGAGTATTCGACACCGATTTCATCGAGATCCAGACCTTCTACATTCGGACTTCGGCCTACGGATACCAACAATTTATCCACAGTGATATCGTAGCCCTTGCCATGCGATTCCATGGTCAGTCGCACGCCACCGTTTTCCCCTTTGGATAAGGTTAGTTCTTTACCACAGCAGAGAAGATTTACGTTATCGCGCAGCATCTGTTCACGCACGATGTTGGCACCGTCCTGGTCTTCACGCGGCAGGATGCCGTGCATCGATTCCACAAGGGAAACTTCCGCACCGAATCGAGAGAAGGCCTGTGCCATCTCGCAACCGATGGGTCCGGCACCAATGACCCCTAATCGTTTGGGCAATTCCGTGAGTGAAAACAACGTTTCGTTCGTGAGGAATTCCACTTGGTCCAGATCTGGAATGGGGGGCGCTGAAGCGCGTGCTCCGGTGCAAATGACCGCTTTGGTGAATTTTAACTTTGCGTCGCCGACCTCGACAGTTTGGGAATCCAGGAAACGGGCTTGTCCGAGAAAGACGTCGATGCCTAAATCGGAAAACCGTTTCACCGAATCATGCACACTTATGTTGCTCCGCAGCTTGCGCATACGTTCCATTACACGGCCAAAATTCAGTGATACTTCGCCCGGAACCTGGACACCGAAAGCATCGGCGTTCCCTACCGCAGCGGCGGCGCGGGCTGCACTCAGGATGGCTTTAGAAGGTACACAACCGACATTGAGGCAATCGCCTCCCATGAACGCGCGTTCGACCAGTGCGACCTTGGCCCCGAGACCGGCCGCTCCCGCAGCCGTGACCAGTCCGGCTGTACCGGCTCCGATGACGACCAAGTTGTATTTACCGGTTGGTTCGGGATTGGTGTAATCGGCTGGATGCACGTTCGCTTCGAGTTTGCGATTGTATTCGTCGTGCGGTTGCAGTGCTTTGAATTGATTCATGATTCAGCATTCGTCCATCTGAGAAGGCCTGCGTTAGGGTTTTATTCCTTATGGGTACAGCTTCTTGTAATGGGTATTTCAAAACTGAATTTCCAACCGTTATTGAGTCATCACTATGAGTTTTTCAATGAGACCGAACAAAGCCGGTCCGTCCTGTTTGGTGATTGTTTCCGATAGTTTAAAATGGCCTGTCTGATCTTTTTGGACGGTCAATTGGCGCAAGCGATATAGGTCCTTCTCGTAGTTAAATGTCCGGCCATCATCTTCATATAGGGTAAAACTTCCACCGGTCTTACCATAAAAGCGTACTTCCAATGGATGGTCGTAGGCCTTGTCGGATTGGTTGACTGCTTTGGTCAGCATTGGAATCAGGGCACCCTCCCTGACAAACAAAGGAATGCGATCACTCAGATCTTCTGCAGTTACTGTGATGGATTTATTGCCGCCGACCGCCTTGCCGGAGTAAAAGTCATACCAGTTCCCGGCCGGAAGTTGAACCTGACGCGCGATAGCCTGACTTTCGTAGAAAGGTGCCACCATGATGGATGGACCGAACATGAACTGGTCGGTTTTTTCAATGATTCTTCCCATCGCGTAGGGATTGGTTTCGCTGTCGAGTTTTGCATTAATCAGCTCATCCTGCAATTTGCTGAATCCGTCTTCCAGAATCATGGCACGAATCGGTGGAATGCCTTTGAAGTGATAGTCGGCGAAAGTGCTGTATAGATAAGGCAACAGACGCATTCGGAGTTTGATGACGTCACGAACTGAGTCGGTCACGTTACCATAGCTCCAGGGCTTTTTCCCAGATGACCATGCATTGAGCTGGGCCATGGGCGAGAAGCAGACGGTCTGCATACGGTTCAACCATTCGCGTCCGTTTCCGGCGGATCGCGCTTCAGGAGTCCAGAGGATGCCGCACAAACTGGCGGTGGAAAGACCGGTGATAAATTGCGAATGATCATAAGCATCACTGTAGATTACGAAGGGATAACCGGAAGCAGCCCCGTTGCCCGCCCGGACAAGACCGTAGGTTCGTACATTACGTTTTCTGAATAAGTCGTTGTAGAGCATATTCTGCATCAGTAAACCGTAGGATTGCCGCATTGCTTCGCCTGAAACGCCTGAAGGGAAGGTCGCGTGATCCGGCCAAAGCCAGAAATCGTATCCGTCCACCTCGTCGATTTTATACCCGCTGATGCCGAAATGATCCTGTAGATGTTGATTCGTCAACAATTGTCGGGCTTCAGGCAATGTGTAGTCCGGGACAATTCCCAGCCAGACCATGTGGGAGCCCGATAGAGGGTACATCTTTTCATAAATTCGGCTGTGTTTGGAAATATAGGGATTCTCCCAGAGATTGAGCCGAATGCCTTTGTCCAGTAAATCTCCGATAAATCCTGCAGGATCGGGAAAGCGTTTCTTTTGCCATTCGAAAGTGCAGGGATAGGATTTGGACATCCATCCCGGTTCCAGGCCGATGACATCCAGCGGGAAGTCTCTATCTTTAAACTGTTTTACTTCATGGTCTGTCTGATCAGCATTGGAATGTGCATGAACCCGATGCCAGAATCCCAAACCCCAAAGCGGAGGCAATGCCCCTCCACCGTTATAAAGGTTGTAGCGGCAAACGACGTCCAGCAGCGAGTCGCCCGAAAAGACGATGACCTCAAGGCCTTCTCCATTGATTTGCGCTTCGACGGCATCTCCCTGTGGCAACGCCTGCCAAGGCCCCGATTGTTTCTCGTCAGGTGGTGGATTGCGGTCGACTTCGGGTGGATTCCGAAGGGAATCCTTGCGGTTGCCAATTTGGTTGTAAATTTTCAGAAAGCGGGCGGTATTGAAAAAGACACCGTAGCCACGGCTTGAGATATAAAAAGGAACGGGTGCATGCGTTCTTCCTCCGCCTTTGCTCCAATGGTCCACATTCAATGTCAGAACCTTTCGGGATTTCTTGATACCGTCCAATTGCAGCCCGAAACCATATAATGTTTCGTCGGCAAGGGTGGGAATGCGGAGTAAAATCTTGTTGTCTGGAGTGAGGTTGTAGGTGATTTCGTCTGGAGCAAAGGGAAACTTCGAATCAGACAAATCGTTCAATACCTCAAATTTCGGTGGTGCCGCAGCGAACTGGGTGTAACGCAATTCTCCACCCATATCGCCCAGAGAGGCGGTCCAGATTCCTCGGGCTACATTTTTCCAGGAATCCACCGGTTTCAGGTCGCTGAGATCTGCTCCTCCACAGGGAATCAAAACAGCGATAGTAGCAAGAGCAGTGAGAATCCGATTTAACGATAAATGATTCTTATTCATTGGGTTTTGGCGGTAAGGAAAATAAAAAAATACCCCGACGTTTGATGGAGTATCAACGTCGAGGCGAAGAATCTTTGGTCAACTGATGAACCAAAGGAAGGTTGTTCATTTATTCAGCGTTCTTGAGCTGGTCGTGAATAACCAAGACGATGCCTATGGATAATCCCATACCGATAAAAAATGCAAGGCCAGTCATAATAGTCCTTTCTTTAATTCAATTCACCACCCATTCCGAGATACTCGTGAAATCGTCTGACTCAATTCAAAAAACGATGATCGATTCTCTCGACTGGATGGCACACATAATTGTTTCCTGTTTAAATTCAGCCCTCTTCTGACAGGTTTTTCAAGCGGATGGAACTCTGAAATCACTTTTCGATGGATTTATGTTTCATTGATAAAGAATTGTTGTCGCTCAATTTGAACGCAATGCCCTCCTTTTAAACCAGTCGAAGTAAGGGGTGAACGGTCATATTCCTCCTGAGATTCTACATATTCATGCTGAAAACTATCTATTGCAATCAGGTCTTTTTGTTTTAGAATTCACAAATCAGCGACAAGGGAATCAGATCCCGTGAATCGAGTGGGCAAGGTTAATTTACTGAAATGATGTGGAACAAAGATAATCAAAGAATTCATAGGCAAGGATTTACACTGATCGAGCTCTTGGTAGTTATCGCAATTATTGCCATCCTGGCGGGTATGCTGCTGCCTGCTTTGAGTCGGGCAAAGACCAAAGCCCGCCAGACGGCCTGCCAAAATAATATGCGGCAGGTTGTATTGGGGATGCTTCTCTATTCACAGGATATGGATGATTTTCTGCCATGGCCGGCAGGGAACGATTCCAATCGTGACGGAGATTTTGTTTGGGGTGGACAGAGCAGTTCAGATACAAATAACGAAAGAATGTGGAATCGTCCGGGATTCGGTTTCCATGCCGCACCAGGTTCGATTTTCAATTATGTCACTTCCAAGCCCAGAGTGGATCGTAACCAGTTTACGCGGGGCCGCTATGAACAGAAGAATGTAAATACGGTATTTCCTGTTTATTTGGCTCCCGGTTCAGGGAAGCTAGGTCGCGCCCTTCGCGTGAATTTCAGCATGAACGCTTTTTTCAATCCGAACTATAGTCTTCGTACCGGAAGGGTCAGCAATCGAGGTGTCAATAAAGGATCAATAGTGTCCCCTTCACTGAAATTCATGCTTCTCAGTGAGGATCCCAAAACGATGCATAACGCTTCTTTTACCCCGGGTGGCAGTACCTTTCGGGCCAATGGGTATATTTCCTACGACGGACAGGTCAATGTCGGACATGCAGACGGCCACATATCTTCCTATAAAAGCGAATTCATGCTGGATTCCCAAGCAGACCAGACACGAGGCAGAAGGCGTCCGCCAAGATTCCATTTCTACGACCCCTATTTTTGAGGGAAGACCGGCCTTATTCTTTGGTTGTTACGTTGGTTCCCTGGACTTTGCTGATGTTGTACTTTTCTATCAAGGTTTTAGCGTCGGAGTCCCATTCTGCCAGACGCAGCAGATCTGCCACCAGCTGTTCAAGGCCGGACTGGATTTGAAGTGAAGCGTCGAGTTGATTTTGAAGCTC
>DUCD01000110.1:645-27406 GCA_012959985.1 Verrucomicrobiales bacterium | reverse complement strand
AGGGCGGAATTTCGACTGAGGTTAAGATTAACCTGCCAACCCAGCACAATCACAAGTGTTATGGATACCAGCAACACAGGCCAGAAAGGGTTGTAAATAGTTGTTTCAGAATTCAGAGGAGGAGGAGCTCCCTGAGGATTGCTCGGGTCAGGGCTTGGATTGGAATCGGTTGAATCCTTCGGTTGCATGAATTCCTTGTTTTAATTGCTCTGATTCGTATCATCGCCTTCTAAAGGGGATGTAAGGGGCTGCCCGGTATCCTGGCCTTCTGAGGATTCCACCGTTTCAGTCCGGTTAGTCGAATCCGGTTGCCATTCCACATTGTAGCCGTTTCGTCGTAATACAGTTTTCATATTAGTATTGGCGACTGAAATCTTGGCCATGTCTGCTAGCAGATTGAGCCCAACCTTTTGACTCAGATTTCCTTTGGTAATCTCGGATCTCTGAGTTTGAATAAGTCCTTGGAGACGCCCATTGTCAAAACCGATCCAAATCAGGAACAACACCAACACGAGGCCGATTGTGCCCATCATCAAGGTAGTATAGAACTGCCAACGTTTCATGTGGGAATCATTCTTCTCAACAGATCTCCCGGTGTCAATCCGGAACCGAAGTGATCGTTCCCCAAAAGAAAGTCTTTTAAATCCAAAAAAACAGCCTTATTTTGCGGCAACTCCAAAATTGATCTGGATTGAAAAAAGGGACTGATATGAGCGAAAGCAATTCGAGCAACAATTATCCAAAACTACACAATGCCTTATGGCCGGGTGTTGTCGGGAAAGGCCCCGACTCAGAACCCCCGATTGATATCGATACCATGCTGGATCTAACCTCTGCTGCAGAGGTCGACGGCCAGAAATTCGAAGGGGTCGATATTTTTCTGAGCGATCCTCATGTCAGTATCGATTCCAATCAGGATGAATTGAAGGCTTTGGCCGAAAAGATTCAGGCAAAGAATTTGGTCATTGGTTCATTGGTCGCGCCGGTTTGGCCTCCGACAGGTGGGGGTTCGGCAATGGGGAATGAGGAAGACCGGAAAAAATTTACGGAACAGGTGCGCAAGGCCGCTGGAATTGCCAAAACTTTGCGCGATCTCGGTGTGCGCCCGGATGGGGTGATCCGGATTGATTCAGCAGCGGATCCCGGGGCTTGGTCAGAGAATCCGGAGGGAAGCAGCAAGCTGATCGCTCAGACTTTTAGAGAGAGCTGTGAAATCGCTGAAGGTTTCGGAGAAAAGCTGGCAGCCGAAGGGGAAATCTGCTGGGGAGGGATGCACAGTTGGAAAAATATGGTTGAGCTTCTCGAATTAGTCGATCGACCGCAGACCATTGGTTTCCAAGCAGATATGGCCCATACCTTATTGTATCTTCTAGGATATAATGCACCGGAACACCGAATCCTTCCCGAAAACTGGGATTGGAGTGATCCCAGTGAACTGGATAATGCATTGAAAACACTGACGGCCGCCTTGCGGCCATGGACCATTGATTTTCATGTGGCGCAAAATGATGCCACGGTGAATGGCTCAGGTTCGCATGACAATACGGGGCGCCATTGTCTACCGGATGATCCGAATGGTAAACTGGATATACCCAAACACTCCGGTGTCTGGCTTAGAGATGAAAATGGAGAGGTTACTAAGAAGATCCGGCATATTTGCTGGGACGGCTGTATGTTTCCCAATGACACCATGATGAAACCGGAGACTTGGAACAGTATTTTGTCAGCTATGATTTCGGTTCGGAATGCTCATGGATGGCGAGAATAAAAGCCATTGGGCAATGGGCATAGGAAGTGGGGTTGGAATACCTGTGATCTGTTGAAATGGGAAACCCAATTACAAAAAAAGGCGGTCGATCGACCGCCTTTTTCATTTATATATGGAGATTCGGAAGTAAGAACTAATCGAATTTCAAATCCTGATCGATCCAGGCACGAACCAGACCTATCTGTTTCTTGGTCAGTTTCGGATATTTCTCGCGCTTCTCTAAAGGGGGCATTTCGTATTCGTTAATCATGTCGGTGATATAGTACATCAACGAGCTTTTGGCGCTCTTTCCAGAGACGATGGCAACCCCTTCGCTACCACCTTTCAACGCCTTTTCGCGGTTATCTATACGGAATTTTCCTTTAGGCCGTTTTTTGTCTCCGTGGCAGCCATAGCAGGATTTCTCCAACAGCGGCTTGATGTCTTTTTCGAAGACGATTTTCTTATCGGATGCTGTCGGCAGTTTTTTTGCCAGTGCAGACATCTTTTCCTTTAGGTCATCGATCTCGATTTTATCTTCAGCGAAAGTCCAAGATCCTGAAATGCTGAGAATCAGTGAAAAAATGCCTGCTTTAGTCAATTGCTTCATAGGATTCATCAAACTGTTTGAGCTGATATTCGGTGTGTATAGACGTTCAGAAAAAGAAACTCTTCAGAAAAATACAGATTAGACGCCGGAGACCTCTTCCCATTGTTTCGAAACTCCGGATTTAAGGACGGCATCGCAGATATATTGCGTCTGGAGAGCATCTCGGAAACTCGGATGCATAGGTTTTTGACCTTCTTCCAAGCTCTTCAGGAATCCGGCAATTCCATGAATAAAGGTATGTTCGTATCCGATATTCAAACCGGGAACCCACCACTTGTCCATATAAGGATGATCGGAATCGGTCACATGAATCGAGCGCCAGCCTCTGGTGGCGGATTCATCCCGGTAATCGAAATAAGACAGTCGTTGCAGATCGTGAAGATCCCAGGAGATCGAGGCGTTCTCACCGTTTATTTCAAAAGTGTAGAGCGCTTTGTGTCCTCGGGCATATCGAGTGGATTCGAAAATTGCCAGGGAACCATTGGCAAATCGGGCAAGAAAGGCACAGGCATCGTCAATATTGACCTTCTGAACTTCTCCAGTCAGATTATGTTTTCTCTCTTTGATGAAGGTTTCCGTCATTGCGGTCACCGTCGTGATGGGGCCATTCAACCAGATGGCGGTATCGATACAGTGAGCCAGCAGGTCGCCGGTGACACCGCTTCCGGCCGCCTCGGCATCGAGTCGCCAAAGTCCTTCACCACCCTGAGGCAGGTCGGGCGAAATGGTCCAATCCTGAAGAAAATTCGCCCGATAATGGAAGATTTTTCCCAATTTGTCGTCATCGATCAGATTCTTGGCAAGGGTCACGGCCGGGACAAAGCGGTAGTTATACCAAACCATGTTCGCAAGGCCTTTGTCTTCCACGATCTTGACCATCTCTTCTCCCTGTTCAGGATTGAGAGCCAATGGTTTTTCACAAAGGACCATTTTCCCTTTTTCCGCAGCAGCCTTCGCTATTTCACAATGACTGTTGTTAGGGGTGGTGATATCGACCGCATCTATGTCATCCCTTTCGATCAGTTTTCGCCAATCGGTTTCGTAACTCTGCCATCCCCAGTTGTCGGCAAAAGCCTTTACCCTGTCTTCGGTTCGACCGCAGACCGCTTTCATAACCGGCTGGTATTCCAGGTCGAAAAACTGGCTCACCTGACGGTAGGCGTTGGAATGAGTACGCCCCATGAATCCATACCCGATCAATCCGATATTCAATTTTTTCATACTCACTTTTATTTTCTGATAGTTGGTTAATTAGAGGGATTAGCTTTATGAACGCGAATAAGAACCGACCTTTGGAGCTTCAGGATTCACTCCCGGGCCAAAATAGCGCAAGGTAACCAGCGGTTCTGTCGTGGATGTATTTTCGAAGACAACTCCTTCTACCGCCGCTGATTCGGTGCAGAAGACTTCGTCCTGAGTCAGGTCATGAAATCCAATCATTTTTGGACAGTCCAGATTCAACCGGTTCATTCGACCTGACCCTTGTGTCACAATCAGTCCATAGGAGCCGTTGTCCTTAACAGTGCATTTGGCCCCCGGTTCCAAGGTGAGTTCCTTGGCAGTGAAAAGTTGTTCGCCGTCAAAGACCCCGTCGTAAACGATCCACCGATCCACGTATCCTTCGGATTGAGTGTCGGCAACCGCAATGGGCTCCAGATAATGGTTGTCCTTGAAATTCGGGTCGACATTGGCTTCCCAGTCCAATTCGCTGATGATGAAGTCGAGGTCCTGGTGTTTGTCTTCAGGCATATCCTTGACAAGGAGCGACCAAGGAACTTCACGGCCCTCCACCAGCGACTGGAACATACCGAACACGTCGGATCCCCATTGCGGCTCGTAGGTGCAGAGCGAACCCGGTGCATGAAGCAATCCCGGGCCTATTAACCACCCGCTTCCCGGTTTAAGACGGTAGGCTCGTGACAGGTCGAGGATGCCATTATCCCCCTTGTTCCAGTTCTCAAGGCATTTTCTGACCTGTGCCTTCGTGGTTCCCGGTTCCAGTCCCATAAAGGTATAGGGAAAATTGTTGCCGACATTATTATGTTGCGGAGGAAAATAATAGGATTCGGGTTTTCCTTCCTGTCCCACCAAGGCCGCCAGCTCCCTGGATTGGTGAAAATGATGAGGTATCGGCCCCATGTTGTCGAAGAACTTGGAATAGACCGGCCATTTTTGATACTTGCTCCAAATGGCGTCGCCGATCAACCCCGCTCCCTTCGACTGAACGGCGTCCTTCAAAGTAAACCTGGAATCACCCACGATCACATAACTCAGGCCCTCATCCGGAGTCCGGTTTTCATTGGCACAAATCGTCGTAGAAGCAAACCAACGTTCGTCAATACCTCCCCGATTCAACCCAAAGGCATAGAGATCCCGTGGATCCAATTTGAGTCTTTTGCCGGGTTGCAGGAAGGAACGCGGTACCCAGCAGGGCGCGAGGCGCAGCAATCCGCCACTCTGTTCCAGCGCCTGATCAATCAGGCCAGCGACATTGTCTGTAATCGTTTTGAGATCTTTGTTTGTTTTTGCTCTCATGAAATGGGGTCCGATTCGATTCTGAATCCGAGTTGAAGGAATAGACTATTGAAACTGGAAAATAAAGAGCAAGGAGATTTTGCGGTCCCCAACCTTAAATTACTTTTTAAGGAATTGAAAACCGGCGAATCCAGCCGATACGGCTAATAAACACAGGATCAATGAAAGGGCTACGTTCAGAACGGCCCCCCCCCAGTTTCCTTCGCGACAGAGTTCAAGGGTTTGCCAACTGAAGGAGGAGAAGGTGGTGAAACCACCGAGGAAACCTGCGATCAGAAAGTTTGTAAGAGCGGGAGACCGGTGCTCCGGATGAGTGTGGAGAATGGCGGCCCCGATAAGGCCGATGAAAAAAGATCCCAGAAAATTGACGATCAGAGTTCCGACAGGGAATTCTGGATATCGAGCCGCTGCTTCAACGCTGATCCAATACCGAAGCATTCCCCCGAGACCACACCCGAATCCGATCGATAAATAGACTGTTGCCGAGTTTGGGCTCAAGGATTGATCGGGATTCGGGGGTCAGGATTCAGTGACATTGTAGAAATTCACGAGTAGGTGACTCCGTGCTGCGGTCAAAGCCATGATGAATTCGTCATAACTCTTGTAGCGTTCTTCAGGTCTTTTGGACATGGCCTGCATAATAGCATCACCGGTTTGAGGCGTGAGGTTCGGATTCACATCCATTATGTGAGTCAATGGGGTATGAATATGAGCGGCCACAATATCTTCGATGGTGGGAGCTTCGAAAGGAACATGACCGGTAAGGGCATGGTACATCGTTCCAGCCAGGCTATACATGTCTGAAAGAAAAGTCTCTTTCTTGCGCTCTACTTTCTCAGGAGCGATGTAATAGGGGGTTCCCCATAGATCGGAATCCTCTTCTTCGGAATCGGCTTTCTTTGCCAATCCGAAATCCACCAACTTGGGTTCTCCTTCATCGTTGAAGAGAATGTTGCCCGGCTTGATGTCCCGATGGAGGAGATTATGTTCTAAGGCTTTGTCCAGAGCTGAAGACACGCTTATGCCGACATCCAGGACATCCAGCTCGCTCACTACCTTTTCCTTCTCGATTCGGCTGTCGAGACTGCCCTGATCGGCAATTTCCATAACCAGATACCGCTCGTCTCCTTCCTGATCGAAGGAATAGATATGGATTATGTTGGTATGGTTCAACCCAGCGCAGGCTCGTGCTTCCCGGTAGAATGCTTCCAATGCCTCGGAATCTTCGGCAAGTTCGGGCTTCATCAATTTGACAGCTACATAGCGTTCCAGCGTGGAATCAAAAGCCCGATAGACTGTCCCCATTCCTCCGGAAGCAATCGGTGCACGGAGTTCTATATGGCGTAATCGACGAGGCATCATTACCGGTCCGCCACACTGCCCGCATGCTACCAAATCCAAGGGTTTAAGATCCCCGGATATGAAATTCTTCTTGCCGCATTCATAACATGAAACCATGCGAAACGGCTTCTTTTCTTCAGTATCGGTCATAGCTCACCCGTAAGGCAGAAAGTAAGCATTATTAATTCCAACTACTAGTTCAAAACGTGGATGATTGAATCTCACGATCGTAAACACTATAATACCACAGGCAAAGAGGCATTCCAATACTATGGAAAAGGATCAAGTGGGGCGAACAGCGTTCTTTTTTTCCTCCATTTCGGCACTCAATCGGGTCCTATCGCCTGCGAGTTGCTTCTTGAGTTGCTCGACGGCTGTGAAGTCCCCTGCTACTTCGGCTTCAGCAATTTGGGGATTCAACAGGAGTTCCCTTTCGGCAATTTTAGCAGAGTAAATGGAACCGATTTCAGCAATTTCATTCTTCTGTTCTTCGGTAAGAGACTGAACCGGATTACTCTGGTCAAGCCGTTCCATGGCTAATTCATATGCAGATTTCATATCACTTTTTGTGGTTAATTACTGGATTTCTTGCTGCTCTTCCAAGGCATGTCAGGGAATTTGGTAGGCGTTTTGTATTCCCCGGGCGTAGGCGTTGACATCTTTAATTGAGAATCCGGTTTCTCAGGCCCGGACGACGTATCCGTTTCCATGTTGCCCTTCCAGGAAGAGATTTTGGCTTTGAGTCCATGATGTTCGGCGGTCTTCAAGTTTCCCGCCTTCATATAGAACAGGGAGAGATTGGTATGAACCAGTGGCTCATCCGGTTTTAAGTGTTCTGCCTTATGACCTTCTTCAATGGCCCGGGTGAAATCCTTTTTCCGATAATAGGCCATGCCCAGGGATAAACGGGCTTCGAAATGATCGTTTTCCTCTTCAAGGAGCTTGCTCAAAATAGCGATTGCAGCATCATAGTCCGCTTTGCTGAATTCGAACATCGCTTCATCATAGATTTCTTCTGAATTCATATGAATTAGGTAATTGCCAACATTGTCATCGGCCTATACCGCCGACACAGGATAATAACAAGACCTAAGGATTCAGAGCGAATCAAAAGCAGTAATGACCTCAACCGATTGTCAGCTGGCTTCGACAGGCATCAATTCCGGATTTCTTAAACCGCTGCTTAAATGCAGACCAGTTTTTATTAGCAATTCTAATACTTAAAGAAAGGCTGACAATTCTTGTGGATCCAACGGGATTGAAAAGCTTTAAATAATTGGAAACAAAGCCGATAATAGCAATTGACAGAGAGTCCGGCAGTGTTAGTGTGAATCTGATTACAGCGTAAACCAATGGGTTTACGCCCGAAATCAGCAACCATAAATTCAAGGGCATTATCAGTTCAGTTAATTATTAGCAGGCTTCATGAGCGAATCATCAATTTCCGAGTCCTCGTCAGAGGCCGGACCTCAATCTTCAACAGTTTCAGACATAGTCATCCGATTTGCAGGGAATTCTCAGGACGGGATTCAATCGATAGGAGGGTTTTTAGCCAGACTGGCAGGGAGAAGCGAGCAGGAGGTCATGACGTTCATGACCATTCCAGCGACCATTTCAGGTGGACCGTCCATTTTTCAGGTTCGTATGGGATCCGGCGAGGTTCTGAGTGCCGGCGATGAAGCCGATGTGCTGGTCGCTTTTTACGACCATTCATATGCCAACCATATCGGATCATTGAAAAAAGGGGGGATTCTTTTGTATGACTCCGATCACGTGGAGCCCGACGAGACTAAAGCCGGGGAATACCACCATATTGGGATCCCGATTTCGAGTCGAACCATCGAAGCGATCGGGGGAACTGCACGAGACAAAGGAAAGAATATCTTTACGCTGGGGTTGATCGCCAAAATGTTCGACTTGGATATAGAAAAGCTCGAGCGATTGATCACAGAAAGATTTGGAAACAAGTCAGCAAGTATCCTTGAAACAGCCATGTCGGCCTTTCATGCCGGTTATAGTTTTTCTGTTGAGAACCTTCTCAAAGTTTTTCGATTAGAACCGGGAAAAGCAAAGGATCAAGACCAGGTGGTGATGACCGGTAATGAAGCCTTGGGTTACGGTATTATTGCGGCTGGAGTCCGATTCGGGGCGGGATATCCGATCACACCCTGGTCGGATATTATGGAATTGCTTCGTCGGGAACTCCCGAAATATGGAGGTTCCTTTATACAGTGTGAAGATGAACTCGCTGCGGTTTCCATGGCAATCGGCGCCGGTTATGCTGGTAGAGTGTCGATTACCGGTTCAAGTGGTCCGGGGATTGCACTGAAATCAGAAGCGGTAGGCTGGGCGGTAATGGCGGAAATTCCGCTGATTGTCATCGATGTTCAGCGTGGGGGACCTTCCACCGGATTGCCGACCAATGTAGAACAGTCGGATCTGAACATTGCTATCTATGGAGGTCACGGGGATTCGCCTCGCGTTGTAATGGCACCGGCAACTGTTGAAGATTGTTTCCACACTGCCATTGAAGCCGTCAACATTGCGCGCAAATACAGTGTCCCCGTTTATATCCTGAGCGACCAGGCAATCGCAACTCGGATTGAGGCTTTTCCTGAACCCGATCTTGAAAAAATCTGCCAGGACATTTCTCCTGATCTCAGCCCTGTTGAGACACACAAGCCTTACGATCTTTCGACACCGGATGGGTTGACTCAACACCGACCCCCCGGAACCTGGATCATGGATGGCAAATACCCGATTGCCACCGGCTTGGAGCACGATGAATACGGCCGGCCGACCGGAAATCCGAAATATCATATCGAGATGACGGCTAAGCGTCGGAACAAACTTCGTGCTTTAGCGCAGTCTTTGCCTAAACCAACGATATACGGTCCACCGGAAGGACATATTCTCCTGGTGGGGTGGGGTTCAACTTTAGGACCCATTCGGGAAGCCGTCGACAAGGCAAGGGCGGCTGGTGACAGTATCTCCGCAATCCATATACGCCACATAAATCCATTACCTCCGGGAATTGATGATATCATGGCCCGGTTTCATCACGTATTAGTGGTGGAACTGAATGATGAGGGACTTTATGGCTATGGTCAGTTGGCATCGCTTTTAAGAACCCGGTTTGCAGATCCGAAGATTCGCAGCATAACTAAAACCGACGGTTTGACCTACAAAATCACAGAAATTCTGGACAATGTGAAAGATTTTCTGGAATTGGAAGCAGCCAAGAACTAAGAAATCACTGTAACTATTCAGGACCAGATTTCAGGGGATCCATCAAGTATAAAAAATGAGCACTATTCTAGCTGAGCCTCAGCCTCCCAAGGATCAGGATCGACCACCTTTAAAGAAAAAAGATATCGCTGCCGATCACCCTACCTGGTGTCCGGGTTGCGGTGACTTCTCGGTTTTGGCGTTCTATTTCAAACTGATTGAAAAGAAGAATCTCTGGCAGGAAAAAATTACGACCGTTGCCGGAATTGGATGCTCAAGCCGCTTTCCCTATTTTGTGCAGGGACATGGAGTACATTTCATCCATGGAAGGGCTCTGCCGTTTGCAACCGGCATTTCCCTCACCCGCCCCGATCTCCATCTGTTCGTTTTCAGTGGAGATGGAGATGCCTTTTCGATCGGCGGTAATCATCTGAACCATGCGGCTCGAAAAAATGTCAACCTGACTTATGTCATTATGGATAATCAGGTTTATGGTTTGACCAAGAAACAAACCTCACCGACTTCACCGCTGGGATTCAAAAGCAAAACGGATATGTGGGGTTCGGTTGACCGACCGATCAATCCGATGAAGCAATTGATCGGAGCCGGAGCGACTTTCATTGCCCGTACTACGGCTACGAATCCGAAGCATCTCATGGCGGCGATGGAAGCAGCCCTGGATCACAATGGGTTCAGCGTGATTGAGTGTCTAAGCGAATGCACTGAGTTTTTCGCAGGGGCTTTCGATGCGACCAATCCCCGAAAAGGAGGGGATTTCATGGAAGTTCCCAAGGACCACGATGTGACGAACGAATCGGCCGCCTACAAATTAGCGGAGGATTCTTTTCCCGGTTACTTTGGGACATTCTATGACGTGGAGACACCTACGAAGAACGAGAAGGAAGCGGAAATAATAGAAAAACTGCAGAGCAAAGTTCAAGGGATGAAGGACTGGGAAATCCTGAAATCCAATTTTGACAAGATGAAATAACCGAATCCGAAACAGATTTGACAGGCCCCTTCCTTGATGATGACGAGGCAGGGGTTTTTTGCCGGGTGCTCCGGAATTCAAGATCATTGATTCAGTAACTTCATCGAATTCATATTTATGCCGATTTACGAATTTGCCTGTCCTAAGTGCCGGATGATTTTCAGTTTTCTGTCCAAACGGATTAACCCGGATCATTTCCCTAAATGTCCCAAATGCGGAAGCCGGAAACTTAAGAAAGAGATCAGCTGTTTTTCTGCACTTAAAGGAGGGAAGGATTCGTCAGGCGATCATTCCGAAGGAGGCGAAGGGGACTCGACGATACCGGCCTTTGACGATCCCAAAATTCAGAGGGCGATGAATGAGCTGGAAAAGGACATGTCTCATCTGGATGAAAATAATCCGAAACATATGGCCCATATGATGAAAAAGATGAAGGACCTTCTCCCTCAGGACGCCATGCCTAAAGAAATGGATATCGCTATCAAACGCTTGGAATCCGGTGAAGATCCGGAAAAAATTGAAGAAGATATGGGGGATGTTTTCGGAGACATGGAAGGCATGGGCGGCGATGGGGAGATGGGTGGGGGAATGGGCGGAATGCCCTATTCCCGCGATTCCGGTCTTTACGATTATTGAACCGGCTTCTTCCTCAGAGAGCACCATGCCGCATATTCACGAAAAAATTGACTTCACTGTGGCCATTTTTGTGGTTCAAGCAGGCAAACTGCTTTTAATTCACCACCGAAAACTGGACAAATGGCTTCCATTGGGAGGACATATTGAATTGGATGAAGACCCCGAAGCGGCAGCTTTGCGCGAAGCGAAGGAAGAAAGCGGTCTTGAGGTGGAACTGATCGGGGAACGTCCCCCAACAACCTTTCCGGGGACAAGGGCTCTCATCACTCCAAGATTCCTCGACATCCATAGAATCTCGGAAACCCATGAGCACATTGGAATGCTGTATTGGGCGAGAGTCCAAAGTGGCGATGTCACAGTGGCAGTGAAGGAACATTATGACATCCGATGGTGCACCCCAATGGATTTGGAGAAACTAGTCCCGCCAATGGGTCCATCAGTGAAATGGTACTGCCTGAAAGCCATTGAGGAAATCATGGACCATGAATGAGGGATCGGATACGGTATCACCGCGGTTGGCTTCAGGACTTTTGGTCCATAGCCCAATCTAATTCTGCTTTCCGGGCAGCTTCCACATACTCATGAATCTGTTTTACCGTATGGTTGTACAGAGTAGTGGTGCCGGATTTCAGCTCCAACTGTTGCCATTGCTTATACCATACTGTCGTCTTGGCGACAGCCTGATCCCAGGACATTACCGGTGACCACCCAAGTCGAGTAGTCACCTTTTCCCAGTTTATCTTAAGAACAGCTGTTTCCTTGGGGGCCGATTGATCGGACTCAGCCGACCATTCCCCTTCTCCCCAGATTTCAATAATCCTTTCGACGACTTTTCTTACTGAGATTCCATTCACTTCACGCGGACCGAAATTCCAAGCTTCAGCAAAGTTTCGTCCTCCGGGTTTCAATAGATGTCCTCCGAGATTCAGGTAACCGCTCAGTGGTTCCAGGACATGTTGCCAGGGACGGACACATTCCGGATTCCTGACTCCAACCGTTTTCCCATCCATCAATGCTTTGATGCAGTCTGGAACCAGCCGGTAATCGGCGTAGTCTCCGCCACCGATGACATTGCCGGCTCTTGCCGAGGCAACAGCAGTACATCCTTCCTCAGAAAAGAATGATCGACGATACGAATCAATGGCCAGTTCGGCCATGGCTTTTCCGGAGCTATAGGGATCGTGGCCTCCGAGACGGTCATTTTCCCGGTAAGCCCAAATCCAGTCCTGATTCTCATACACTTTGTCGGTGGTTATGCAGACAACAGCTTTGACAAACGGGTTCTTTCGAACCACTTCAAGCAGGTTGACGGTTCCTCCGACATTAATATCAAAAGTGTCTTTCGGGGATTCATAGGATTTCAAGACCAGCGGTTGGGCTGCCAGATGAAAAATGATTTCCGGGTTACTGGTTTTAACAGCGTCTTCCAGAGAAGCGAAATTTCGAACATCACCTCGAAGGTCTTTGAGACGGTTGTTCAATGCGCAGAGCTCGAAGAGGTTCGGATTGGTTGGAGGGTCCAAGCTGTATCCGGAGACCTCCGCTCCACATTCCAATAGCCAAGTACTCAACCAAGCTCCCTTGAAGCCGGTATGCCCCGTGACCAGGACTCGTCGGTTACGGTATAGGTTTCTGAATAAAGGATCCATCATTCAGAACGATTCTAGGCACACATGCTGCACGGTGGAAGAAGAAATATTAGACCTCATACGAGAAGGGCGCGCCTTTTATACAACTATAAGGGAGTGCTGTCTCAGCACGCCGAAAAGCACTTAAGATTTGCATTCAGAATCCGCAGGAACGGAATCCAGCATACTGTTTTTGAAACGGCCGTGCTGTAGAAACTGCACGATTTCATCCCATACGGCCGGCTTCCAGAGAAGGAAGGTATGGTTGCAGTGAAACGTGGTGAAGTCCTTCATGTTATCAAGTCGCGTGGCTTCCAGAGAAACCCGACCATCATTCCGTCCCGGCAACCACCTGAAAAAAACTGGATTAAGCGACAAGGTGCCGGCGATGACTCCAACAGAAAAAGGAGCAGGCCCTAATGTTCCGGGAATACCTCCCCTTCCTGCCCCCAATTCGCAAGCTCCCGGTCCCATCAACTTTTGGAACCATCGCTTGTCGCGCAGTCTGTCAGCAATCTGACTTCCCTGATTGGGGGGAGCAATCATCACCACTCGTCCGATATTGTCGATGGATTGCCGTGAACAATAGGATCGGAGCAGGATGCCTCCCATTGAGTGGGTCACAAAATGGATTTCCTTGTCGGGTTGATTCAGGATTCCAGCCAGCTTTCCGGTGAAAACATCGTCTGCTAATTCTTCGATCGATTTTTTTCGAGAAGGATATTTGGCATTAATAACTTTGTATCCGTTCTTTTTCAGTCGCCCTTCGATGCATTTCATGGCCCACGGAGATAAGGAGAGTCCGTGCAGGAGAACCACATATTGTTGCCGGAGCTCTGGAGCTTCAGCACCGCCGACAGCAAATGTGGAAAGGGGCATGAATAAGAAAAAAATGATTAATGATGGCATTTGTCATCATAAGTTTAGCACAGATTTATAAATGGGAAACATCTCAATTTCTTGTGGTGAATAGCAGGGGAAAGGTAGGATCCCACGCATTCTGTGAAATATTCTAATTGACACGGAAGGGATCCGGAGCTAGAGAAGTCCCGTGAATAACGGATTAAACCAACAGCTTCTTCTTACGAGCGGAGCACTCCTCCTACGTGGGTGGGTGGTTGGGTATTAATTCGGTTTTAGATATTTTCCGAACCCTGCTGCCTGAAACGGGCAGTGGGGTTTTTTTATGTCTGAAACCATTCAAGTAAACAACTGAGAAGAAACATCAACAAAGCGAAAGTCATGAAAAGGAACAAAATCGTAATCTTCGACACCACCTTGCGAGACGGGGAACAGTGCCCAGGGGCTTCCATGAACCTCAGGGAGAAACTGGAAGTTGCCCGACAGCTTGCCCGGCTCAAAGTGGATGTGATCGAAGCCGGTTTTCCTGTGATCAGCGAAGGGGACTTTTCCGCCGTCCAGACAATATCCAAGGAGATCAAAGGCCCGACGATCTGTGGATTGGCTCGATGCGTCTCGAAGGATATTGAAGCGGCTGGAGAAGCGGTTCAACCTGCTGGAAAAAAAGGCCGTATCCATGTATTCCTGGCAACATCGAAAATCCATCGGGAGTTCAAGTTGGGGAAGGCCCGTGATGAAATCATACGGTTGGCCGTAAAGGGTGTTGAACAGGCGAAATCGATGGTGAAGGATGTGGAGTTTTCTCCGGAGGATGGATCCCGAACCGAGCCGGAATTCCTGATAGAAGTCTGCAAGGCGACCATCGAGGCCGGGGCAACAACCATCAACATTCCCGATACGGTAGGCTGGGCAGTTCCCGACCAGTTTGCGGACTTAATACGGGAATTGTATGAAGCCGTACCTGATTTTCAGTCAGGCAAAGCCATCATCAGTGTACACTGCCATAATGATCTGGGATTCGCTGTGGCGAATTCACTTGCGGCCGTTCAGGCCGGGGCGCGTCAGGTCGAGTGCACGGTAAACGGCATCGGTGAACGGGCCGGAAATGCTGCCTTGGAAGAACTCGTCATGGCGTTGAAAACCCGTTCCGATTTCTACGAAGGAATCACATGCGGCGTCCATACCAAACAAATCGTTAATGCATCCCGACTGGTGTCCCGGATGAGTAGTCTGATCGTTCAGCGCAACAAGGCCATTGTCGGTGAGAATGCGTTCGCCCATGCCAGTGGGATTCATCAGGATGGTATGCTGAAGCATCGGTCCACTTACGAGATCATGAATCCGGAGGATGTTGGGTGGGCCGATACCGAGCTTCCCTTGACCAAGCACAGTGGCCGTGCAGCGGTAACGGCTCGTCTGAAACAATTAGGATTCAAGACGGTTGACTTGGACCTGGATTCGGTATTCGTGCGATTCAAGGATATCGGAGACAAGAAGAAATTCGTTTATGATGACGACCTGATTGCCTTGGTGGAAAACCAATTCACCGAAGTCCCCGAAACATGGACCTTGGATTACTTGAATGTCACCTGCGGTAATCAGACGGTTCCCACAGCAACGGTGCGCCTGAAGAAATCCTCCTCGGAAACCGGGAAAAGCAAAGCTAAGGGAGAAACAGTTATTTCGGATGCCGGCATCGGGGACGGTCCGGTGGATGCTGCCTTGAAAGCTATCGATCGTCTTACCCAGAAAAGGGGCATATTAAAGGAATACATAATCCGCTCCGTTTCTCAAGGCAAGGATGCCTTAGGCGAAGTTTCGGTTAAGGTTGATTTCGGGGATGGAGAGCTGATTGCCGGGAAAGGTGCCAGTACGGACATCATCGAGGCAAGCGCCCGAGCTTACCTGAATGCGGTAAACCGTGTATTATCTGCATCGGGGAAGCGAAAGAAAAAGTCCACTCAACCCTGATCAATTTTGGAAGCAATAAAAGGAACCTGAAATTCAAACCGGAGAAGAATAGACTTCTCCGGTTTTTTGTTGGAGTATCCTAACACGAATGAAAATTACATCACCCATTTTCCGATGGACCGGAGTTTGCTCTTGGTTGGCTGTTCTGCATCTTTCAGGAATCCTTTTTACAGAGGCCGGCGAGGATTCCTCAACCAGATGGTGGAAAGGAAATCTTCATACCCACTCACATTGGAGCGATGGAGACGATTATCCGGAAATGATTGCCGACTGGTTCGAAAAACACGGGTATCAGTTTCTAGCGTTCTCGGAGCACAACGTGATCGCGGAAGGAAAAAGGTGGACTCCCGTTGCCGGAACGAAAGGTGGTGCGGATGCTTATGAAAAGTACATCCATCGTTTCGGGCCCCGTTGGGTGGAATCCAAAATACAGGACAAGCAATTGATGGTCCGATTGAGGACTTTGGATGAATTCCGTCATTTGTTCGAGCGCCCTAACCAGTTTCTATTGATTCGGGGTGAGGAAATTACGGATTCATTCGAGGGTGCGCCCGTCCACATGAATGCCACGAATCTGAAAAACCTTATTCCGGCCCAGGGAGGCAACAACATTGTGGAAGTGATGCAGAACAATATTCAGGCTATGCTAGATCAGGAAAAAGCGATTGGACGCCCCATTCTGCCTCACATCAATCACCCCAATTTCGGGTGGGCTCTGACGGCAGAAGATATGTTGCAGGTTCGTGGCGAAGATTTCTTCGAGGTCTACAACGGACATCCAGCCGTCAGAAATTTCGGTGACCTCCACCATGCGTCCACTGAGCGTATGTGGGATATCATGCTAACACGTAGATTGGGTCATTTAGGAATGCCGATAATGTACGGATTGGCCACTGATGATTCGCACGACTACCATCAAACCGGCCTTGGACACAGCAATTTGGGTCGAGGTTGGATTATGGTCCGATCCGGCAACCGACACTTAACTCCGGAAAACGTGGTGAACTCGATAAAAAAAGGGGATTTCTACGCATCGAGTGGTGTGGAACTGGAAGATATTCAACGGAAGGAAAAGAAATGGATCATCACAATCCAATCTCGATATGAGGATGAAACATTTACCGTGCGTTTCATTGGAACGCGGAAGGGCTACCCTCAGGAAAGCAAACCGGTATTGGATGAGATGGGAAATGCGCTTCCGGTTACACGGATATATCCTCCAGAAGTCGGTAAGGTGTTACTTACCACCAAAGGGTGGAAGGCAGTTTACCCGATTCAGGGTGACGAAATATATATTCGGGCGGTTGTCACTTCATCCCGGAAGAAAACAAATCCCTATGCACGAGGTGAGTTCGAGCAAGCTTGGATTCAACCTATCATTCCGGAATAATAGGCATCCTCGGATATCAGTCCCCGCACTTTGCTCAATTCCGATTCAAGATCCTTAAACAGTTTAAGGATTTCCTCATGGTTCTTAGATTCGTTTTCAATCGTCGTGCTGATGGATACCATACGTTCAAACCCCAGGTTTCCACTGCTTCCCTTCATACTGTGAGCAACGGTCTTGATACTTTCCAAGTCCTGATCCTCCAAAGCTCCTTCAAGCTCCTGCATGCGGATGATTGATTGCTGAAAGTATTCCTGCACAACTGCCTTCACTACTTCAGGCTGTCCAGGGCAGACCTCTTTCTCAAACTGTTCCAAACGATCTCGATTCCAGGAAACAGGTTTTTCGGGTATTCTGTCGCGGTTCGGAGACGGAATTTGAGGCTGTTTCATTGAACGGAGCGAATCCTGAGACCTTTCACTTGCGGTGTTCAGCGCTTTCAATAAATCTTTAAATTCAACTGGTTTACTGATGAAATCATCCATACCTGCTTTCAGGCATCGCTCCCTGTCACCACTCATCGCATTGGCGGTCAGGGCGATAATCCATGGTTGCTTTTCTTTGGGGAAATTTGCGCGAATGATCTGAGTTGCCTCGAAACCATTCATTTTGGGCATTTGAATATCCATTAATACGACATCCGTCATTTCCTGAATCAGCTCACGAACCGCCTCTTCTCCATTGTTGGCAATAAGGGCTTGGCATCCCATTTTCTTAAGCATGCTCTGAACAACCATCTGGTTCACGGTATTGTCTTCAGCTAGTAAGATCGAAATGTCCCGGGTGGTATTCGGACCATCGTCATTTTCGGTCAAGACGGACTTATTCTTCACAGGCGGTATTAATGCCGTTTTCAGAACTTTTAACAAGTTGCTTGATATTAATGGTTTGTGAAGAAAATGAATCCCCTCTGAATCCATTTTATTCAAAGAACCTTCTTGATCGTTTGGGTAAGAAAATCGAATCAATGGCAAATTCAGACGAGCCCGTAGATCCATTAATTGAGAATGATCTCCTTCGTTTCGACTGCGGTCATTCACCATCAGGAAATCAGGCTTATGGGTTCCATTCAGAATCCTAATGGCTTCCCGGGTGTCCGGTGCATGAATTAGTTCCATGGACCATTCCTTCAGAATTGATTCCAGTGCTGTCGAATTCGCTCCGGGTTCATCCAGAAACAAAAGACATTTTCCAGAAATCGTTTTGAAATCATCGGCAGAGGATTTCGGAGAATCACTGGTGGAATCCGTTTGGACTATTATTCGAAAATAAAAGGTAGAACCTTTGCCTGGTTTGCTTTCAACCCAAATAGACCCACCCATGAGTTCTGCCAAACGGCGACTGATCGCCAATCCCAGGCCGGTACCCCCAAACCGTCTGGTTATAGAGTTATCCACCTGACTGAAGGATTGAAACAATTTCGGCAGCTTATCTGCTGAAATCCCCATTCCGCTATCTTTGACCGCACATTGGAGAAAAGTCTGGTTCGACCCGAAAACTTCAGAAATGGATACCTCAATTTCACCTTGATTGGTGAACTTCACGGCATTGGATAACAGATTTTCCAGTATCTGACGGATTTGAGAGGCATCGCCGATTAAATGCCTCTTCACGGTGGGATCAATTCGATAGACCAATTCCAATTTCTTTTTAGAAACGGGTAGAATGAAAAGTTCCAGACATTCTTCGACCAATTGGTGTATATCGAAGGATTTATACTCGATCTTCAACTTTCCTGATTCAATCTTCGTATAATCCAGAATATCATTAAGTATGACCATTAGGCTTTCTCCGCTGACCCTGATGTTTTCAATGAACTGCTTCTGTTCTTTGTTCAAAACCGTTTTTTCAAGAAGACTCGTCAATCCGAGCACTCCATTCATGGGAGTGCGTATTTCATGACTCATCATGGCAAGGAATTCGCTTTTAACCTTATTTGCCGTGCGCGCTTCCTCAGCCAGTTTGTCCGTTTGGGTCTGAAGGGATTTGAGTTGATCATTGGCCGACTCCAATTGCTGCCTGGTTGACTCTGCCTCCTCTCTCGCCTGCTGCAGATTCAACTCGGAATGCTTACGTGCACTGATGTCCCTTACTATGCCCCGAAAAACTCTATTATTTCCCCTTTGATGAACGATGCGAATGGTCGCTTCCACAATCATCTCCTTTTGATTTCCGTTTTGCATTGGAATTTCCAGGACTGTGGGCGCCTTTCCTTGAATTTGAGCGTGAGTTTCATTTTTCAGGAGATCGAGCGATTCCGGAGGAACGAGTTGATTCAAATGGCTCAACTTTGTCCCGGAATGTGAAATCCATTTCTTACCCGCTGCATTCAGGGTCAAGATCCTGAATGCAGCGTCAAAGGTGAAAATCATGTCATAGGAATCTTCAAGAAGCTGTTGAAAGGATCTTCTCAAACTCCTCTCTTTCCAAAATCTGAGAATAAGCCAAGCTAAGAGGGAGAGTGTGAGCACTGCCATCCACATCCTTGTTCCATCTGCAAGTGGAAGGTCGACTCCCGTTTTCTCCAAATCGGTAGAATTATTTTCAGCGCTTTGGCCTGACCCGGGAAAAGAAAATAGAAATATCAGGAAAACCGGATGAATCCTTTCGAGCAGAATTCCAAACCGGCGAATCCAATATCCGGTAATTATGATGCATCTGGCTGAAAATGAACGATCCATATCGGGTTTATATTGGCAGGAATAAGAAACAACTTCACATTAATCAGGATCTAATTCTGTCCCGTCATCTTTTGCAGCCGAATAACCTTGTGAAAACATAGCGTATTCTAAAAAAGACAAAATTCCAAAAAAGAGCGTCCGAATAGGAGGAAACGCTTGAAAAACCGTTGGATTTTTCAAGAGAAATCTGGTTGACGGGTTAAAGTGGAGGAGTATGATGCACGCCTTTGTGCATAAAAATCAATCGAGAAAACAAGGCAGTATAATATGGCAGTGAAAGTTGCAATTAATGGATTTGGTCGAATCGGGCGCTTGGTGTTCCGAGCCATGGTCGAGCAGGGACTCTTGGAAAATGATGTGGAAGTGGTTGCCGTAGGAGATATCGTTCCGGCGGACAACTTGGCGTATCTTCTTAAATATGATTCCGTCCAAGGGCGATTTGGAGGCACGGTCTCCTCAAAGAAATCCTCTGAAGACTTGGAAGATGAAGATGTTATCGTGGTTAATGGTAAAGATATCCGAGTCGTCAGTGCCAGAACTCCGGATGGTCTTCCTTGGAAAGAGCTTGAAGTTGACTTGGTGATTGAGTGCACCGGCTTGTTTACCGATGGCAACAAAGCGAAAGGGCATATCGAGGCAGGTGCCAAGAAAGTCATCATTTCAGCACCCGCTAAGAACGAAGATTTGACGCTCGTGATTGGGGTGAACCATGAAAAATATGATCCGGCCCAACACCACATCATTTCGAATGCCTCCTGCACCACAAACTGTCTGGCCCCGGTGGTACATGTCCTGTTGAAAGAAGGATTCGGTATCGACGAAGCCCTGATGACGACCACTCATGCTTATACCGCAACCCAGAAGACGGTGGATGGACCCAGTCGGAAGGACTGGAAAGGCGGCCGCAGTGCAGCGCTCAATATTATTCCTGCCAGCACAGGGGCAGCAAAAGCCGTCGGCTTGGTGATTCCTGAAGTCAAAGGCAAGTTGACCGGGATGGCCTTCCGAGTGCCGACTCCGACCGTTTCGGTGGTCGATCTGACTGTCCGGACTGCGAAGGAAACCAGTTATGCTGAAATTTCGGCGGCACTGAAGAACGCATCCGAAACCTATCTCAAGGGAATTCTGGAATGTACCAGCGATCAGGTAGTCAGTAGTGATTTCATTCACTGCAAAGCATCGTCCATCTTTGATGAAGGATCCGGAATTGAATTAAACAGTCGGTTCTTTAAACTGATCAACTGGTACGATAACGAATGGGGATACAGCAACCGGGTTGGTGACTTGGTGAAGTATATGATCGAAAAAGGTCTCTGATTCAAATTCTAATAATTCACTTTAGCAAAAAGGCGGCCATAAAGGGCCGCCTTTTTTATTGGCATGAAAGTCCTTGAACTGGATTAAAAGGAGTAGGCGATGCCGTTAATCCAGCGCCAGTCATCTTTCTTTCGATCCTTCGCCGGCTCATTGTCATAGTTGAGCTGAACATAGGATTGCAGCGAAAGTTTGTCGGTAATTTTTGCGTCAATTCCAACTTCACCAATGATAAGCCAGTTGTCCGTAATTTCATCGACCTGTGGCATGAATTCCAGAGTCTGCCATATTTTGGATCGATCATTGATTTTGTATTCTAATCTCTCTGATAGTCTTACTGTAAAGTAGGTGCTATCGGTTCCGCCTTGTTTCTCGTGGACGGCACCCGGCCCTATTGAACTGCTCAAGGTGATTTGATCATTCTGAATGAAATAATAACCCAGTAACGGAGAAACGGTGACCCGATAGTCCAGATCGGCAATATCGTCGTGATAGACATCTCCACGGAAACCCATGAAATAACCATCTTTTGCTAAACCGCGATTGTGCTGGCCCCAGCTTTTGGCCACCTGAGTCGTGGTTTCACCCTCATTTTTCCCGTAAGTTCCGGATGCACCCAATCCCAGATCATGCTTTCCCCATTTCTTTAGCGCCTGAACCTTTACCGTGAATAAGGAAGTATCGCTGTTTCCCTGGGTTACAGTCAAACCGGAAGAAGCTGTCTTTTCCCAGAGAGATTTAGGTTCTTCGGGCGGTGGCGGCGTGGGTTCTTCCTGCTGGGTTTTGGAAGCTTCTTCATTTCCTTCATTATCCTGAGCTGTCACACCAGCGACTCCGAGGACCATTGCCAAAACCAACCCGACGAGGGATTTATTTTTCATGAATAGTTTGTGCTGTTTTAAGAAAAAAAAGAAACCACTGGCAATTGGGTTTGGCAATGATTTTCCTGGAAAAGTTCAGGAAAGTCTTAGCGGTCTCGGCGAATTTCGCTGCCGGTGAACTTTATTTTGAAACGGTAGGATTTCTCCTTCCGACATAGAATCTTATAGTTCTGTGGATCAATCCGGTCTGGAACAACTCTTATTCTCACATCGACTGCACAGTGAAATCCCCGTTCTGAAAAAACATCGATGACCATCGCCAATGCCATCGGATCCTGAAAAATTGGATCTTCCGAATTGATGTAGGTCATTCCGGAAATGGAATGACGTTCAATGATCGGGACGAATTTGTTTTTGAGTAGATCAACGGTTAGCTTGAACAACTCGGCGTGAAACCGTTCGTAATCGTCCAGACGTTTCACCAACCGTTGTCGGGAATGCACCAGCAGATGACTCGCAATGGGAATGGCAGACATCAGGTCATAGGTCTTCTCATTCAGTTCAAGAGAACTCTGATATCTAAGTTCATCGACGATTCGATTCTGCACTTCTCCCACGGTCCCATGAGCATTGATATAATGGTAATGAAAGACTTCGCGCAGAGTTTGCAGTGATTTGTATGTGATCTCCTTGAAGGTGCGATAGCGATCCCTTGCCGCTTCTTCGGCTAAATCGGTTTTTCGTACCTCAACAAGGCGTCCCATTCCCGATTTTCGCACTTGCTCATTATGCTTGAGGATGCCCTGTCCTCGATCCAATTGCCTACGGACGGATTCTGCTTCATCAATGAATAATACGATCAAATGAAAGACCGGTAAATCGAATGGCTGGGTCAGCGGGTTTTGTGATGATAGATCCCGCAGATCTTTCAACTTCTGATACAGAAGCTTGAGGCATAATACCTGAACATGAGTCCGTGGGTAACCATCCAGGACGGCTCCACTTTGACAGACTGGGTCCAGCAGTTTCTTGAATAAAAGGCTGGTGACTTCCTGGTCGCCCACCATAAGTCCTGCATCCATCATCCGGACGGCTTCGGGACTCTTCAGCAGTGAACTGACGACAATCGGTGGAGCCGTCAGGTCTCGAAATTTCATGATGAAATTGGTCTGAGTCCCCTTCCCTGCTCCGGGGGCTCCATTCAGCCAGAATATTTCCTTGGGAAATCGGAGGTTTTTCAGTTCATATTCAGATTCGAGCTGATTCCAGATCGAGTCGAAAATCAGATGCGCATCCTTTACCTCTAAATCCAGTGTCCTGGAGGATGCGGAGTGCAAAGCAGTTGATGTCGAATTAGCCATAATAAAGTGAACGCAGATCTGTTTTTATACGTGCAGAAATCCACGAGCCCCTTTAGAATGCAAAAGTATGAGGATCAATTCAACGGATTTCATTTTGATAGTCAGCGGATTGAACGATCTGGTCGCCAATAATGCTGAGCAGGTAAGAGATGACGTTCGTTCTGCGCTTAAGAATGAGCATACTACTATAGAAATCGATCTTTCAGAAACGGGCTTTATGGACAGTAGTGGACTGGGTATCTTGATTTCCCTGCACAAAACCATGTGTGCTCGAAATGGTCAGATTAAACTGGTCAATCCCTCTCCGTCCACGCAACAGATTCTCGAATTGACCCGACTGCATCGGCTTTTTGAAATCGTCGAGAAATAAATACCGTCACTCGATCTTCAGGACATGAACTCTTTCCTGCCGACCGTCTATCGAATTGAGACAGAATGCGACTTGGCTGAGGCACGTGAATCCTGTAGAAAGGTAAGATTCTTTCTCGATCAACTGGGGTTTCCGGAAGAAGAATCTTCTCGATGGGAACTGGTGCTGGTAGAGGCAGCTAATAATGCTGTTAAATATGCATCTGTGGAGGGATCCCGATTACCCATTACCATTGAAGCATCCTGCATCGAGAACAAACTGGAAATACGGATCATAGACCACACCCATGGATTTGAGTATCCAGCGAAGGCCTCTCTGGCGGATCCTTACGATGAAACAGGCCGCGGTATCTTTATTATTCAAACCATCGTGGATCGGAGTGAATACTTCATGGGGAAATCCAGCAACTGTCTTGTTCTTTCAAAAACTTACCCAAAACGGATTCGGCAGGAGCTTGACCGGGGATCCGAAGCAGATCAGGAACTCGGGAAGCAATTGTTTCAAACGGAGGAAACACTGGCCGCCATGGCTGAAGAGCTGAGTTCCTGTTATGAGAGTCTTACCGCAATTTTCCGGTTCAGTTCTGAGTTGAACGTGACAAGAGACACCGCTTCCTTTGCCGAAGGTCTTCTAAAGCACCTGATTCAAATTACGGACTCAGACTGGTATCGATTTCGACTGTATGATCCGGATGAAGCATTATTGATTATTCTTTCAGATCACGAAACCAATTCTAACCAGGCACCCCTTCCTTTTCCGCGAACCGATGAAGACGATCTGGTGAAATCCCTGGAAATTGACTCCACCCGGTTGAGGCAGGACATCTGGTTTGACGTAGACAAACCCATCCATGAAGAGGATTCGTTGTTCCGATCGGTTCGGGAACAATCTGGGATAGTGCATCCTTTCTTCATGAACGAAACCTTGATCGGCGTACTGACAGTCGGCAAAAATCAGAGTGAAAATGTATTTACGGCTGCCCAGATCAATATTCTGCATACTTTCTCGGATTTCCTGACCATTCATATCCTAAATACAAGGTTCCAAGAGGAGAAAGTTCGATCCCATGTCGTTTCACGAGAGCTGGAAATCGCAACTAATATTCAGCGCTCGCTCCTTCCGAGGCAACTGCCCGAGCTCTCCGGATTCAGCATTTCGGGATCCTGTACCAATGCCCATCAAGTCGGAGGTGATTTTTTCGACATGATCCCCTGTTCCAACCACAGCGCTCTTTTGGTTATTGCCGATGTAATGGGCAAGGGGATTCCGGCTGCTTTGTTTGCCGCTATTCTCAGGGCACTGATTCGAGCCATGCCCCAGATTTCAGACTCTCCAGGTAAACTCATGAGTTGGGTTAACAACATGATTTTTGATGATCTATCAAAGGTGGAAATGTTCATTACGGCTCAGTTTGTATTTGTCGACACACGTTCCAATTATCTGGTGGCTTCGAATGCAGGTCATTGTCCCTTGCTGGCTGCCTGCGCTAATGGGGGAAACCTCAATCGAATCACTTCCGAAGACATGCCACTGGGGATTATGCGGAATCTGGAATACGAGCAGACTCGTATGGAACTCAATGATTGTAGGAAAATTCTACTATATACTGATGGTTTGCCCGAAGCACAAAATCCGGAAGGTGAGTTTTTTTCCGAAAAACGGCTCCAGGAATGGCTGTTGCTTCCAACCTTGGAAGAATCCGATGCAATGGCTCTCGGCAAAAAACTGATAGAGACGATTAAACAGTTCCAGAGAGAAGCCATGAATGCCGATGACCAGACATTTCTACTTTTATTAAGAGAAAATTGAGATTGGAATTTATGAGCAAGGGAAAAGTACTGATTGTTGATGATGAGCCCTATATGCAGAGGCTCATCGAATTCAGTTTGAAAAAAAGTGGTTTCGAATTCGATTCCGCAATGAACGGTCTGGAAGCTTTGACCAAAACCGATCAATTTCGACCGGACCTGATTGTTATGGATGTGGCAATGCCTGAAATGGATGGTCTCGAAGCCTTGGAGAAGTTGAAACAGAACGAAAAAACGAAAAATATTCCCGTGATCATGCTTACTGCTAAAGGTCAGTTGATTACGCGCCAGGAGGCCGAAAAATACGGAGCTTCAATTTTCCTCACTAAACCTTTCAGTCCCAGCGAACTGTTATCACAGGTAAGCCTCTTCATTCTTCAATACCAGCAATTGAAAACGGATTCCCAAAGTGAGTGGTTTTTTTGAGGGGTCTCTCAGGGAACAAAAAAGGGGGAAGGCGGTGATTCTTCACCACCCGTCTCATCTTCTGCATCCACAGAAATGCGGTCGCCTGTTCTTCTTTGATAATAGGCGGTGCGTAGTGCCACATAAGGATCCAACGCAGCAGATTTAATATCCTCGTAGCTTCCGATACTCAGTGAGGTTAAATTGACTTCCTGGAATGATCGGACGCTGACTGTTGTGGCAATAGGAATGTCGAGGTAGGGCCAGGGTGTCATCAAGGTATCAACCGCCATTCCAATGCTCCCACGTAGACTTGAGGGGCCCAGAATTGGCCAGTGGATGTAGAATCCGATTCCGCTGCCGTATTGACCGAGTGTCTGATCGAAACGAGCCCGCTTCGGATTCAATTCCAATTCCAGCATAGCTGGGTCGAAAAACCCACCCAAACCGAATGTTGTGTTGATCAACAAGCGGGCAGTCTCAATGCCTGAATCCCTGAACCGGCGCTGTAGAATATTGTTCACAATACGGACTGGAGACCGGAGATTGTTGAAAAACCTATTGAAACTCACCCTCACTGGTTCAGGCATCACTTTGCGGTAAGCTATTGACACCGGTTTCAACAACCAAAAATAGAACTTGTCGTTGAAATGATAGAAGCTTCGATTTATTTTTTCCAATGGGTCGGAAACCTTAAGGAGAGGGGTTGCCGATTCCTCTTCATCAAAGGGATCGATGAATTCGTCCAATTCTCCAGCAACCTCCATCTCAGCGGCTACTGTCACAGACTCGGAATCATTTACACGCCGGCACCCACAGAAAACCAAAATAACAATACTGACGAGCAACGAAACTCGGCGGAAATGATCTGGATTCATCAACTGACTAAGGATTGAACTCGATATTCTTTTTTTCAAGCTGTTCCAGTAGGTAAACAAAGGAGTTCCGGGCGAGAATTTCGTCAAATTGAACACGGTAATTCTTTACCATGCTGATACCCTCGATCAATCCGTCATAAATCCTCCATCGATTGCCAGCCGCCAATTTGAGACGATATTCTACCGGG
>DUCD01000110.1:0-426 GCA_012959985.1 Verrucomicrobiales bacterium | reverse complement strand
TCTTTTTCAGAGAGTTTTCTCCAATGCCTTCCCAGACAACCACGAGAAATCAGCTTCCAATCGAAATGATCGCTGATGATTTCAGTCATCTTGTCTCGTTTGACTTCCAGCTTCTCTTCCTTGGCCAGGGCTTCGTCCTTGAGGACTGACAAAAGTTTATCAGTGGTTACACGAATTTGTGCTGTTGGAGCTCCGGCTAATGCCGCAAGTCCACTCAAAGCAAGCAGAACCACTATTGAAATTAAACGCGTCATGGCATCAAAATATATTTACAATGAACCATGGACGAATTTTGAAATCAATCCTTCCTGAATCAATAATTCAATTGTTTCACCTCCCAAGCCATCAATATTCATGGCATCTCTCCTTATAAAATGCTTAAATTGTTCTATAATTTTTGAAGTGCAATCTTCAGTATTCGGACAA
>DUCD01000109.1 GCA_012959985.1 Verrucomicrobiales bacterium | reverse complement strand
ACATCATTTGAAACGCACCCTTTTAAACTTCCTTCCTTCAAACCCACAAGTTCAACTACCCCAGAACTTATCGCCCTATTAGAACCCGAATTCTCACGCGGCAAGCTGATCCGGAGATCTCGAAAATAGCGTTTTCGGCTTAAAATGACTATCTGCTTGCTCTAGCCCGAATTTCTCAAAGTTCTTAATGTACTCGGACCGGAAATGCTGTAAATTGTTCGTATGGAAAAACTTACAACAACGACACTTCCAACCCGAGACAAAACAGAGTGCAATCAGAAAGGTTTTGAATTTCCAGACCTCATTTCCCGTAAAATCGTCTTTGAAGCTAACGAACAATTTGTATCCGGCAACGCCGGGGGAATTCTTCTGGCCCACCTGGACCGGAATCAGAAAATCATAGAAACTTTTGCCGGGTGTTTTGTTGATCATCTATGATCGGAGTTAATCGAACATTCCATTGAAAACTTACTGCGCCAACGGGTCTATGGAATCGCTCTGGGATACGAGGATCTCAATGATCATGAGCGTCTGCGCACCGATCCTTTGTTGGCAACCTGCTGTGGTCGAAACGATGTCGAAGGTCGCAACCGCCGTCTTCAGAATGAAGGCAAACCTTTAGCCGGCAAGAGTACTTTGAACCGTTTGGAACTTTCCGCACAGGATCAGAATTCCAAATACAAAAAGATCATGCCCAAGATGGATTGTCTGGAATCTTTCTTCATTGAAAACTTCGTCGACAATCTTCCCCGACAAACCAAACGGGTCGTTTTGGATCTCGACACTACCGACGACCTTATCCATGGCCTGCAGGAAGGCAGATTCCACCACGGATACTACGACAATTACTGTTACTGCCCCCTCTATGTTTTCTGTGGCGGCATGCCGGTGGTCTCCAAGTTGCGCACTGCCGACAGTGAGCACGTCGAAGACACCGTTGAAATAATGGGCAAAGTTGTGACGGCATTGCGCAAGCGATTCGGCCGCAGCCTGAAAACCCTCTGGCGGGGAGACAGCGGATTCTCCCGGGTTGAATTGATTCAGTTCTGCCGGGAACAGGAAGTGGATTTTCTGTTCGGTTTCGGTGCCAATAAATTACTCAAGCGTCTTGTCAGAGGAACCATGCACGAAGTTCAGAGCATGATAGAATATAACAAAAGTGATAAGGATAAACTCTATAAGGAACTGAAATATAAACCCAAGACATCGGGATGGAAAGAAGAACCCAAATATCGAGTCGTGGCTAAATGCGAAGTCAACGAACAAGGCACCAACACCCGTTTCATCATGACAAGTCTAACCAAAAATCGGATCGGGGCCCGTGAACTCTATGAAGATTTTTACTGTGCGCGTGGAGACATGGAGAACCGCATAAAAGAATTATGTTGAGCTCAACATAATTCTTTTAATGTGAAGCTTTCAATAATGTGGAGCGTTCGAAGAAATACCCTGCAGGATCAGAGTTGAAGAACTCAATCACTTCACATTAATGAAGGGGTATGGAACATTCCTTTCGAATCATTAACGAAAGGAAACATTATGCTTGCTGAGCTTCGCCCCAAGAAACACCAACGCTATCGTTCACTCCCGATCCTTGGTCCAATTATCGACGAGTTTATTGGATGGGCTCATGGTCGTGGCTACTCCCGCAACTCCCTGATATTTCAACTTAGCCATCTTCGAGACTTCATCCTGTTCCTCCAACGCTGTGGACTGAAAAGCTGGAAGGAATTAACGCCCGTACATTTTGATGCCGCCTGGAAGCAGTTATCTGCACGGAAACCAAATGTAGGCGGTACGATCCGACAGGTCCAACTCTTCCTCAAGCTGATTTACGGTTTCGCACCTTCACCTGAAGAGCCGGTCACTCGTGTGGAAGGTGAGGCTCGGCGTTATGGCGAATATCTTCGGAAAGTATGCGGTAATGCTGAATCCACTATTATCCTTTGTGAAAAAACCTCAATCGGCTTTCTGGAATTTATCGATTATGAGCGCAATACTTCGGCCCTTGGCCAACTGACACTTCATCAGATCGAGGCCTATGTGATCCAACAGTCAAAACGATGCAAACGATCCACCCTACAAGGGGTAGTCAGTAGGTTGCGGAACTTTTTGCGCTTCCAATATGCTGAAGGGGTAATTCCACGTTCGTTCCATGACTCGATCGACATGCCTCGGGTTTACCGCCTGGAACAGCTCCCCCGGGCACTTCCCTGGACGCAGGTTCAAGCCCTGCTGGACTCCATTGACCGGAGCGAGCCGTCGGGTCTGCGCGATTACACCTTGCTTTTCCTCATCGCGGCCTACGGATTACGACGCAGCGAGGTAGTCGCTTTGACTTTGGACGACATTGACTGGCGAAACCGGACTCTACGGGTACGACAGCGTAAAACCCAACAGCAGTTGGTTTTACCTCTGACCGATGAAGCGGGCGACATTCTCCAGTTTTATCTTCGCAAAGATCATCGCTCGAAGGAACGGCGTACACTCTTCTCTCGCCTGCGGGCTCCTGTTGGGCCACTGGCCCCCTCGGCAGTAAACACAATATTAAAGCGTCGGATTCGGCGTAGTGGCTTGAAACTTGAACCGGTGGGGCCGCATTGCCTACGCCATTCTCTGGCAACCCGGTTACTGCACCAGGGCGTGTCAATGAAAGTAATCGGGGATACTTTGGGCCACCGGTCCATAGCCAGTACGGACATCTACCTGCGACTGATGATCGGCGATTTGCGTGGCGTAGGATTGGAAGTGCCCCAAGCCGTTGCTCCATCGTCCTTATCGGCTCCGGGTTGGGAAAACCTCATCCCGCGTATTCGTAAGCAGATCGATCTCGATCATCCTCGGTCAACCTGTTTCCACAGCCGATGGGCTGCGGCATTGCAGCGTTATGTGGAAACTAAGCAAGCTTTAGGACGTCGATATTCAAACGAAACAAGAGTGTTGCTGGATTGGGATGATTTCCTTTATCGGCAGCAGAACGGGCTTGATGACTGGTCGGAGGACTCGTTCAGCCGTTGGACTCACACTTTGGAACATTATAACCCAAGGGTGCGACGTCACTGGATGCAGATCGTTCGAAACTCCATGCTCTTTTATGCCCGTGACCATACCGTCGGATTCATTCCCGACCCAACTGCTTTCCCCAAACCTTCCGCGCCACGACCGCCGCGATTGGTGTCCGGAGAGGAGATGGCCTGCGTTTTGGCGACGGCGACCGGATTGAATCCGTCATCTGGAAATCCGCTTAGAGCCCAGACTCTCCGGATTGCTCTTATCCTGCTGTTCTGCTGCGGCCTGCGTCGGGGGGAACTGTTGCGTTTGCGACTCTTACATATTAATCAGCAGGAGAACCTGCTTCGAATCGAGGAAACCAAATTTCATAAATCCAGGTTGGTGCCACTATCAAACTCTGTGGCTCAAGAACTAAAAAGTTTCCTGGCATTGAGACGAGAAAAGAAAATCCCCGAAGAACCGAACAGTTTTCTGATTTGGCGAAAAATCAGTAATGACGAGGCCGCCCCATATCAGGGTTCCCGACTCAGTTGGGATTGGCGGCGTCTGTGCGCATCTGTTGGTGTACTCAATGAGCGGGGGGGCCCTCCGCGACTCCATGATCTGCGACACAGTTTTGCGGTGTGCGCACTCACAAGGTGGTATACGAAAGGCGAAGAAGTGCAGAGTAAATTACCGCAACTGGCCACTTACCTCGGTCACGTAAACGCAGCCTCCACTCATTATTATCTGCACCTGACGCCTTTGCTCAGAGAGAAAGCCAGCAAACGTTTTCATAAAATATTTCCGCCTGTGTTTGACCAAGGAGGGAAAGCATGAATTCCACTCCAAATCCCCTGTTGGCCCGTAGCCTTGATGGGTTCTTTACAGATTATCTACCACGACAGAGAGCCATGAGTGCCCATACGCTGCACAGTTACCGCGACAGCTTAAAACTGTTCCTCTGTTTCGTGGCAGGTGAAGGGCAGGATACCAGCGCCCTGACAATCGAACAACTCACAGTTGAGCGTACGATGGCCTTTTTAGATCATCTTGAACAATATCGTAAGAACAAAGCCTGCACGCGAAACATTCGGCTTAGTGCGATCCCCAGCTTCTTTCGATACTTGGGCAACCGGCAACCCCAGTGTCTTGACCAAGTTCAGCGGATTATCAGTATTCCTTTAAAAAAGACAGAACTGCGCGAAATCGAGCACTTCGAGTTCAATGAGATCCAAGCGGTGTTGAATTCTATCGACCGCTCTACCCGTGACGGTCGCCGCGACTTCACCTTACTGAGCCTTTTGTTCAACACGGGGGCCCGAGTCAGTGAAATAATCACACTTCAGGCTTGTGATCTGAAGCTTTCGCCTCCAGTAAGCGTTCTGTTACACGGAAAAGGCCGTAAAGATCGCACCTGCCCACTCTGGTCGGAAACAGCAAAGTTGCTGCGAGAACTTCTGGAGGAATCCAAAATCCAACCCGATCGACCCGAGGATGTTTTTCGCAACCATTGCGGAACAACTCTTACTCGTTTTGGCGTACGCTACATTCTCCGAAAATACGTGCAAAAAGCCGCTCAAAGAATGGCATCCTTAAAACATAAGCGCCTGCATCCGCATTCGCTTCGACACAGCACAGCTGTCCATCTGCTCCACTCAGGTGTCGACCTAAGTACAATTGCTCATTGGCTTGGCCATGCGAGCCTTAATACAACCAACAAATACCTGGCTCTTGATCTCGAATCAAAACGGGAGGCATTGGCCAAAGTAAAACCGCTGGCAAAAAAAGGACGAGATCCATCTGCGTGGCGCCGTGACCGTAATCTAATAGCATGGTTGGAAGCCTTGTGAAGAGGTAAAGTATCCATCAAATAATGTGGAGTGATTGACCACCATTGCCCTGATATTTCCGGGCATCAATTAAAACGCTCCACATTATTGAAAGCTTCACATTAAAAGAACAGAAACTGGACCTGAAATCGGATCGAACCAGCACTCACTGGATGGCGAGCAATCAGTTGCGATTATGGTTTTCAACCCTGGCTTACCTGCTGATCCATCGCCTTCGGGACCTGATCTTCGAAGGTACGAAATGGGCGCGGGCAACCTGTTCACGAATACGTCTGGATTTCTTTGAAATTGCCGCGACCGTGACCACCAACTGTCGTCGCGTCGTGGTTCGAATCACCGCAGGTTATCCTTACAAAGAAGTGTGGGACTTGGCACTCAGGCGATTACTACAACTGAAAACTTAACAGTCATGAACTATAAACCGCAAAATCAGAGGCGATTACATCCGTCAAAGGATTGCTATGTACCTGGATTGGGAAATGGGCGTGAGTTTGCTTGAAAAATCGATCAAATCACCGAATTGAGACCCGCCCGATGGCAATAATCAGAAAATGACATCCAGTTCACAAAATATTTGTGAACGCCGTCAGAATTTTGAAGCAGTATGAGAAATGCGGGTTAGAGAGTATGACCTTCTGTAGTCAGGCTACAGGTCGCACCGGTTCCTACAGCATTGTAGGCATAAGTTCCGGCACCTGGGCAAGGAGGAGTGGTTGCGCCTTTCAGGAAAGCGTTAGCATCCGCTTCGATAACCGCGGCTCCGACTGATTTCTTGTTCTCAAGAGCCCACTGCTCTATAGCAGTATTAATCTGCTTCAAGTTGGCAATACAGGTGTTTTTCTGCGCAGTAGTGCGCGCTTTGACGAAATTGGGAATGGCGATGGCAGCTAACAGACCGATAATGGCTACAACGATCATAATTTCCACCAAGGT
>DUCD01000108.1:3098-5779 GCA_012959985.1 Verrucomicrobiales bacterium | reverse complement strand
GCCGCCTCGGCGAACAGCTGATCGATGTATTTCATGTCCGGATTTTTCCCGCCGCCAAAATTTTCAAACGGAAACACTGTGCGCGGATTGATATGTGTCTTCCCCGTCTGCGTCACGCGATAGCCGAGCGGACGCAAGTGATGCACGATGCTCTTTACGTGCGGATACGCCCGCGTGTGGTTCGGCCACGCGCCGCTTTTCACGGGATACAACCCCGTATAAATATTATGCCGAGTCGGTGAACACATCGGTGCCGCCTGAAAGCAACGTGTAAACCGCATGCCTTGCTTGGCCAGTTTGTCGATATTGGGTGTCTTGGCCTGTCCGCCATAGCAGCCGATATCACGAAAGGTGCAATCATCGGCGATGATAAAAACCATGTTTGGTTTGGCCGCCCAGCCTGCAGGCACCAGCACGAGTATCCACGAAAGAAATAAACGTTTCATAATTTGGAGAAGCGGTAGCTTGAGGCTTTTCAAGCCTTCGGGCAACTCATTCTACTTATCCCGAAGTCCGTGGCAACATGCGGGCTTTAGATTCCGTGTCACTGGCGAAATAATATTACTCATTGGACCGTCTTCAAAACCCTTGGATTATTGCTTTTGTTCTTCAATGCAAAGCAGTTCTTTTAAAGTACGTGCGTACAAACGGGACTCTGAGTATGAAAGTGAAGATAACGTCCATGTTTTGCCCGCAAGGCCAAGGTCGCTAACCGACACCAGTGCGCTTTGATCCAGCACCTTTGAACGCCAGTTAATCACATAAACAGTTCCCACCATCGTCGGGATATACATCCGATTTCCGACAACGATCGGGCTTGCTGCGGAGACATGCCCCCACCCGTTTCCCGCATTCCGCTTATCCTGCGTGGCTCGGTATCCATCCGCGTTCTTCATGTCGTTCGGGAGAGTCTTTTTCCAGTGCATTTCCCCTTTAGCATCCTTTTTACGCAAAGCCTGCACAGGAACCTGTAGGTACTCGACTCTGCCTGTAGAAAGTTGCACACGGCCAATCAGAAAACCGGCGAAGGACCGAAAATAGTGATAATCACCAACGATCAGGTTCGTAAAATAAGTTATAGGTTTACGGGCTTTGGGAAGTGTTTGATTCCTCCGCGTCACATATTGGCCGTTCTCCCAACGAGTAAGAGTAACCCCATTCACGAGCGAAACAACCTTCACTAGCTTACCTGTTTCTATATTCAATGAATGATGTTCCTTGCCGCTGAAGAAGTGAGCTGATCTGGAATCCCAGTTAGCATTTTGAGCTGCCGGATACTTTTGGATAGCGGCATCCCAAATACGTCTTCCGGTTTTAGCATTAAGAAGAGAGAGACCGTAGGGTTCTTCAGGGGGTTGGTGCCCTCCGCCACGGCCAGTAAGAATGGCGGGGGAACCATTGGCCAACTGGCCAAGAATAGATGTGGAATGAACGCTCGTGGCGCTTTCGGCCTTCCAGATCCGCTTGCCAGTAGATAAATCGTACGCCTGTAAATAGGTCCAATATTTTTTCCCTCGCCCCAACGGGTGCGACCCCGATTTTGTTGTGGCCGATTGAGGGAGATCATAGCAAGGGGCATGCATCAGGATCACGTTACCATCATGAAGAATCGGCTCATGGGCTCGGGCGTGATGTCGGCCAAAAGGGGTCCAAATTTGTGACCACAGTTCGGTGCCGTCATAGTCGAAACACTTGATTGTGCCTCCGATATTAGTGAACACGACGCGCTTACCACCAGCTACAGGCGAGGCGGCGGTGTTGTCATTGAACAGACTGGATAGGTCAGTTGTACGAGTGCCTGGAATTTTATGGCGCCAAAGTTCCTTGCCAGTTTTAGCGTCGAAACAAAGACCAAGAATATCCGAACCTGTTTCGGTATCCTTCAAGAGGGGTTCATGGGAAGTAATGAATACGCGTCCGCGCGATACGATCGGGGTCCCTTGCCCGGTGCTTGGCAATGGAACACGCCATAGAACATTTTGATTTTTTGAAACACTAAAGGCCTTAGGAGCCTCCCCCTTAACTTGAAAATTATGATCGGGACCAGAAGCCTGAGGCCAATCCGCAGACATGACCCCGATGACTAGGAAATACTGAAATAAAAAAACGGGAAACCTCTTCATTAGTCTGAATACAATAAATTCAAATACCGCCCACAGGCTTGAACTTTGCGGATGATCCGGGAACTTGAATCAGTTCGACACGCAAACCGGTTTCACCCCGTTTGGCACGGTCGATGGCAAAAGTCAGCGTTTTGCGTCCTTTATCCAAATGGATGGGTCGCGTGAGGTCTGTCATCTCCTTGCCTTCAACCCAAAGACGGAGTCCTTTGGCATCGTTAAGCTGCAGCTTTAGATTTCCGGCAACCAGAACGTCAATATATCCGCGGGCGTAGACGACCTTGCCATGACCGAGATCAGCCGCAGGCAGTTCCCCATTGACCATGCTATAGGCGGGCAGCCAGAGAGCTTTTGTGGAAGGTATTGGGACCGGTTGATCTCCAGCTTTAATACGCCACTTGCGAATGACGGGGCTTTCATCATTGGCGTAAGGGCCAGGACGTCCCAGTAACGAGACGAACTTGGCCAGATCGAGAAATTCCTGACGCGTCTTCAACTGATCAGCAAGCCCGGCAGGCATGAGTGAGGGCATCGGTTTCATTTTGCGGACTTTATTCATCG
>DUCD01000108.1:0-3021 GCA_012959985.1 Verrucomicrobiales bacterium | reverse complement strand
CTCTGAAAAGTGATCGTACCCATGTGAATCGCTCCATCGATTAAGGTAATCAATTTATTTTCGTAATGCTGGGCAATGGCCTTGTTCGGTTGGAGTATGGCCTCAATAACATAATCGGTCTGGGCAGCCGCTCCCACCGCAACCAGATTGGGCCCGATATGAGAACCCGCCGGCCCAATGGCATGGCAACTAAAACAAGCCAAGGCCTTACGGCGATACACGTTTTCACCACGAACGGGATCCCCTAACTTGGCAACATCAGCGGTGAGTGTCTTACGGTTTTCTTTAATCAATAAAGCGCTGAGTGATTTCGGGGTTGAGGGGTGAAAGATGTTCTCGAGCGATTTGGGCAACTGTCCGGTGCGCCGATGGTACTCGGCCAGTTGGTCCACCACCTGTGTATGTAGCTTCTTTCCCTCCAAAGCCCTGGTCAGGGCATTGCTTCCACCCGATAGCCGGGTGAAAGCTTGAACGAGGGCCGCCGGATCGGATTGACCGGGAGCCTGAACGAATAGTCCTGCCGAAGCTTCTGCTGCTTCGTCCAGATCGGTCACAATCAAACCAAACACAGCGAAATAACGTTCTGAAAGGCTCCCATCTTGAGCAAGGCTCCTTAACGAATTTGCCGCTTCGACTCCTTTCAATTGACCCAGAGAAACTGCTGCAGCTTGGCGGACAGAAGTAGCCCTTTTATCATCACGCAATATTTTGAATAAATCAGGGTCTGAACCCTTCAATTGCCAGACTCCAAGATTGGCTATGGCAGAAGCCGCCACGGCATCATCCGTGTGATGGAGAAGCTCTTTCAGAGGGGAAACCCTTTGACCAAGGGAAAAATCACCGCGCCGGCCTACCTGTGCCAATCCATCAAGCAGGACAAGCGTGACTTCAGGCGAAGTTTTCACACCTTTCTGGCCGAGGGAATCCACCACCATGCGGGCCTGCCGAATGGTCCCATCAGAGATCAAACGATTCGCGATCGACCGAGTTTCCTCAAGGCCGGGAGTTTTCTTCTTTAAATAAGAGTCCAGGCGTTTATCGAAACCAAGACCAGCCTCACGCTCCGCAAACTCCCGGTGGGATTCTTTATCAAACTTCAATTTTCCCGTTTCAAAGTCCGGACGCCAGTAGCGCTCAAGGGCGGTCACGGCCTGTGGAAGGGCAAGCGCGATAAACTTATCCTGTTTGTGATCCAGCGCATTTAATGCAGCTGGAAAGGCCTTGGCATCCGGTATGAACCCAGCGGAAAGAACGGCTTCCATGCGCACCCGGGCAAAATCATCCCTGGCAAGTTGGGCAATCATTTTCACCGGATCAGACAAGTCACCGTACCAGTAACGAATCACTCGAGCCCCCGCCGCACGAGCGTGCCCATCCTTGGATTGCAACACCTTTTTCAAAATTGATTCACTGGAGCGCTCCACGTTTTGACAGGCCCACATCGCTTCCACCAGATGGTGCGCATATTCCGACTCGGAAGAATCCAGTGTCTTCACCCACACCTCAGCTGCCACGAGCACCTTATCAGGCTCGTGTTCACTCAATTCCTTTCGGGCCTGATGGCGTATCCACGCTTCAGGACTTTTAAGATACTGAATCAATCTCTGGACTGGGGCGTCGACCAGTTCGGGGCGTTTTATTAGCGGACGATTCTTGGCGGTAATCCGCCAGATACGCCCGTGATCATGGTCGCGCCGGGGATCGCGAAAGTCGCGTTTGGCATGATTGATAATCGAGTTGTACCAGTCAGCCACATAAACCGCCCCATCGGGGCCAATCTTGCAATCAACAGGGCGGAAGTTCGGGTGTTTGGAAGCGATCAATGGCTTGAGAACCTTGGCGCTGTAGCCGGCGCCATCCTCGATCAGTTCATAGCGGACAATCGTGCGGCTCTTGAACCGGCACGTGAGCAGTTGTCCCCGGATGTCTGGCGGCAAATGGGTTCCGGTTGCCAGATCGCCGCCACATTGTTTCTCTGTGCTGATCAATGGGGTAAGCCGAACGCTTTGGCCGCTGTTACCCGAGATGGGCGTGAGATACATGATGCGCGGGTTGTTTACCATGAATGACTGGCCCCAGCGGTCAAACACATGGCCCCACGGGTTCCCTCCCGTTCCTCGGCAGAACATTTTTAACTGCTGCGTACGCGGGTTGTATTGGTACACGCCGCCATTGAAGTTGCGCACGACCCCATACTGCGTCTCAACCTGTGTGTGCAGGAAAATGCCTTCCTGAAAATAAATCCATCCTCCCGGCCCACGACGCCAGGCGCTGATTGAGTGATGACTGTCCTCAATGCCAAAACCGGTCAGTGCCACCTTCTTCACGTCAGCCACATCATCGCCATCGGTATCCTTGAAAAAGAAGACGTCTGGCGACTGCGCCACATAGCAGCCTCCATTGGCCAACTCGATGCCGGTGGGAAGGTAAAGGCCCTCGGCAAAAACAGTCGACTTGTCGGCTTTGCCATCCTGATTGGTGTCCTCAAGGATGATGATCTTGTCGTTGGCTTTCTGTCCGGGCTTAAGCTGCGGATAGGCCCATGAACAGGCGACCCACAATCGCCCCTTAGAATCCCACACCATGTGAATTGGGTTGGCGAACATGGGCTCAGAAGCAAAGAGGTTGACCTCGTAGCCCGGCATCAATTCAAAGTTCGCCTGTTCCACCGCCGGGTCATGATTGGTCATGAGGGATAAATCTGCCCCCTGAAGATTACGCTTATTCAGGCCGGCTGCCGGATCTTGTGAAAGAACACTTCCGGCAGTGGCCAGAATGACTGTCGCTAAAATCAGTATTCGATTCATGGAATGAGAGGAGTAACGGGAACCAGACGCCATTCCCGGCTTTTAAGATGTATACCGGCACGGAGAGCCTCGTCTTTTTGGGTGGCAAGTTTGTTGAATTCAATAACTTCAGCAGGCAAAGTACGCCCACTGGGTGACTTGCGCCGTTCACCCACAATGTGCACCTGGTTAAGCGCCTTCCAGCTATAAACAAAATGTGCATTTTTATCGTAAA
>DUCD01000107.1 GCA_012959985.1 Verrucomicrobiales bacterium | reverse complement strand
TCAGATAAGCATATCTACGAAAGAGCAAGATGATGAATTAGCATTTCACCGTCACGATATTTACGCCGTTGAATTGAGGCAGCATGAAACGAACCGACTTGAGCGGTTAGGGGATTCTCTCGATGCTTATAATATAAACATTGTGGTTTGTGCTAGGGGAGAATTGGCGGGATTTATCAGTTTGACGCCACCGAACAAACAAACGTTTTCAATTGATAAATATTTTAAACGAAGCGACCTTCCTTTTACAATTGATGAATCCGTCTGGGAAACTCGTCTCTTAACTGTTTTCAAAAAACACCGAGGGAGTGTTATTACGGGGTTGTTAATGTACGGAGCTCTCAGGTGGGTAGAGTCTCACGGCGGCAAGCAGATTGTTATTATTGGGCATCGCGGAATCTCCAAAATGTATAAGAGATTGGGTTTTCAATCGTTGGGGTTTTCAACTCAATCAGGTGCATTAACATATGATCTTTTGCTCGGAACTGTTTCGCAACTCCGATCCAAGTCCAAGGAACAAGAGAAAACACTCATTAAAATTTTTGATCAAACAGATTGGCAACTTCCCGTTTCGTTTACCCCCCCAGTTCCCTGTTTTCATGGCGGCGCTTTTTTTAAAGCGATTGGCAATTGCTTTGATCATTTGGACCGAAAGAATTCAATTGTTAATGCGGATGTTCTGGATGCCTGGTTCCCTCCTTCACCGAAAATTATCACTGCGATAACTAAAAACCTGCCCTGGTTGCTGGGAACATCCCCACCAACTGGTTGCGAGGGTTTTCTTTCAAAGGTGGCAAGTGCCCGAGGCGTAAAACCTTGTAACGTACTTCCCGGTGCAGGTTCCTCTGATCTGATTTTTAGAGCATTTAGACTATGGCTAAAGCAGTCTTCAAAGGTGTTAATCCTCGATCCGACCTATGGGGAGTATTCACACGTGATTGAAAAGGTTGTGCGATGCAGAGTGGATCGAGTTCGTTTGAAATATGAGAATCAGTTCGCTTTAGATTTAAATGATTTTGAGCAGGCTCTTGAAAAGAAATACGATCTGATTGTTCTCGTTAACCCTAACAGCCCAACCGGGAAATATTTGTCAAAGGAGAATATGATTAGGATACTCAGCCAGATTCCTCTAACCACTCGGGTCTGGGTGGATGAAACCTATATGGAATACGTGGGCTTTGATCAATCGTTAGAGCAGGTTGCTGCATCCAGTGAAAACGTCATCGTCTGCAAATCTATGTCAAAAGTTTATGCTTTGAGTGGCGCACGTGTTGCTTATCTATGCAGCGGGCGGCATCAAATAGAACCACTACGAACGATCACTCCTCCATGGGTGATTAGCATGCCGGCTCAACTTGCTGGTGTTTATGCATTGGATGACCCTGGCTACTACGAGGCCCGCTACAAAGAAACTCATATTCTGAAGGAAACCTTTAGTTCTGAGTTGAGTGGAATTGGTTTAGAAGTTTTTTCCGGTGTAGCGAACTTCCTGCTTTGTAAACTTCCTGAGGGCGGGAAATGTGCAAAAGATATTGTTAGAACATGCGTTATGAAAGGAGTATATATCAGAAACGTCAGTTCCATGGGAACGTCTATTGGGGCAAATTATCTGAGAATTGCTGTGAAAAATAAATTAGACAATGAGCGAATTGTAAACACCTTGAAAACTGCAATAAACGGTTAAGAAGTTCCACCCAAATGAAACACCTCCCACGGACAGCAATCGCAGGTGTGTTGTTGGTGGTCTGTGGTGAAATTGGAGTCAGACGCCAGCAGCACCTTTTCCCGTTTTATCAGTTAGAGAGCCTACTAGAGGACTTTTAACCCTTCAGAGTGCTACCCGAGGTTTTCTCCGTATTGCCATCCCTTGCGGGCTGGTTCCTTGATGAGAGCGTTAAACTCAGGCTGTCCTTTGACTTTCATCTGTTTGCTGTCCCACTCGATGTTTTTTCCTGTCCGCTGAGCAAGAGCCCCAAGAAGAACCATTTCCGTAAGCGGAACGGCATAGTCGAAATTAGAACCAGGCATCGGCCCGTCTCCCTTTATGGCGCGGTACCATTCCTCAATAGGTCCATTTCCAACAGCAGGTAACTTGGGGATTTTCACCAGTTCACTTTTCATTTCCATGAAACGTTCGCCTGGAGTGATCATGGGACTGTTGGGCCGCATACCTGAATGATAAAGGGTTTCCTTTGTCCCCTCCATATACATGCCACCTCCACTCGGGAGATCCTTATCTTTCTGCCATCGAGTGGGTTTCGGAACTTCGTAACCCTTCTCATACCACTTGAGGGTAACCGGTGGTTTTTTCCCTCGGGCAGCGAAGTGATAGGTCACTACAGATCCCATCGGAATAAAACCTTTCCCAGGAGGATCCTTACGCTCGATTTCGACCTTCGTGGGCGAGCCCAAGCCAAGCACATAGAAAGGGGCGTCGAAGGTGTGACAACCGATGTCCCCTAAAGCGCCACAACCGTATTTCCACCAACCACGCCATTTCACCGGTACATAATCCGCGCTGTAATCCTGACGTTTCACCGGACCCTGCCACAAATCCCAATCAAGAGTAGTCGGCACGGGGCCTGTTACCGGGGGAAACGAACTGGGAGGGACGAACCATGGCGGATTAGGTCGATTGGTCCAAGTAATGACTTCTCGCACATCACCGACCACTCCAGCATCCACCCATTCCTTGATGCGACGCATGCCTGTAAATGTATGCCCCTGATTGCCCATCTGGGTGATCACCTTGTAATGGCGGGCGGCTTTACGAAGAGTGCGAACCTGCCAGATGTTGTGTGCCAGTGGCTTTTGAACAAACACATGCTTTCCCCGTTCCATTGCGGCCATGGCAGCTGCAAAGTGGGTATGGTCAGGTGTCGAAATTGAAACCGCGTCAATGTCCTTGCCCACTTTATCAAGCATGGTCCGAAAATCCTTGAATCTGGGAACATTGGGAAATTTTTTAAATGCATTAGCAGCCCGTGCATCATCGACGTCACACATTGCCACAAGGTTCTCTTTGGCCGCTTCACCAAGCGCATATCCCCCCATGCCCGCCACACCAACGACAGCAACATTAATTTTTTTTGTTTTGCCTGATTCAGCAATCGAGAATCTCGGCAGCGCAAATGCACTGGTTGCGATCGCAGTGGACTTGAAAAAGCTTCGACGATTCATATTTTTTATGTGCATTGTGATTTCCTTTCGGCACGTCGATGCTGCAAAGCTCAGCGCATATTTGCAAGACATTTCCAAGCCATGGGAAAGGCAATCTCCAGTTCGATTCCATGGCTCCTCCACTCCTTTTAACCTTATTTTAAAGGGCCAAATGCACCTCAAAAACACCCTTTCTTCCTGGTTATTCACGGCAAAGTACCGGATTGGGGATTCATTAGATGTATTGTCTTATTTGAGGTTTCAGTATGCATTTCAATTGATCCACAACTATTGCATTACAGTAGTTAGAAGCATGACTTTTTATTGCGGAGGTTACACGCTCTTATTCCTTGGCTTCGACTGCCTGAGGTGTGTATTTTGCGGGTACCATGTCTCGTCCTCTGACTATTATTTGTTTGTCGCTGGGAATTTCAGTCCAAGCTCAATCCGTATCGAACTCTGCAACCCCGGTTCGAAATATAAAGGCACCAGACGGCTTCAAGGTAGAACTACTCTATTCGGTGCCCAAGCCGCAGCAGGGCTCATGGGTGAACCTCTGTACAGACAACAAGGGACGCATTATTGTCAGCGATCAGTTCGGTGGCCTGTACCGTTTCAGGGCACCGTCGACCGGACAACCGCTGAAGGCCAAGGATATCGAAAAAGTCCCAGCTAAAATCCGTGCGGCAAACGGTCTGCTCTGGGCCTTTGGCGCGTTGTACGTTGGGGTGAACGATTACGAGCGCAAGATGGAGAGCGGCCTCTATCGAGTGACAGATTCGGATGGCGATGACCAATTGGATAAGGTGGAGAAATTGCGCGGCATGAATACCCGCGGTGATCACGGCATCCACGCGGTGTTGCTCGCACCGGATAAAAAATCCATTTATCTGATCACCGGCAACAATACCACACCCGCAAAGTCCGATGCCTCGCGAGTACCGTTGCACTGGGGCGAGGATCATCTGTTGCCGCGCATGCCTGATGGACGCGGTCATAACCGCGACCGGCTGGCACCGGGTGGTATCATTTACAAGATCTCGCCCGACGGAAAATATTGGGAGATCATTTCCTCTGGCTACCGCAATATTTATGATGGCTGTTTCAACCGCGATGGCGAACTCTTCACCTACGATGCGGACATGGAGTACGACTTCAACACCTCCTGGTATCGGCCCACGCGCATCTGTCACGTGACCAGCGGATCGATGTGGGGCTGGCGCAACGGCACTGGCAAGCGGCCTGAATTTTACCCGGATACCCTGCCACCTGTGATCAACATTGGCCCCGGCTCACCCACTGGCACAACTTTCGGTTACGGTGCGAAGTTCCCCGCCAAGTATCAGGATGCCATGTACATTCTTGACTGGAGTTGGGGTAAAATCCACGCCGTGCACATGACCCCCAATGGCTCCAGCTACACAGCCACCAAGGAAACTTTCATCACCGGCAGTCCCTTGCCTGTGACTGACGCGGTCATTCATCCGGACGATGGTGCGATGTATTTCACTATCGGCGGCCGACGCGTGCAGTCGGGTCTGTACCGCGTGACGTATGTCGGCAAGGAGTCCACTGCGCTCGTGAAGCACAAGCCCAATGTCAATGAACTCGCCCGACTCCGGCATCGGCTGGAGCAATTCCATGGCAGACAACATTCGGACGCATTAAACGCAGCCTGGCCTCACTTGGATCATCCGGATCGTTTCGTTCGCTGGGCTGCCATCACTGCGGTTCAGCATCAGCCATTGGCGGAATGGAAAGACCGCGCGCTGAATGAAAAGAATTCCAATCAGCGGGTGGCGGCGTTGCTCGGCCTGTGCAAAGTGGCCGTAGCCGATCCGGCCAACGGCAAACCAAACGCGCCTGTGGACAAACAATTGGCCGCCGCCGTTTACAGACAATTGGCCGAAGTGAAGTGGGGCAATCTGGATCATACTGGCAAGCTAGCCTTGGTGCGCGCTTATCAAATCGCCCTCGTGCGCTTCGGCGATCCCAACACGCGTGCGGTCAAGATGATTATTGCGCAACTGGAGCCGCAATTCCCCGCACCCGTTTTCGAACAAAACTGGTTGCTCTGCGAAACACTTGCCTATCTGCAGGTGCCGAGCACTGCCGCCAAGGGTATCAAGCTGCTACAAGTAGCAGTCACGCAGGAGGAACAGATTGAGTACGCCCGATCGCTAAGGATGCTTAAGGCCGGTTGGACCACTGAGCTACGTACGACGTATCTCAACTGGTTTTTGAAAGCTGCCAATTATCGTGGCGGCAGAAGTTTTAGCAAATTCATCGAGTTCATCCGCAGAGATGCCGTTGCCAGCCTGAGTGCTGCTGAAAAAGTGGAGTTGAAGGATTTGCTCGCGAAGAAGCCCGTCGTCAAATCTCCTTTCGAGATGATGGCCGCGGCGATGATCGGCAGGAAGTACGTGAAGCAGTGGGAACTTGAGGAGTTGAGCCAGGCGGCGACAACGGGATTGAAAAACAGGGACTTCAATCGTGGCCGAAAGATGTTTGCCGCAGGCGGCTGCTTTGCCTGTCATCGGTTTGCCAACGAGGGTGGGATGACCGGGCCCGACTTGACCGGTGCCGGTGGCCGCTATTCTCCGCGCGATTTACTGGATCAGGTAATCAACCCCAGCAAGGAGATCAACGAG
>DUCD01000106.1 GCA_012959985.1 Verrucomicrobiales bacterium | reverse complement strand
ATTACCCGGTTCAATTTGAGCACCCTCTATCGTCAATACCACACAACTGAAAAGCACCGCGGCAAAAATAAAATTACATCCATAGGAATGGAATCGGCGAAACGCCTCTTTTCCCACGATATTCACGAACAGGTCTGTTGATTGATTTTTTTTCTTGTTTTCACTTCTTGTTGTCCCCAACTGGAAAATTTCCACTGATCCACATTTCCCTTCCCAATACTTATCCGACTGAAATTCAAAGTTTCACTTCGAAACCTTTTGATCTCAAACCTAGCAGATATCATTCGTAATTTCCAGACTTCTTTATTCTTCGACTTCCAATCTGGACATGGCCTTCTCTTTGCTCCAATTTCATCCGGCGGTTCATCTTTGGTCTATGGGCTGGAAATCGGAGGGCTTTCCGGAATTTCAGACCGATTGCAGATCAACATCGCGACGGGACAACTCAGCATACGGATGTATTTTCATCGACGATTTATTACTGGCTTAATTCTTTTTCTGACAGCAACGGGTTCGGCTTACTCGCTTCCCCGGGTTGTTTTGACCGAAATCATGTATCGGCCCCGGTCCGAAAAACTCTCAGAAGAATTCATTGAAATCTATAATGCGGGTCCGGACCCCATCAATATAGAGAATTGGCGAATATCCGGTGAAGTGGATTTCACTTTTCCTGAACTACAATTGGAACCAGGAGCTTACCACGTCATTGCCGCCGATCCTGAACAACTCCAATCAATTCAGCCTGAGCTTAATGCTCTATTGGGACCATGGAAGGGAAAACTCGGTAACAACGGCGGGATGATCCGTCTGCAGAACGATCAGAATGAACGGGTTGATTCGGTGAGATATGCTTCTCAGGGCGAATGGGCGAGGAGGGCACAAGGAACGGTGGATCGTGGATTCAAGGGTTGGATCTGGACAGCATCACACGACGGTCAGGGGAGTTCTCTGGAACTTAGAAACCCGAAACTGCCGAACGAATACGGGGCGAACTGGATCGGCAGCCGTACTCTCGGAGGCTCTCCGGGAAATCCCAATTCACAGGAAACAAATAACCTTGCACCGATGATTCTGGATGTATCCCACTCCCCAGCAGTTCCCCGTTCATTTGAAACCGTCAGGATTCGTTGCTGTCTCATCGACGAAGATCCCGGTTCACTGAGTGTAAACCTGTTTTTCAGGACGAATGATTTGTCTGATTTCCAATCATTGGCAATGCACCTGGATGTCGATCAACCCGCCTCAGAGACTCCTGGCATTGGGTATTTCACAACAATGCCGGCCCTACCCTCATCCTCGATTGTGGAATTTTATATCGAGGCAAAAGATAGTGAAGGTAACCTGCGAACTTCTCCACTTCCCGTGATTCCATCCGGAGACCAGGAAACGAATTATCTTTACCAAGTGGATGACGAACCCTACTTCGGCTCAATGCCCGGTTACCGCTTCATTATGACACACAAAGAGGAGGCAGACCTTAAAGCCATTGGAAATTTGAGTTGGTTTGAAAGCAGCAATGCGCGAATGAACGCAACCCTCATTTATCAGGAAGCAGGAAAAACAGTTATCCGATACCATGTCGGGATTCGTCTACGGGGTGGAACCAGCAGAACCCACCACCCAAAAAACCGTCGTATCCAGATTCCCAACGATCGACCTCTCAATGGACGCAGAGCAATAGTGCTGAACGCACTTCGGCCCCATTCCCAAATCATCGGATCCGCGATTTTCCGCAGCGCCGGTCTGGCCGTTCAAAGGGCAAGGCCGGCCCATGTGATTGAGAACAATCGGAGACCGGCCCTGGAAGCATCGACCCGATTCGGATTTTATGCTGAAATGGATGCCTTGAATTCGGATTTTGCAAAGGCGCTTTTTCCGCACGATGCCGGGGGCAATCTCTACAGGGCTTTTGGTTTTGGCAATCTGTATTACCTGGGCAAAAACCCATCCAACTATGCGACTCTCGGGTTTTACCAAAAGAATTCGAATGTCTCGCAAAATGATTGGAGTGACCTCATCGCCTTGACCCGATTACTGAACCGGGAAATCCAGGAAGTTTCCTATCTCGAAACGATCGGTCCGGTCATCAATATCAAGCAGTGGATTGATTACCTCGCGGTCAATACTCTGATAGGAAACGTGGAAACCAGCCTGGCGACTGGAAACACAGGTGACTATGCCATGTATCGCGGAAACAAAGATTCAAGATTTCAATTACTGGCCTATGATCTGGATTCGGTTCTGGGAACTCAGGAAGGGCTGGGGCTGACTAGACCTCTTTTCCGGGCCACCGCCAATCCGGTCCTGGAACGATTTCTAAATCACCCTGACATCGCGCGGATGTATTACCAGAGCTTGATGGATCACCTGCATTCGACCTTTTCACCCCAAATTCTGGATCCGCTAATCGATCAGTTTCTGGCTCCAGTCGTCGCGGAATCTATCCGAAACCAATTGAAAATATTCGCACAACGTCGGAATGCTTTTGTCTTGTCACGCATTCCGGATAAATTATCCTTGGTATCAAGCGTTCCAAATATTGAATCCAACATACCACACACCATCGATCTCATCGGCCGGGCCTCTCCCCTCTCGACGGCTGAGGTTCGGGTCAACGGGATTCCCGCCATGTGGACAGTCTGGAAAGCCGAGTGGCAGATGGAGGATGTTCCCTTGAACTTAGGAATCAATGAAATCGTTGTCCAGGCATTGGATGCCGATGGAAGGATCATAGAAAAACTGACGGTTCCCATCCGCCGGGAAACCGATTCCTTCAAGGAGTTCAGTGGCAGCTTACCGGCAGACACGGTGTGGACTCAGAATGACGGTCCCTACCTGATCCGTAAATCCGTCTTCGTTCCTTCAGGTGTGGAACTTCGGATTCTTCCGGGAACTACGATCTTTTTTCAAGCAGGACAAGGTCTCATAGTCAAAGGCCGTCTGATTGCCGAAGGCACGGAGCTTTCACGAATTCAAATGTCGGTCATGCCCGGCACGTCAGGAAAATGGCACGGTATTCGATTTGACCATTCTCTCGTGAACAATCGCCTGCACCATGTCCACATGAATAGTCCGGGCATACATGCCGTCCATCTGACCCATTCCAGATTGTCGATTGATCATGTCGAATGGTCTGGAACCACTCAAAATATCCTCTGGTCGGATGAATCATCCATTGAGGTTCGCCATTCGATTTTCCCAGATATACTGCATGATGAACACGTCCAGGGTAACGGCATCAATCTGCCGGATGACGCGGTTTTGTTATTCGAAAACAATCTCTTTGGAACAACTGCCGGCTATCAGGACATCATCGATTTCAGCGCCGTTAAATCACCGGGACCGATTCTTGAAATCATCAACAACCGGTTTACGGGAGGAAGCGATGACATTCTTGACTTGGATGGAACCAATGCCCTGATCGAAGGCAATATTTTCAGTAATGTAAGAAAAAACAATCCGGTTGCCAGCCAGGCGTCCGCCATCGCTACCGGTCGAGATCACCTGGGACGCACCTCAGTAATCACGGTGATCCGGAACTTGTTCCTGAATAACGAAAACGATATTTTACTGAAAGAGAACGCCCTCCTGAAAGCTTCCAATAATACTTTTATAGGAACATTGGGATCCGCGATTGCGCTGGGAGAATTGGAACGATCCTCAGCCCTCCCCATGGGAGGAACCGTGACCGGAAGTATTTTCCGGGAAGTCGGCTCGGTCATAGGCAACTTCAATCCGCTCCACCTGACGGAAAAGAGAATCAATATTGAAGTTTCACAATCTCTGATTCCCCAAACTGGAATATGGTCCGGAGAGAATAATCTGGTCGGCACGGATCCTCGATTCGTCAATCCGGAGGAAAATGATTTCAGGCTTCGAAAAAGTTCCCCGGCAATAGCCAGCGGGCCCAATGGCTCCGATATGGGATATTTCATCCTCGCGGGGCCATCCCTGGCGGGAATCCCGGAAGGGATCACTCATCTGAACCATGCCTCCATCACCATTGGCGGTCCGGGCATCACCCACTATAAATACCGACTCGACAACGGCCCTTTCAGCAATCCGATTTTGGTTTTAATTCCGATTCAGTTGAATTCTCTTGGTTCCGGCGAACATCAGCTACAGATCATAGGATTAAATGTGGCGGGGCGATGGCAATCCGAGAAGTCTCCGACTCAATCAGAAACCTGGACGGTAGACCCCAATTTCAGTTTATTACGACTCAATGAAGTATTGGCATTAAGCCGCAATTCGGTTTCGGACAACCGCCTGACAGCAGGTTACGTTGAAGTTTTTTATACTGGCCGAGAGAAAATCGATCTCTCCGGTTTGGGCATCACCGACGATGTCGATCAACCTTTTCGGTTTCAGTTCCCCGAAAATACGCTTCTTGAACCGGATTCCTACCTCGTCATTCATGAGGGATCCGTCAAGGATCCGACGACCTTACATCTGGGATTCGGAATCAAGGGGACAGGAGAAACGATATTCCTATTCGATCGAGAGATCACCGGTGGGGAGCTCTTGGACAAAATCGATTTCGGATTCCAATTACCGAAGTTATCCATCGGGAGAATCATTGGATCGGGCTGGCAGTTGAATGAGCCCACGCCTGGAAAGAAAAACCGCAGGCTTCCGACAGGCAGTACGGATGAGTTGCTCATCAGCGAATGGTTCACCGATCCAGGCAATTCGGGAATGAAAGATTTCATTGAAATCCATAACCGAGATACTTTGCCAGTTGATGTTGGAAACCTTTTCCTGACAGATCATCCGATATCGATCCCAAACCGGCATCAATTAAAACCACTGAATTTCATCGAATCCGGGGGAACTCGAATCTGGTTTGCCGATGGAGAGCCGGACCTCGGACCCGACCATCTGAATTTCCGTTTAAGCTCGAAACAAGGGATGATCGGCCTTTTCAGTCCGGAGCTCCACCGACTTGATCAAGTCCTTTACAGCCACCAAGCCCCGGGCGTTTCAGAAGGAAGAACGGTCAAAGGACCGGTTCAGATTCTGACGTTCAATTCGCCGAATCCTGGAATTCAGGTGATTTCTCCTTCGAATTACCCGGGATTGAGACTCAACGAAATCATGGCGGCCGGAGATTCCGATTCCTCTGAAGATTTCCAATCGGACTGGATCGAACTGTTTAACAACTCAGAACAGGAGTTGGATTTATCGGGTTTCAACCCCGGGACCAGGATTCCCGCCAAGTCCTATTTGGTTATTGATTTCGACCCCAGGTCTCCGGCCTCAAAAGGAAATACCGGATTTAATTTAAGTGACGTCGGAGACGCTGTTTACTTGTTTGTGTCCCGGGACCAAGGCGGTGGCCTGCTGGATTATGTCCAATTCGGAATCCAGACCCCTGATCATAGTATCGGACTTCAAGGTTCCAGCCCGGCAACTTGGAAACTGAACCGGCCAACTCCAGGTTTGAAGAATAGGGAGGCAAGGCTGGATCGACCCGATCAGCTTCGTATCAACGAATGGCTGGCCTTGCCCGAACCCGGATTCGAAGACGGCTTTGAAATCTTCAATCCAGGACCAAAACCGGTGGAACTGAGCGGGTTGCTCCTGTCCGATTCACTTGAAATTTCAGAAGAGGACACCTTCCCCTCTCTCTCTTTTATTTCTACGGGAAACAATGGTTTCCTCTGGATCACGGCTGACAGAAAGACCGACCAAAGTGCAGATCATGTGTCTTTTAAGTTATCCTCAAACGGGGATCGTATTGGACTCTTTCGTCCCGGAAGATATCCAATTGACCAGATTGAATTCGGACAGCAACAGAGAGGAATTTATCAGGGCTTATTAC
>DUCD01000105.1:4417-5849 GCA_012959985.1 Verrucomicrobiales bacterium | reverse complement strand
TTCGGCAGAAACTACCGAAGGCCGTCACCCTGATGCAGTATTTTAGGGCCGCCGGATATACCGTGCGCGGAAGCGGTAAGATTTTTCACGGAACACGGGCCTACGATGCGGACTCGTGGGACGACTACTTCGTTCCTGCTCGAGCGAAGACCAAACTCCAGCCAAAACGCGACAAAGATCTCCCAAAGTCTGCCTGGACACCCTGGGGCCCGCTCTCGGTCGAAGACGAGGAGCTATTTGACGGCAAGGTCGCCAATTGGGTTGTCTCCCAATTGGAGAGGTCTCAGGAGAAACCCTTTTTCCTCGCCTTTGGACTGACCAAACCGCACTTGCCCTGGTATGTGCCACAGAAATATTTCGATCTGCATCCGCTCGACAGCATCCAGCTACCAGCCACGAGGGAAGGGGACCTGGATGACATACCAGCCTTTGGTCAGCGGCTGGCCCGGGAAGTCTACGACCCCTCTGGAGAAAGGAACTTTGCCACCCCAGGAGGGGATCACGCCAACGTCATCGCCAATCAGCAATGGCACACCGCCGTTCAGAGTTATCTCGCGACCATCAGCTTTGCCGACGCTCAAATCGGACGGGTCCTGGACGCGTTGGAGCAGAGTGAACATGCCGACAACACCCTTATTGTATTGTGGGGTGATCATGGTTGGCATCTGGGCGAAAAAGAACACTGGCGCAAGCACGCCTTGTGGGATGTTTCCACCCGAACGCCTCTGATCATTTCGGCGCCCGACCGGGTTGCCAAGGGGGAAATCTGTGATCGTCCGGTCAGCCTGATCGATCTCTATCCAACCCTCATCGATCTCTGTGATCTGCCCAAGCGGAATGGATTGGATGGACAAAGTCTTCTTCCTCTTTTGAGGAATCCGGAAATAGAATGGGAACGCCCTGTCGTAATTACTTACGGGTTAAACAACCACGCCGTCCAAACGCATCGTTGGCGATACATTCAATATCGGGATGGAACCATGGAGCTCTACGATCATGGAAATGATCCCCATGAATGGACAAACCTTGCCTCAGCTCCGGAAAACAAAGAAGTGATCAGCAAGTTGCAAGAGGCTCTTCCCCGGTTCCAGCGGAATTAGTTTGAATGAACAGAATCAATCAGTTCAAAACCATCCGTATTCTATTGATATTGGCTCTGATGCCGGCCTGCTTGTTGTCTGCAGTTGAAGATTTTGAACATCTCGTGGCCTATCAGCCCGTTGAAGAACTATGACTGTTGCCGCTGAGATCCATTTTGGTTCTGATCAAGGGACGAGGAATGAACATATCCGCAAACCAAAAGAAACCAGAAAAGTAGACAAAAGGGGGAAGCGCCGGAACGAAAATTCTGGTTGGGACTCAGGGATCACACTATGTTATACTGCTCAGCGCCAAGTTTTCGGAAATTCCCGAGGCTGAAATCGGTGGATTT
>DUCD01000105.1:0-4387 GCA_012959985.1 Verrucomicrobiales bacterium | reverse complement strand
GGAGTAAATGGTCTACGCGATTCTCTGAAGCCCGGGGCGCTGAACCGGGACCTTTGTATGGAGACTGATTATAGGATTTTCCATGATCGGCCTCAGCGCAACCGGCTTCAGGAAAGGGGGTACTGCCCGGCTTCAAGTTTGTGGGACATCCCGAGCATAAAACCCGAACACTTGGTGCGTTAGAGTATAGCTCTCAGGGTTCAGACTGGCCTCCGTGACCCGAAGTTGATGTCGGCGGTAATCACTCGATGAGGCGTTCTTACAACAAGCCGTCGCGTTTCAGGAAGGCCAGAATCTTCTCAACGACTTCCGGATGATCGACGGCAATGTTGTGTTCCTCTCCGATGTCCTTCGTGAGATCGTAAAGCCGCCAGTCAGGTTTCGCTGGAGCCTGCAACTTCGAGTTTTTCTTAGCTTTGGCTGGGCGATACTGCACGAGCTTCCAATTCCCGTAGCGAACTCCGACAGAAGTTTGCCCTTCGAGGCTCGCGCAATAGAGGTATTCGTGCTTCTCCTGCTTGTCAGAGTCGCCAAGCAACGTCGGCACATAGGAGATACTGTCGACGCTGGGTGGCAACTCAGCTCCCGTCAATTCACAGGCGGTTGCCAGAAAATCGTAACCGCCTGACGGATGATCGGATTCTGATCCGGCTGCGATCCTGCCAGGCCAGCGGGCGATCATCGGTACGCGATACCCACCTTCGTGCATCGAGCGTTTGAAGCCTTTGAGTGGGCCATTCGAGTTGAAGTATTCGTGATTGTGGCCGCCTTCGTTGTGGGGTCCGTTATCCGAAGTGAAGATGACAAGTGTGTTCTCGTCGAGCTTCAATTCTTTGAGCAGCTTAATGAGTCGCCCAACGTCAGAATCCATGTGAGTGATCATCGCGGCGAAGCCCTTCTCAGGGTTCGGCCAGTCTTTTTCGGCGTAAATTCCGTAGCTCGGAATTTCCATGCCATCTCCGAGAACTCGCCCACCTTCGTTATTCGCATGCGGAATCGTCCAATGGATGTGCAGTAGAAACGGATTGTCTTTGTTGTCGCGGACGAAGCGGAACGCCGCATCGGTCATGAAGTCGTGCGAATAGCTGACCCGTTTTGAGGAGACTCGGCCTCGCCCGTTGGGATACTCACCGATGACGTTTCCTGGCAACGGCACCTGCTCATCGTTCTCCCAGAGAAATGTCGGATAGAAGTTGTGAGCATTGCTCTGATTGAGATAGCCGAACCAGTAATCAAAGCCGTTTTTGTTCGGATGCCCGTCGTTGTGGACTTCCGACGGTTTTTCAACATGTCCGAGTGCCCACTTGCCGACTCCGCCCGTTGCATATCCCGCTTTCTTCAGGACTTTCGCGACGGTCGGTTCGGTCGAGGTCAAGCTGCGCGAACGGTTTCCGGTCAGACCTGTGTGCCCAACATGCTGACCGAGCCACAGCGATAACCTTGACGGACGACAAACTGTGTGTCCGGCATAGTGATTGGTCAGACGAATCCCCTCAGCAGCCATCCGGTCAAGATTCGGCGTCTTGATCACTGCCTGACCGTAGCAGCCGAGATCTCCGTATCCAAGATCGTCGACCATTATATAGATGATGTTCGGCCGAGTCGCGTCCGATGCAAGCAACTGAATAAGGCTTAGCGGCAAAATGAAACAGAGAACGACGTACAATCGGAGCATTGGCAACAGCTTACGCTCTAAAGACAGTTTACTAAGAGGTGTTTTCTTTTTCACGGGTCTCCTAGGTTGGGCGTTCAGCGGCGTTGATTCAAGAAAAAAGGGCGCTTCTGGCCTTCTTAAAAATCAGAATCTGCCAAACCAATAGATGACTCCCCGCACTTTTAATCAGGGCCGAACTTGGGTGCCGTCATTGCGTCGGATCGGTTTCCAATACCCTTGAAATTCCGGCAATGGATATTTGGCGGCTTTTTGTTCATCGATGTCGACTCCCCATCCCGGCGCTTCATTCACGTACATGAACCCATTCTTCATTTTCGGGGATCCGGGGAAGACCTCAAACTCGGCATCATTGAATCGAGTCGCTTCCTGAATACCGAAATTATTGATGGCAAGATCCAAGTGCGCGTTGGCGGCATGACCCACCGGGGAAACGTCTCCGGGCCCATGCCAGGCGGACCGGACATTGAACCACTCCCCGAGAGCGGCAATTTTACGGGCCACCGTCAGCCCGCCAACCTGAGAGATGTGCACTCGAATGAAATCGATCAACCTTTCCGACATCAATCCGACCCACTCATGAGGACTATTGAATAATTCCCCCATGGCGATTGGAACTGTGGTTGTCTGACGCAACTGACGGAAATAGTCATTGGCTTCCGGAGCAATTGGATCCTCGATGAAGAACGGCCGATAAATCTCGAGTTCCTTCAGCAGTTTGATCGCATCGCGCGGCTCAATCCGTTCATGGATGTCATGGAGAAGCTCGACTTGGTCTCCACACTTGTCCCGGATATGTTCAAACATCTTCGGCGTGGACTTGAGGTAAGGGTAGGCATCCATATGCCGGTCATCCGAACGCCCGAAACCCGCTCCCCTGAAATCCGGGTTCTTGGATAAATTTAAGGAACCGTAACCTCCGAGCTGAATCCGAATGTGACGAAAACCCCGTTCCATGTCACGCTTGACGCTGTCTTCCAGCTCCTGAAAGTCATCTCCACTGGCATGAGAGTAGCAGTCGACGGCAAACCGGCATTTTCCTCCCAATAACTGGTACACCGGCATCCCTGCCCGTTTGCCCTTGATGTCCCAGAGCGCTTGATCGAGACCGCTCAGAGCATTGTTTAGCACGGGCCCATTCCGCCAGTAGGAACTGGTGTAAGCGGTCTGCCAAATGTCCTCGATATTATCGGCGTCGCGATTCCTGGCAAAGGGATCCAGATATTCATCGACCGCCACGGCAACCGCCTTGGCTCTTTGATTGAAGGTGGCACATCCCAATCCATAAAGCCCCGGCTCACTGGTCTCGACCTTGACCACACATAGTCGAGCGCTCCTGGGCGCCGTTAGAATGGAACGAACTCGAGTGATCCGCAATGGAGCGCTCCCTTTTTTATAGGATTCTTCAGCCTGTGCAAGTATCGGAAGCGGTTTCTGGATAAATCCAAAACTTCCCAAGGCCGCTCCCATGCTCATTCCTTTTATCAATTCTCTGCGATTCATAATTTCTATGGGTCAATCAATGCCACGATGAAGCTTTTTGTGGATGGAATCAAGCTTGGGTCAACATTTCGACCCTGCAAATTTCGGCTCGCGGGGACGCTCGCCCCAAAGCCATTCGGTTAAGGAGCAATCTTAAAGGAGAACGGACGATAAAAGCGTTTTTAATGCCGACCTTCGACGTCCTTTTGAACCTGTTTCAATAGCGCCTCGTCCATCGACACCAGATGGCCGATCTCCGGAAACCGACCCTCTTTAACATCTGAAGAATATTCACGAAATGCCGCGACCCGTTCCTCCTGAAGTCTTCGGTATTCACTCAGGAAATCCCGGTAGGCCTTGGCATGGCGGGGCAAGCGCTCGCCATAATCTCCCAGAATGTCGTCTGAAAACAAAAACTGAGTATCACACCCACTGCCCGATCCTAGCGACATCAATAGCATCGAGGTCCTTTTGCACATCCAGCCGGCAAGATTATGAGGCACCACCTCCAACTCCGCCGCGTATGCTCCGGCATTCTCCAGCTGTTTCATGTTATCATATAATTCTTTCGCTTCCCCCACAGTTTTCCCAATGGCGCGATAATTCGTCCAGGTCACATGACGAGGGATCATTCCCAGGTGCCCGACGACTGGAATCCTTTCGCGGGCCATCGCTTCGATGATGTATGGACTGGCGGAGCAGTAGACCGAGCTGGCGCCCAATTCCAGAGCACGGAACGCAATTCTTATCGCCTCCTCGCCCGTCGCCATTCCATGTGGGGTCGCCGCGGAGATGAAGCTGTTCGGGGCGGCGGCCACCAATTCCGGCAGACGTGCCTGAGCGGCGGCCGAGTCAAAACTACAACTCATCAGGTCGATGCCCGCCTCCTCGGCCGCCGCCGCCTCCTCGGTGGACTTCACATGAATATGCGTCAGGCAGCGTTTGCCTTTCAGTTGCCTCAAATCACGTACCGAATACTTTTTCCTGGGTCTTATCATAACCCTCCAATTCTCCAGTTTTTCAGACCGGGATCCAATCATTAAATTGGATGGGGCGCGACGTAGGTTGACTGAAGGCAGATTAATTAATTACTAATTCGAGGGCTGACCCGAATGGCACTAAGTTAAGGCATATTTTTCGTCCTGATTGGTTTTCCATTGTCCGGGGTCGACGCCCCCGGCTTCAGGAACAAAACCATGTCCAAGGCCATTTCAATCTTGAAGCCGGCCGCGG
>DUCD01000104.1 GCA_012959985.1 Verrucomicrobiales bacterium | reverse complement strand
GCCTGAAGGTGGCCGCGCTGAGGCCGTTCATGGAAAATCACGTGTTTATACTCCATGAAAAGGTCCCGGTTCAGCGCTTAATATCTCTTAAGTTTTACAAGCAACTATTCAACGATTCTTTCAATACACTTTGAAGTTGAGTCCACTTGGTTTGGTTGCTCATGGGATATTTTTGATTCACCTCAATTTCAAGGCCGGCGTATTGTTGCTCAGTGAATCTCATTCTCAGACGGGCTGTCATTCCGTCATATTTTCCGAGATAGGGATAATTTAATCTGATCTTTAGCGTTCGATCCAACTGCTTCAATGCGGCTCGCAAGGATTTGCTGAATTCGGCTTCTCTTTGCCGACTGGGATCATATAACAATCCTATATCTGCATTTCTTTCTTCTCCGTTCCAAACCGGGGTAAAACTATGAATCGACAAATGGATGACTCCATATCCTGAGCCGACCCGTTGGGCGACTTGGTTAGTTACTTTCTCTTGATACGGGTGGTAATACCAATTCAGGATTTTCTCCCTTTGTGACTGATCCAAGTTTCGGGTGAATTCTGAGAATAGGGTCCTTCTCCAGAGTGAGCGGTTTAAATCGATCAACAGTCTTGAGGTCTCGCTAATGACCAGTCCACATTTGAATTGTTTCTTTAATCTTTGGGCCAAGTCCAATGCTCCCGGGTCCCAACCACGATGCGATTGCAGCACGTTTTCCTGATTCTGAAATAAGTTTTGAAACTCCCCGGGGATATGGAAACCTCCGTGTTCGCAGGTCAACATCAGCCTGATTTGCTTCATGAGTGCCAAGATTCTTGTTTTCCGGCGGGGAAACCCATTGCAATTTATTGAATATTAGGGAAAATCGATTCGTTATTTTTATTAATGGACCTGATATTGCAAGGGTTTAAATTATAAGGTCAACTAATCTGATGAATCATTTGTTTCATAAGGGCATAATACTTTTAAGCGCCACAGGACTGAGTCTTGTGCTGACAAGTTGTGGAAACGACGATGATATAAAGGTCTACCGAGTTTCCAAGGAAATCGGAAAACCGAGTCCTTCTCGCCAGGCCCCAATCTCCGGGATGGGAGCAAGGGCGAACGATTCTTCCCCGATGCATTGGCATGCGCCGGCGACCTGGGTCAAGAAACCCGCTTCCGGAATGAGGAAAGGCAGTTTTGAGATTCCAGGGGAGGACGGTTCCCTAGCTACGGTAGCTATCACAAGCTTCGGGGGAGATGTAGGGGGATTGCCTGCGAATATCAATCGATGGCGAAATCAAATGGGGCTCGAGTCAATTGACGAAAACAAAATCGATGAAGTGACGCATCGTCTGACAACTCAACTTGGCGGAGTGACCTATGTGGATTTGGAAGGAAAGGGAGAGCATGCCGGGAAACGTATGCTTGCATCCTATATGGCGAGTGGCAGTTCCACCTGGTTTGTCAAAGTCACCGGTGGGGATAAGGTGGTTGCTTCGGCAACGGATGACTTCATCGAATTCCTGAAGACTTTTCATTCGACGTCTCATTGACCCAACGCTTCTTTACGTGAAAATCTTTTCTTCCTTATTGCTTACCATCGTTTGCCTGTCATTGAGTATGGTCTTGATCGTCATCGGGACTTTGGCTCAGGCGGAAGCGGGCATTTTTCATGTGATGGATACTTATTTCCACACTCTGTTCATCAGGTGGCAACCCGATGGTTCGAATCTGAATATTCCCGTTTTCCCTGGAGGATATCTGATCGGTGGAACCTTGGTGATCAACTTAATCTGTGCGCATTTCACCCGTTTCAAGTGGACTTGGCGCAAATCAGGAATCTGGATGACCCACGTTGGTCTCATATTGCTCCTAATCGGGGGCTTATTCACCTCCTTGCTCTCCATCGAAACGAGAATGATCCTGACGGAAGGCGATTCCAAGAATTACTCGATCGATGAAAGAGATACTGAACTGGTGGTTATTTACAGCCATGATGACGAATTGGACGAAGTTGTCAGTGTTCCTCAATCGGGCCTGAAGAAGGGGAAAATACTGCAACCGGAATCATTGCCTTTTTCACTTCATATCAAGGAATTTTATACCAACTCCGATTTGCTTGAAGCTGAGAAACATGGCTTGGAACCTTCAGAAGTCAACCGGGGATTGGGCAATGGCATGGCCATCAAACGCCGATCTGATGAAATTTCCGACAACCGGATTAACATTGTGTCTGCAGTGGTCGAAATCAAGGATGGTCAGGGAGATTCTCAGGGGATCTGGTTGTTGTCCAATGGGATGATCACCAATAGTTCAAATGGGGAGGTGATTGAGCAGTCCTTTGCCTACAAAGACAATACCTACCGTTTGGTACTGCGGCAGAAACGCTATTATAATACTTACACCATCAAACTCCTGGATTTCTCTCATGATCGCTATGCCGGCACCGACAAGCCTAAGAATTTTTCCAGTGAAATCATCCTGGCTCAGGATGATCTTAAACTAAACCGAAAGGTGCTGATCTATATGAATCATCCCTTGCGTCATGGTGGAAAAACCTATTACCAGGCTGGATTCAATAAGGAGACCACCACCATTCTTCAAGTCGTTCAGAATCCCAGCTGGTTGATGCCCTATATTTCCTGCACCATCATTACTCTCGGTTTGTTGCTGCAGTTTTTTCTGCACCTGAGTCAATTCCTCAAACGCAAACTTGCAAACTCATGAAGACCTCGTCAAAGAAACGCTCTGAACGCCAGGTGATTCCCTGGATATTCCTGGGATTCGCCGTCAGTTACCTTCTGGCGGGATTGCGTGCCCCAACTGAAGCCGAGTTCCATTATGATGAATTCGGGAAAATACCGGTGCTCGAGGGAGGAAGAGCAAAACCGATCGATTCCATCAGTCGCAATTCCCTGCTGTTGATTCGGGGTAAACAGAAATTCAAGTATCAGGGTAAGTCCATCGATCATCGGAAATGGATCGTCGATGTTCTGGCCGACCCGAAAACGGCTGACGCGTATCCGGTCTTTGTGGTTGATAATCCGGATCTTCTCGGATTACTGAATCGTCAACAGAAGGATAGTCGAACCCTTTTGACATACAATGATCTGGCTCCCATGACGACCAATATCAACGATCAAGCCGTCAAGGCGCGTGAAAAGGATGATAAGAAGCGAACGCCCTTTGAACGAAGTGCCATCCACCTTGCGGACCGGAAGGTTCTTTATGAACGTTTGAAGAATTCCCTGCAGATCGAGAATTACGCGATGTATCGAGTGGACAGTTTTTCAGATGAAATCGCCCTTTACCAGAAGACGATCGGCCCAGGACTTGAAGCCGTTAAGGATCATCAGTCCGGGAAAGATCATGACGAGACCGCTCTTTTCCTTTTGAATGAGTTTTTTCAGAGGTACGACGGGATGGACCGCTTCGCCTATTTTAAACCTATTCTCCCTTTAACAAAAGGAGAGGATTCGGATGATTGGCGAAGTATGGGCTGGGGATTGAGAACCCTGATTAACTCAACCGAAAACGAGCCGAGAATTCAGGCTCTTACCGGTATCATTCAGGCTTATCAATCCGGAGATGCCTCGGTTTTCAATTCCAGAACAGACGATTACCTGAAGTCCCTGCAACCGGTGTTCGCGCAGACGATGGATGGGGTGCGACATGAAGCTGTGTTCAACCGAGCCGAACCTTTTTATCGAGCATCCGTCCTTTATGTTCTGGTGTTTCTGCTATGTGCCTTCAGTTGGATCTACCGTTTTCAGTTATTAAACAAGACAGCCTTCTGGGTGGTTTGTGCCGCATTCGCGGCACACACGCTTGGCATCCTTTCGCGAATTCTGATTCAGGGTTATGCCCCGGTGACAAACCTTTACTCCTCCGCCATCTTTGTAGGATGTGCGGCGGTTTTTCTCGGTATCATAATGGAGTTTATTTACCGCAACGGAATCGGTAACTTAACCGCTTCATTAATCGGTTTTGGGACATTGATTATTGCGCATCACCTTTCATTAAGTGGAGACACCATGGAAATGATGCAGGCTGTTCTCGATTCCAATTTCTGGCTTTCAACTCACGTGACGACAATCACGATTGGTTACAGTGGAACATTCTTTGCAGGTTTTCTTGGTATTGTCTACATTCTGAAGGGGGTGTTCACTAAATCTCTGAACCGGGATTCTTCAAAAAACCTTACAAAAATGGTTTATGGGATCGTTTGTTTCAGCACGCTGTTCAGTTTTGTCGGAACTATTCTCGGGGGCATCTGGGCAGATCAATCCTGGGGAAGGTTCTGGGGATGGGATCCTAAGGAGAACGGAGCGTTGATCATCGTTCTGTGGAATGCCATCATACTGCATGCCCGTTGGGGGGGATATGTCCGTGATAGGGGGATTATGGTGATGGCAGTTTTTGGAAATGTTGTAACCAGTCTTTCCTGGTTCGGGGTCAACATGCTGGGAATCGGACTGCATGCCTATGGATTTATGGATTCCACCTTGTTTTGGTTGATTGCCTTTATAGCTTCTCAACTTTTTATCATGGGGCTGGGCGTTATTCCCCAAAACCGCTGGAATTCCTTTAAAAAATCCAACCCGAAACCTGCCTGATGGAGGTTGTATTAATCAATAGTTATGGTTTAATCAGGCACATGAATTTATCCAATGACTCAAAATCAGATCCATCACGAGCTGGTTTTACGTTGATAGAGCTTTTGGTAGTTATCGCCATCATCGCTATATTGGCCGGAATGCTTCTTCCTGCTTTGTCCAAGGCAAAAACCAAGGCACTAGGCATCAGTTGTCTCAACAATCTGAAACAGCTTCAGTATGCATGGGCGATGTATACCGATGATAACGATGACTGGTTACCATCCAATTTCGGAGGAGCCGGGGATATCGATGGATGGGTGAAGGGATGGTTGGATTACAGTGGAGGAAATACCGATAATTTTAATTTGGACAACCTGAAACGATCCGCTTTGGGAACATATACAAAATCGGTGGGCATCTATAAATGTCCCGCAGACAAGAGCAAGGTGAAATTCCGGAATCAATTTCGACTTCGGGTACGCAGTGTCTCGATGAACAGTTGGATGGCGGGTCGTATTGGGCCCGAAGGTGGATCAGCGGGAAACAGTTCCGGTTATCATACTTTTCGGAAATCAGTAGACATCAAGGCGCCTGCTCCATCGAAAGCATGGGTGTTACTGGATGAACATCCCGATGGCATCAATGATGGTTGGTTTGCGGTCCGAATGTTCGACCGTCCTCGTCAGGCTTACTGGAGGGATTTACCAGCGAGTTACCATAACGGGGCCGCCGGGTTTTCCTTTGCAGATGGTCACGGCGAGATTAAAAAATGGATAGATCCCCGAACTATTGCGAAGATTACCGGCATCTACAACAGTTTCAATTATACCGCTCCGAACAGTGCCGATTACCAGTGGATCAAAGAACGCTCTACCACTAAAGCAGGTCGCTGAGTAGGATGAGTGTGAATTCAGGCCGGGGATCGAGCTGAATAGTACTGTAGCGTGCGCTGTCCCCAGCGCATTTTCAGTGTAAATCAACATCCGTCTCGACTGAGGAGATCCGACGGTACAGCAAAATCTTCCCCTCGTTATTTTGATGGCACCCGACTCTTATTATTAAGAGTCTGTGTAAGGTGGTTGATATACTCAGAAGAATTCCCAGGGGGTTCTTTGGGGGGGTGCGATCAGGCCAACAGCTTCTTGAGGTATCTTCCGGTGATGGATTTTCTATTGGCGGCGATTTTTTCAGGGGTGCCCTCAGCGATAATGTTCCCGCCTTGGGCGCCTCCGTCCGGTCCAAGATCAATGATCCAGTCGAAGAGATCCTGGGCTTCATC
>DUCD01000103.1:1597-5911 GCA_012959985.1 Verrucomicrobiales bacterium | reverse complement strand
CCGAAAACTTGATGCGTAAGAGTATATCAGCGATGGCGATGGAGATCTAAGCGTTAAGATAGATGTGAAAAGTGAAGACGAGATCGGCATGTTGGCAAAACACTTCAATCGTTTTGTTTTTAAGCTCAAAGGCATCATTGGAGAAGTCGCCACAAACACCACTTCACTGGCTGCTACAAGCGAAGAATTGGCCGCCAATGCAGGGGAGATGACAACGGCAGCCATGGCAATGACTTCCGAGACCAACAGCGCGGCTGGAGCGGTTGAAGAGTTTTCAACAAATTTGAGCAATATAGCTCAGAGTGCCGAGCAGATGTCAACAACGGTGTCTAGCGTGGCTACGTCCATCGATGAAATGAACGTGTCTCTGAACGAAGTGGCGAGGAGCTGTACCGAGGGTTCGCGGATTTCATTGGAAGCGGATTCCAAAGCAAAAGCGGCGGGCGGAACCATGGGCTCGCTCAAGGAATCGGCCAAAGAAATCGGCAAAGTGGTCGAGACTATTAGCGACATTGCCGACCAGACAAACCTTCTTGCTCTGAACGCGACCATTGAGGCGGCCAGTGCCGGGGACGCAGGCAAAGGCTTTGCCGTGGTGGCTAATGAGGTGAAGGAACTGGCTAAGCAAACGGCCGTTGCGACCGAAGAAATCGGGCGGCTGATCGGGGAGATGCAGATGAAGACCGATGACGCATTCGGCGCAACGAGCGCTATCTCTGAAATCATCGACGAATTGAATACCACAGTGCGGACCATCGCCTCTGCTGTCGAGGAACAATCGGCCACCATCGGCACGGTTGCAAATGAAGTGGGGGCCGCATCGAGGGCGGCCACGGACATCACCCATAATATCAAAGAGGCGTCCACTGGATCGTCCGAAGTGTCACAGAATATCTCGGGTCTTTTTAATTCGTCACAGACGGTTAAGGACGGTGCCGATCAGACCAATTCCGGTACTGGTGAACTGGCGGAGATGGCGGGGCGCCTGAGAAGCCTCGTCGGGCAATTCAAAGTGGAAGCCAATGGCAATGGCAATGGTCACGAAACCGGAGAGAAATCCTCGGCCGGTTTTCAAAGCAACTAAAACCCGACGGATAATCCGGTAGTTTGATTGTGGGATGAAGAAACACCGGATGAAGGAATTGAAAGTCTGAAAGTCAGTTCCCGAGTCATTATGCACAACTCGAATAAATATTCGAGTTGTGCATTGTTGTTTCATCCTTAAGGGCAATGTCGCTGACTTAAGCAGGAATAAGGGTATCCGTTGGAGTTCACGCTTCAACTTCTGGAATCGACATCAAAAACACGCTGAAGCGTGAACTCCAACGTGTAGGTGGGTCGACGTCGATCCACTATTCTTAGAATCACCTCTTCCGAATTTTCCGTAATTGTCTTAAGTCAGTGACATTGTCCTTAAGGGATGGCAGTGATATTGATCGTGTTGTTACCTTTTAATTGTTTCGCGGAATGAAATCCAGCGGTGGTTTTGGGTTGTGCTGAAATGAGGTTTCATGCACATCCGGGATTTCCCTTACTTCCATGGTGAATACACTTTCAAAGATGATTTCCTTAATCTTCCAAATCAGGGCCATCGTCACTGAGACGGGCAGTAAGATCAGGAATAGAATAAAGAACTGCCTGATTTCTCTCCAGATGGCCAGGAAGGGGACGAGCTCTACTGGAATTTCACTCATCTGCTTGACGGCTGCAAAAAATGCGATGGAGGAAATCAAGAGGACCAGTAGGGCGCCATTGAAAGTAGTGAACAGCCGTACTTCCTGACCCAGCAGGCGATCGGGAAGCATGGCAGTGAGTCGTTGGAGAACCATATTTATATTGAAAAGAAGGGTTAGGCTGCTCAGCCCCATCATGCCTGTGGCATATACGAACAACTCCTCTTGAGGGAATCGGTTCCACCAGTAGAGGAACGGACATAATCCGATATTAATCCACACCAGAATTTCCGCCCGCTCCAGTGAGCGGATCCAAATCCGTTCCTGGAGCTGAAACAAGGACAATTTTTTTAAACCAGTGAAGATCAGGAGGTGGGCCCCGATGGGAAGCAGAATGCCGAGTTCCTCCATGGATCGGAACCAGTCGGTTAAGGCTGTTTGGACGCCGATGACCAAGGCCAGGGGGATCCCCCAGAACACGGCGGACAATCCTCGGACCAGATTGCCCAGCGAGCGAAGTATAGCGGTTTTCGTTGCAAGGGGTGCCGGTTTCATCTGTAGGAATTGTTCACACTATTGAAAATTGAGGTAAGTATAGTTTTTCAGACCTTTTTCATAGTCCCGAAACAACTTCATTGCTTCGGATGGTTTCATCATGTCTGTTTTAATCGCCCGGTCCACCTGAGATTTAATCTGTCTTTTTAACTCATTGGCATCGAACTGAACCGAGGCCAAGGTTTGCATAATCGACTCACCTTCGATTTCCTCTTCAATGTAATGACCGGAAGGTTCATCCGGATCCAGGAAGACATGAACTTCATTGACCCGACCGAATAGGTTGTGCAGATCTCCCATGATGTCCTGGTAAGCTCCCATCAGAAAAAAACCAAGGTAATAAGGTGTCTTGGTGTTTCCTTCCTGCACCGGGTGAACGGGGAGGGTGTCCCAGTCCTCATGTAATCCGATGAATTTTTCTATGAAACCGTCTGAGTCGCAGGTGATGTCGACCAGAGTTGCTTCCCGTGAAGGGGCCTGGTCCAATCCATCGATCGGCATGATCGGGAACAATTGACCGACGGCCCAATGGTCCAGCAGGGATCTGAAGATGGAAAAGTTGCAGAGGTATTGATCGCTCAAGGTATCTTCCAGATGCTTGATTTCATCTGGAATGAAAGATTTGCCCTTAAACTCCTCAACCACCGATTTTCCGATGTCCCAGTAAAGGGTCTCGATCTTTGCTTTGTCCTCGAGTTCGAGCATGCCCAATGTGAACATGTGATGCGCATCGTTTTTTCTTTCCAGGGCATCGTGAAAAGCTTCTAGCTTGTTCAATTGTTCCCAATTGTCTCGTATTTCCAGGAGTTCCATCACATGCGGGTGTTGTGGTCCTGAAAAGTCCAAATCGGTCATCGGGTTGTTTTTAACACTGGATCCGAATGCCTCGACGATCAATACACTGTGATGGGCTACAATGGCACGTCCGCTTTCACTGATGACATTCGGATGGGGAACCTGCTCGGCGTTGCACACATCGGCAATGTGAAATATGATATCGTTGGTGTATTCCTGGAGTGAATAATTGGTGGAACTGTCAAAAGCACTTGGACTGCCTCCATAATGGATTCCCAGTCCACCTCCGACGTCCATGTATTCAATGTCAAATCCAAGCTTTTTCAATTTGGCATAAAACCGTGCTGCTTCGATGACGGCCTTTTTTATTGTAGAGATGTCCGGGACTTGTGAACCGATATGGAAATGGACCAGTTTCAAGCAGTGTGGCAGTTTGCGTTGTTCGAGGATCTTTATCGCTGTGCAGACCTCGGCGGTGCTCAGTCCGAATTTTGCGTGCTCGCCTGCACTGTCCGCCCATTTTCCCGCTCCTTCCGAATGGAGCCGCAGACGAATTCCAATCATGGGTTCGACTCCGAAATCCTTTGAAACATCAAGAATCTGGATCAGTTCCTCGAGTTTCTCGATGACAATGATGACTCGTTTACCAAGTTTGATACCCATCAAGGCCATCTTGATGAAATCGAGATCCTTGTAGCCATTGCAGATCATGAGACTTCCGATTTTATCCTGTAGAGCCAGGCCGGCAAAAAGTTCGGGCTTACTGCCGACTTCCAGTCCGAAATCGTAGGGTTGGCCCGCATCCAGAATCTCGGTAACCACCTCTCGAAGCTGATTGACCTTGATGGGGAAGACTCCCTGGTAATATCCCTGGTATTCGTATTCCTCAATGGATTTCCGGAAAGCCGTATTAATGGAAGCAACCCGATGTCTGAGGATATCCTGAAACCGGATCAACAGAGGGGCCGCAAGGCCTTTTTTCCGGGCTTCGTGAATGATGTCACAGAGCTTGACCGATGCTCCCTCATCCTGCACCGGTTTTGCAATGACTTCTCCGGCATCGTTTACATCAAAATAACCGCTTCCCCAGCGATTGATGTGGTAAAGCGATTCGATGGCTTCACGGTCGACGAGATCCTCGTGATCAGGACCGCGCTGGCGCTCTTTGGCTACAAGCTGCTGGGCATGATCCCCTTCAAAGCCTCCGAGCGTCAGCTGGGGCTGTTGCTGCTGCTCGTCTCCGAGACGCTGGACCAGGAGACCAGAGCCAAAATCCAGGAGGCCCTGCCCC
>DUCD01000103.1:0-1587 GCA_012959985.1 Verrucomicrobiales bacterium | reverse complement strand
TTGAAAATAAGTCTGTGATTCACCCTTTTCGTTTGATTGAAATCCAGTTTGGGGAGATCCTTTAGAGTCGGGGATTTGGTTTCTTTCACCAATTGAGCCGCTGACTTCTGAAGATCTGTCCACCGAGGCCAGTCCAGAGAAGGTGCATTGGCAATCTGTCTGAGGAGACTTCTCCACTCGATGATCATCCGGTCGATGTCTCCGGGGCCCAACTGGTCAGTGACCCATTGCCGGCGTGAACGCGTATCTACGCGGAATTTGACATTCTTAACGATTTCTTCGGTCCCGGCACCGTAATCGGGAGGCACCCCATTTTCCAGGTATCCCTCAATTCTCAAGGTGCCGTATGTTTCCCGGCAGGTATCGGCAAGACGTCCCCCCCACCGGTATTCATCTTCGCTGAATCGGTATCCGGCCGCCAGGCCTGCGATGTCATAGACCAGATCATTCAGGCTGTAATCCGTCGATTCGAGAGCCGCAGCGATGGCCAGACCGTAGCCGTGAGCAAAGAAACTGACGATGCGGCCACGGAGGGTAGGGGTGCCGTTTGCTTCGGTCAGCTTCATTCTTATCCAGAGCAGAGCCACTCCCGTGGACTTGGATAATTCGAGGCAATGATTCCGCAGATTGCATTGAACACAAGCTTCCTGGAGGACTTTCCGACGCAGGGGTTTCCAGAGGGGAACATCGTAGGCATCCACCACAGCCGGCTGTTTAACCCCCCCCAGGCCGATTCGTGCCAGGATTCGATCGTCTCGGATTATCCAGGTCATCCATGGTGTTCCTCTATCCTCAAATGCCTGTTTCAATTTCGGGACAGCCTGTTCCTCCCAAGTTTTTCGACTTAGCTGTTTTCGTTTCCAATGAATCAATCTTTTCACCCACCTGATCAGTAAAACACGGTCGGGATCTTTAAGTTCAGCCACAATAAATTCACGACCGTACTGGGTTGAGGATCCGTTTTCGGCCACAGGCACAAGGTCCCCATGGCCAATATTCTCCAACGCATCCCGATGGGACAGCATGGGGAGAGTTTCGGGAATGGTGTTTTCTGGAGATGTCGGATCACTGGGTTTATCCGGCGGTATCCGTATTTCCCTCAATGGCCTGGGCACGAGCTTTGGAATAGGTTGCCATTCGCCCCGTGAATTCAGAATCTGTTGGAGACGGCTTCGGGAGTAACGGGCTCTTTCCGTATCCGTATGCAGACCGCAGGGGGAGGCGGGGTTCTCAACCGAGTGTTCGATCCCCAGAAAAATGGGTTTGGTCGTGAATAATCGCTTTTGGACTTTGACAGCGGCTGCATAGGGGCTTTCATTTCGGTCTGCCGCGGCGGCCATCACAGACAGCAGGGCTCCCCAATCCACCGATGCTGTCCGAGTCAGATATTTTGGGTAGGAGTTCTGCATTCTGAGACCATTCGGACCAATGATCAGGTAGCCGATCTCATCGAGTCCCCGTCTTCCGGCACGCCCGAACATCTGGAGTAGTTCGTCCGGTTGGACCGGATGTTCCAAGTATTGTCGACGATAGGATTCACCCGCGACGATCACACTCCGCAACGAAAAGTTAATTCCGGCCGCGAGC
>DUCD01000102.1 GCA_012959985.1 Verrucomicrobiales bacterium | reverse complement strand
AATACGAGATCGCGGGCTTCTTCTGGTGGCAGGGTGATCGGGACAGCCGTAGCGCCGCGCTTTCCAACCGATACGAGAAGAACCTCGTTCATCTCATCAAGCAGCTACGTAAGGACTTTGATGCGCCCAACGCAAAGTTCGTCTGTGCCACACTCGGCCAGACCGAAAAAGGGGCCACCGACGGCGGTGGCAAGATCCTTGATGCCATGCTCGCGGTCGACGGCAATTCCGGCAGATATCCTGAGTTCAAAGGAAACGTTGCTACAGTCTACAGCCACCCGTTGTCCAAAGGCGGGAGTTCCGGCGGTCACTATGGCGGAAATGCAGAAACCTACATGAACGTCGGCGAAGCCATGGGCAGGGCCATGGTCAAGTTGATGAAATCCGTCCGATGAACATTTCCCGCTCAAGAAAAAAACTGAATCGCATCCCCTTTTTTCAGAAAAGCTCACCTATCTGCTTGCGCCTTGCGCTGCTCGCAATGATCACTTCACTGCTCGACCAGCGGTTGTATGCCTCGGATCAGGCTGTGTCGAAAACCGCCGCGCAGCAGGAGGCCTTTTCATTTGTGCAGATGTGCGACACCCAACTGGGCATGGGCGGTTATGAGCACGATGTGAAAACCTTCACCCAGGCGGTGAAACAAATCAATCTCATGCGGCCCGACTTTGTGGTGATCTGCGGAGATCTGGTGCACAAGGCCGATGACAAATCATTCGCCGATTTCAATTCCATCCGCGCGGGCTTTAAGCTTCCGTGTTACTGCGCCGCGGGAAATCACGACGTGCAAAACAAGCCCACACTCGAATCGCTCCGACGTTATCGCGAGAAGATCGGCAAGGACTACTATACCATCGAGCACAAGGGTTACACCTTTGTCATCGCCAATACACAGTTGTGGAAGGCGCCGATTGAGGGGGCGTCGGATAAGCATGACGCCTGGTTTAAGGCCACACTCAAGGCGGCGAAGTTGAAACTGTCACCGGTGGTTGTCGTGGTCCACTACCCCTTATTCACCCAAAAACCCGATGAGGAGGAGGACTACTTCAACCTACCCCTGCCCAAGCGAAAGGAGATCCTCGACCTGTGCGAAAAGAACGGTGTGGTGGCCTTTTTAGCCGGCCACACCCACCGCCGCATCCTCAATGAATACAAGGGAATCCAGTTGGTGAATGGCGAAACCACCAGCAAGAATTTCGACAGCCGGCCGATGGGATTCCGACTCTGGAATGTCAGCGAAAAACGGGAATTGCGACACCGGTTCATCGCTCTGGATGGACTGGAAGAAACCGCGCCGTAGCGCAAAAATGGAATAAAATTACGAAACGAAACTGTTAATGATTACAAATCGGTGATGGCTCTTTATCGCCGAATGCATTCTCAAGATCAAATGATGGAAGAAAAAGCAAATCAAGCAATGTTTCAAAGCATTATTGGGTCTCACAATTACATCTTGTTAGTCGCTGAAATAGATGATCTTGCTGTTAGCACTTGTTATCGTATGGATTCTCCTCCGACCCAGAACGGGCTCGACCAGGCGAGACCTCCATCGAGTTGAAGAATCTTCAGGTAATACCAATCTCCCGGTTCGGGGGATTCATTGTCTTCAAATGAGAAGGACTGATCCAGCGAGCCCTTCGGCTGAATGATTCGTAGTTGAACTTGATCTCGATGTCTCCCGACACGAAATGACTGGGTCACTTCTCCGTCCACTAAATCCTGGAACCGGAATACGATCTCGGCAGCGGGAATGTTCGCCGAGGGACGGATGCGTGGGGGAGCCGCACCAAATTCACGACCCTTTTCCAAGCTTAAACGGATCTGGGTTTGCAGAGTCACTCCCGAAAGTTCGACCATGAAGCCTTGTTTACGGCCGCGAGTAGCCACTCGGAAATGGATCTTGTGGCGAATGTCCGGATCCCGTCGCGCAAAGTCCGATCGCCGATTCTGGATCCCATCCGTGGTCAGTCCTTCCAGGTCAGCCTGGACCACATTCAACCTTCCGTTCCATGGACGATTCCCCCTTGGATTGTCTCTTCCGAAAAATACGTCCGACTCCGAGTGGAAACTTATTTCAGCGAATACGCGGTCCTTCACAGAAGTGGTCAGAAATTTCTTCTGGCGGATGACCTCGCCATTCTTGATCAGTTCGACCAGGTCGATCGGCGACTCGCCGGATACGCGGCCTTCTAATGTTCTGGATTTTCGGAAGGGTTGTCGCGTGCCCATGGAATAACCATTCAGAGTGGCCTTGAGAAGGATTCGGGGACCTGAGGTGGCATAAGCGGTCCGGTTGCGAAGTCCGTCGAACACCCCATCGGTCGTCAGTGATTCAGCGAATACCGCCGCCAGGCCTCCATGTTGGCGAAGACCGCCACGCAATCCGGAACTGTATCCGGGATGTCCAAGATGGTCATCGGAGGCGCCGATAAACCCCACCTCAAAGCCCTGTTCGAGATATTTTTGTCCGAACCACTCAAAGGTGCCGTGCATGGACATGATCTCCACGAGTCTTTCGGTGCCCGGGTCTGAAAGTCTCCAATCCGCCGCTTGGTGGGCGTGAGGAATAACGAGGACGTCTTCCGGAGGAAGCGTGGCATGCAGGCCCCGATAGAGTTTACTCAGGGTGGGCGCCTCCTGTGACGGGACCCGTTTTCTGCCGGCTGTCCTGAAGATCACGTTATGGTGTCCACCCCGACTTCTTCGGGTTGTCCATTCGTATCCGGGAAAGGCGATGAAGCGGCCTTGCTGGGTAAACTGTTCCGACAAGGCGTTCAGTTGCTTCCATTCGGCATCGTCCATCCAGATGTCGTGCTCCGAAAGCGTCAGAAAATCCAATCGGGCATCATCGCGCCCAAACCGGAAAAACCCTTCCGCCGTGCCTTGCCCTTCCGCAAAGCCGCAATGGCCATGGGTTTCTCCCCAGAAAATACGGTCTCCAGGATTCTCCTCCACCCAGATGGGATTGCAGATTCCCTTGAGCTTTCCGTTTTGGGCGGTGAAGGTAAACCGATGAATTCCCGGGCGTTGGATTCTGAGATCCGGAATGATTTGAAGTGCCTGCTCGGTTTTATCCAGAATTCGATAGGGCTTTCCATTCAGAAAGATCTGAATTCCAGGGATTTGACCACTGGCTCGATTTCGAAACTCATCTTCAGCGCGCACATTCAATGAAAAGGGTTCATCGACCCCGACTATCGAAGGGGCAAAACCATGAATGGCCCGGGCAGACTTCCCTATGACGGAGTAAGTTCTGATGGGGAGTGTTAATAATCGCCCGTCTCCTTTCAGATCGACATACAAAGGAATCGGGGCGGCGTCATTACTATAACTCTGGATTCGGTATCCCCGGCTTCCTCCGGATCGGTCGCCCAATCGTAGGGTTACCGTATCACCGGAGAGAAGAGGAACCTTTTCGATTCGAAACGCTGTTTGTGGTGCCGCTCCGCGGAATCCTCCGTGCATTCCACTCATGGTCACTGAGTCCGGGATCAGTTCAACTTCCCGATTCGAAGCGGACGCGCTCAGGTAGTGGTCCGCTTTCGGGCGCTTCACCTGCCAGACACCGGAATCGGAGAAAAAGTGGCGGGGCACAACAATTTTTCCACCGACCGCAATGCCTTGGGTTCCGACCTGAAAGTTCAATTCAAGGGTCTGGAAACTCTGGGCTGGAAATGGCCCCGGGGTGTTCAGCGTGACAGACCCGAGAACCTCTGGATTTTCTTCGAGAGTTCGCAGCTCGAAAATGAAATGGTCCAACGTTCGAAGAAGGTTGCGACTGATCCTTTCGCCTGGCTCCAAGGCCATGACGGAATTGACCGTTTGTGTGATATTCACCGGAAGCGTTTTCCCGCTCAGGGCAAAGGCATTCAACCACCGCCATAGAATTTCAGCCCGGAACCATTCTGTTGGCTTGCCCCGGCTTCCAGAGCGGATCGTTTCAATTCCTGAACCTCCCCGCGCAATTCATCGGAGAGATAGTCCTGGGCCACGGTGGAAGACAGGTTGAAGCTGATGACCGCGAAGGCGATGCATGTGGTTCTAATCATGGGGATCCTTTCAATGTTCCAATTTGTCCACTGCCCGCGGGACGTCTTCGGCTGAGATTGAGATTGAGATTGAGATTGAGATTCGGGCAAGCATCGAGATACTTGAATCGTAACACTATAGAGATTCAGGAAAGGGACGGGGCGACTGTGGTTGATGACATTATTTGCTTGTCCCTTTATTTCAGAGATGCCACCTGACCCCGGAGTTCCGGAGAAAGATAGTCGGAAGAAGCCGTAACAGCAGGACGTTTAGGGGCAGCAATGAGTATGCCGCCGAGCAAAAGGAACGAAAAGATGGAAAAGCGGGCAAAGATCATGTCGGTCATTTTAGTCCTTCTTGGTTTTAAGATGCTTGTCGAAAAATTCGATTTCCATCTTGGTGGCATCGACAAGCCGCTCACGATAGATCCCATAATGGGCAATATCAGGATAAATGTGATAGGTCACATCCACCCCGTTCTTCTTGAGAATTTTGGCAACCAATCCACCATTTTTGGTGATGTCCATCAACTCCTCGGAACCGGCATCAATAATCAACATGGGCGTCTTGATCAACTCAGCCGCCTCAATGGCGCTGTATCCAATTCCCTTGGCGGTGTTGTAGCGCATGTGCGCGTAGCTCGACATCTTACCCCCAGGGGCGCCGGTCTTATACGGAACAGGCTCCGCCTCGGCCCGTGAGCGTTGGGTCTGTTGCACGTAGGCACGGTATACAGCCTTCGGACCGCGTCCTCCGCCCATTCCCGGAACCTGTGCCGCGGATGCTTTCACCCGTGGATCATGTGCTGCCACATAGACCGTCAATCCCCCACCATAACTGGTTCCCAATATTCCAATACGACTTGAATCCACATGAGGCTCGCCTGAAACAAAGGCGATCGCATTTCGGATATCAGCCACCTGGTCAGAAAAATCCATCTGCCATCGAATCGCCCGCGCTGTGACGGTGACCATGCCGTCCTTTCCCGGCTCAGGCATCGGATCGAGCATCTGCAACTTGCTGTCACTCTCTCCCCAGCCCCGGTAGTCAAAGGCGAGAAAGGCATAACCCGCCATCGCAAATAGGGTCCCCAACTTCTGCGGGAAACCCTTCTTGGTTCCACCCGTTCCAGCAATGAATACGATGGTTGGCAAGCGCTCATCCTTCTTGAGTTCTTTGGGCAGATAGAGGTCACCCAACATCCGCGTTCCATCACTCCAGATGGTCACCCCCTTCCGCTGAACCTGCTCATCCAGAGGTCGATTCTTGCGCGCCTGCGCTTGCTTGCGCGTCTTACCCTGCTGGGCAAGCACAGACGTTCCCGAAAGAACGAGAAACGAAAGGCAAAGACATCCCATCACAAAACGGGAAACCGTAGCGTGCGCTGTCTCAGCGCCTAATCTGGAGGAGTTATATTTTTTCATACAGGTCTGGATTTCAGCAGGCTTACTTAAGCAAGGCGTTATGGGTCACAATGGGAATAAAGGGATCAAAAGGTTCCCTCATCGCCCAGGCCATTCCACGAAGTAGAATGATCCGGAAAAAAGGATCGTTGAAAGTAAATAGGTTATGCCCTGGAATGGAACAGAACACCCGTCCTTCCCCCAGCTCATTGGTCCAGAAAAGGGGCCACTCCACACCATCCCATTGCCCTCTCTTTGGAGGCCCTTTCGAGCCATTCACTGTCGCCGCCTGCGAGGTCGCCAACACCGTGATCTGATGGGTGTTCCCTCCCAGTCCCCAGTAATGTTCGTCAACAAGGGTAATCTCTTTCGGGAAACGCTTAAAGATGCCATGGGCAGACCCGGGCTGGACCTTGCTCGGAACTGGAAGAACTCCCCACTTGGTCTTTCCCCCAGCCCAAGCCAATCCGAAACGCTTTGAAACTTCCGGCCCCTTCTT
>DUCD01000101.1:21414-34652 GCA_012959985.1 Verrucomicrobiales bacterium | reverse complement strand
CAGTGGTGGAAGCCGTCCCGAAAGCGGAAACCGCCAAGGTGGAAACCGCTACGAACGCGCAGGCAGATCTGAGGGAGGTAGTGGCAATGAACGCGGAGTTAGATCCGATGGGGGTAATCGCTTTGAGGGTGGAAGCCGTCCCGAAAGCGGAAACCGCCAAGGTGAAAACGACCGGCCTGATCGGGGAAATCGATACGAAGGCAGAAATCGGTCAGGTGGGGGTGGTTTCAAAGATTTTCGAGGAAACTTCCAAGGCAAACGTAAACCTTCCTTCAGAAATAGTCGCAAAAATGAGCGTCGGCCTGGCGATGCCACCGGATCGCGCAAACAAGCGGTCGCGGCCTAGCTTCCGCAAGTATCCTCATTCAACTTCGACGCAGAGCCCCGCTTCACCACCAAGCGGGGCCTTTTTCGTTAATGTGGCGATCTCCTCAAAGACATTCTGTCGTCCTAGTGATATATAAGAGTTTCTCTTTGTGCTGTTGCGTCCTCAGCTCTCCTCACCGACCCATTCGCGGCGCGCTGAGGACAGCACGCCTTACCAATTTGGTCCGCACAGGCACTTGCGGCGCGAGAACAATCAGGACAATTTGATTGCCGAAAGGCTGATTAGACCAGTAATCTCGGTAATAATGTGATTCTTAGTAAACAAACCAAACCCATGAAAACAACAACCCTTGCCCTTTCAAGAAAACCAGCTGAGTCTCTGTTCCTGTGGCTGGCGCTATGCTTTTTATTGCCAATCCTTTCGGCTTCATCTGCGACAAAAGTCCTGACAAAATCCGTTCCCTTCAACGGAAAACGTGCCAAAACCTATACAGACAACGAAGGAAGAGTCCACCTTCTATTCAATCAGAAAGGCAATATTTTCTACAGTCTTCTGAACCGGGAATCGCAAGAATTTTCCAAACCGGTCCAAGTTAACAGTATTGAAAAATGCGCGGCGATCGGAGAGCTCGCTATAGGAAAAAACGGACAAGTGCACGTTCTGTTTCATGGAAACATTTTTTACATACGAGAAAAAATCAAACATTTGGGGCGCAAACTCAAGGGGTCGGATATACGCTACACCTTCTACACCCGTTTAAATGAAACCGGAACCGGTTTTGAGGCACAACGGGACCTAAGTGCAGGTACATGGGGTTATGACGGGGGCTGTGCACTGGCGGCGGATTCCAAGGGCAATGTGTACACCTTCGTCGGCGGTTTGATGCAAGAAGGCAAAGAAAAAGACCGTAGAATATTCATGCGCCATTCCTCCGACAACGGACTGACTTTTTCCGAACCTACGCCGATTGATATCGGCAAAGGGGTATGTGTCTGTTGCCACTTGAAAGCTCAATGCAATTCAGAAGGTCAATTAACCTTTGTCTACCGGATCGCAGAGAATCGATCGAACCGGGATTCCTATGTATTAACCTCCTCGGATCACGGCAAAACATTTCAGAACAAATTCCTGGACCACTGGGAATTGAATGCCTGCCCGGGCGGGGTGTACTCAGTAGTGAATCTTCAGGGGAAAACCATCGTGGCAGGCCGGAACAAGGAGGATATCTATATGAATATTTCAGGGAGCAATGAATTGATCATGCCTTCCGGAAAATATGCAAAACGGCGATCCGTGGTGATGGGAAATAACCAGCGAGGGGAAATACTGATGGCCTGGGGAGAAGGAACAAATTTCAACAAATCTCACGACTTGAGTTGGCAAATCTACGGGGCTGACGGAGCAGCAATAGGAAAACCCGGATCCAAGGAAAACGCTTTTGGTCGTTGGGGAAATGGCGCAGTTTATGCCGACACTAATGGGGATTTCATTATCTTGCATTGAATTCCATCGTTAAATTCTGCCTTCCGGCAAGTGTCGTTGGCATCATTGTGATTGGGTGGCTTACCCCCCCCCTACCCCAGCCACTGATCACCTCCTCTTCCATTAAAGCGAATGATGTGAAGGAGAACTCTTCAATCCTTACCGCGTTGTTTGCGTTTCCAGCGGATTCAGAAGACCGGCGACAGGCTATCGAACACGGTGAAGCAATATTCTACGACGCTGCCTGTTGGAAATGCCATTCTCTCGGAGAAACAGAATTCCCCGGCAATCCTGATTTTGATAATGCCGGACCGGATCTTTCAGATATCTCCAACCGCTTGAATCCGGCAAATATTCTGAATTCGATTCAGAATCCATCCGCTGTCATTGCTGACCCGATCGCTGACCATGTCGATGAATCCGGACTATCAAAAATGCCGTCGTTTGCTGAAGCCTTGGACGAAATAGATCAGATACATTTGACTTGGTTCCTGAGTGGATTGAAGGAATCTAAAGAGCCAACATCAGATATCTCAATTGTCACAGATGAGAATTTCGAAACAGAGGTCCTTCAATCAGAACACCTTGTTCTACTGGATTTCTGGGCAGAATGGTGCCTGCCATGCCTTGAACTGAATCCTGTCCTTGAAGCCATTGCCCCCGATTACCGTGACCGGGTAAAGATCTGCAAGATTGAAGTGGATTCCAATCCTGAGTCGGTTACAGAATACGTTCCTGATAATATATTCCCTTGTCTCGTCCTGATGAAAGAGGGAAAAGTAATCGACCGCAAATATGGAACCACCCCGGGAATACCAGCCAAGGATTTCCTGAAAAATTGGTTCAATCTGAATTTACAATAGATCTCTATTTAAGCGAACAGGCTTTTACGTCCATATCGACTGCAGATCGGGCAGACATTGGCATGGTGTCCCCTGGCGGGACAATATTCTCTTCCGAAATAGATAATCTGGAGATGCAACTTATTCCAGGAATTTTCAGGAAACAGCCTCTTCAAGTCCTTTTCAGTCTGGACAACATTTCTGCCGGTTGACAATTTCCAACGGAATGCCAAACGATGAATGTGGGTGTCAACTGGAAAAGAGGGAATACCGAATGCCTGCGCCATGACGACCTGCGCTGTTTTATGACCGACTCCCGGCAAGGTTTCTAATTCTTCCAAAGTCTTCGGCACTTGATGATCGAATCGTTCGACCAGGATCTTTGAAAGACCCTGTATGGCTTTTGATTTAGCAGGGGCCAGACCACAGGATCGAATTATCCGTTCAATCTCAGCAACCGTGAGCTTCATCATGCTCTCAGGGTTACTGGCAATTTCGAATAATCCTGGAGTAATCAGATTCACCCGAACATCCGTGCACTGAGCCGAAAGCAATACGGCTATCAACAACGTGAATGGGCTGGAAGAGTCCAACGGAATGGGGGGATCGGGATACAAGCGGTTCAGAATAACAGTGATCTCTGCCGCCGCTTGTTGCTTATTAATCCTTGTCGGCACTATTTCAAATAAAGAGGAATAAATAGGTTTCCAGTGAGCAGTCTAATCCAAAGTTCCATGGGAACACCGGCCTTGTCCCCTACCTATTCCTTCTTCATCTATTCTTTAAAGAGACCGCGTTCCTTGATCATATGGACCACCGATTCCGGAACTTCTGATTCCCAACTGGAATCATCCTTCCGGATTTTTCCCAGAACTTTTCGGGAAAAAATGTCCAGGCAGTTTTCGTCAATATCCCTCATTCCTTCGATGTAACAGTTTTCAGTCATATAGGAATAGAGGTGCCGCAAGTGAGTGTCCACCCTTAAATTACCAGCCGTGATCAGTGCATTGGTCGTCTTGTCTTTCAGAGGATAAACATAGAGTTTCAAGTCATGCTTAAACAAACGCCCGAATGATTCCAGAATGCCACCTTCAAGATCTTCATAGTATTTCTCCAGAAAAATCTCTTTTAATGTCGGCACTCCCATGACGAGGCCAATCTTCTTTTGAGTATGCCTGAAAAGATAGGCGGCCAGTTTGAAGAAACGCATGTAATTGGAGACAAGAACGGGATTACCCAAGGTCGACAACATATCGACGCGGTCCAGAAAATCCTGAGGATTGATAGTACCTTTATTGGATAGGTTACTGAGAGTCATCTCCATCAAGGTGACCGTCTGGTCCCCCGAAAAACCTTCCTCCTGAACAAACGTCGCTTGCCCGCAGCGAAGCATATCGATTGTCACATTCGTGACAGGTCGAAAACTACCCCGATTCACCAGGATGGATTTTTTGTATAGAAGCTCAGCGGGTTGAATAACCTCTCCTTCGGGCATAAACAAGGCCGCATCTGCCAATCCCTGAGTTACCAACTCCAAACTCATCAGACGGTTGTCGACTTTAGTAAAAGCGGCACCGCTGAATTTTATTAAATCAACCTCAATCCGGTCGCGGGTCAGTTCACCCAATAAAGATTTCACCAAATTCACCGGATCGCTGAATTGATATAAGCCTCCGCAGACTAACCCGACGCCGATTTGACCAAGGACTTCCTGTTGTCTCAAGTTCTCCAAGTCCAGAAGGCGGACATGAATTATAATTTCTGAAGGCTCCGCTTCCGGTTTGTGTTGGAACCGAATCCCCAACCATCCGTCGCCATCCCGCTTCCTTGAGTAACTGCTGGCTGCAACTGTGTCCGCAAAAGCAAAGAATCGCGTCGTCGGCCCCCGTTTCGCACGTAGTCGCTGCTCCAACAGCTCATACTCATATTCAAGCATCTTGCACAAGCGCTCCCGACTTACATAACGCTCGCACTTGCCATAAATCGCGTCACTGGTAGTCATGTCGTAGGCAGAGATCGTCTTCGCAATCGTCCCCGATGCTCCCCCAACACGAAAAAACCAGCGGACCACTTCCTGACCTGCACCGATTTCAGCAAAGGTTCCGTATGTTTCCCGATCCAGGTTTGTGTGAAAAACTTTCTGACTGGTACTTAACGATTTGCTGCCTTCATCGTGCGTAGAATCGGTCATTGAGTCACTTGGAGCATATTGTGGATCCGGCAGCGGTTTCATGGTCGTTGAATGATGTTGAAATACAAGTTAAACGAATCGTCGGCAGCGGTTTGTGAAACCCATGCCTACTGTTTGATAAATCACTGCACAGATCTGAAGGATGAAATGGCTGACAATGGAATCCAGAAGTCTCCATTGAAGGATTCATTAACATCAATTTTCATCAGCACATCGGCTTTTTTACCCTTCAAACCATCCAACAACGGACCAGCAGTTGTGGTAAGAAACGGATTCATTGAAGCTCCCCAACGGAACAGCGCGAACGGGTCCATCCTTCCCCAAAGCAGGGTGTTTAAATTTGGAACCAATTTAGTGGAAACCGTTTTTGTATTCCCCTCCCCGAGTTTAAGCAACTCTTCAAATCTCTGTGGAGATCCCATGATCATTCGATTCCCCTGAATCCCAAAATCCATGATCATCTTTCCATCGACCCACATTTTCTTCACGATCTCCTTCTGTGCAGGATCCTGGTAAAGAGGTGAATCCAAATTGAATTCTAAAGAAATCCGGTCGACATCAACCTCTCCAACCTTCCGCTGATTTCGAGTTAAACCTCCTTGCTTGTAAGGTTTTTTTTCACCAACCTGCATCTGAATTGTCTGTTCCATGAATCCTCGAATTCGGTCCTGAACACCCTTTAGATCCGCCTTGGGAAAGGCATAAGCCGCCGACCAGGAAAACCCGGGAGCCAAGTCAATTGACCCTGCATAGGACATGGGAAACAACTGAGAAATCAACTCCTCTACATCCTTTTTCAGAGCATCGTCAGGTGATATGTTCTGCAAACTGAAACTCAGCAGGGTGATCTTTTTGATGAGAGGAATTAATTCTGTGTTATCACCGAAGCCTCCTGCGAAACTCATGGGTGCGTCTGACTTCAGATAAGCCATCAGAGGATTCAAATCTGCATTGGGTGATGTGAGCCACCGACGCAATTCACTGTCGGGTGTGGCAGTGATGTTTTTGTTGATTTTAAGAAACTCATCATCGGCATCGAAATCCAGTTTCAAGACGGACAGTCCTCGAATAAAGGTTTCAAAAACATCCAGATAAACCCCCAGCATTTCCATCATTGCCTTCTGATTGTAGGCTCCGACAACCGCGCCCGAATCCGCTCCCGCCATCCCCTGAATCATACTCATCCTGCCCAGCATTGTCAGCGAAAGCACCTGCGTACGGATGGCTTCATCCGGCTTAACCTGAATCCGGACAATCCCCTGAGAGGCATCGTCAGGCTCCGGGGTCCACTGGCTCAGAGACGCCTGTTCTGCATCCCCAAGTGCTTTTTGTGCTCCCTGCCGGGGGACCACTACAGCAAATGGACCGGATTGAAAGATCTCATTCTGGTTTTTAACACCCTTCAATCCCCCTCCGTCGACAAGCGAAGACTGAAAAGTTCCAAAATCGCTAACGGGTATGTAGAGCCCCACCACGGTCGGAGCCCCAATTCCTGTATACCAGATTCCGGCATGCCATGCTCTGTCCGTGTCGATTCCGGACAGATCCTTCACCCCGATCTCCTGAAGCAGTCTGGAGTCGAAATCTGCCGCGGCTTCAGGATTAGCCAGTGCAATCAATCGGCCTACACTCGCTTTGAAGTGATCGAAATTCCGGATGGATATTGTCGCCAATGGATCATTCGCTACGTTGACGAGAACGCTGGAAACCAAGAAAAGAAATGTAAGAATTCGTTTGTTTTTCATATTGAATCTAAAAATCAATGACGCCCTTTCCGTGCTGATCGAAACCGACAATCCAGGGAATCGACCTACGATTCAGACAACATACTCCACCTTTCCCTTTTTAGGCAATAATTGAATTGAGGATGGCCGTGATAGGCCGTGATAGGCCATGATGTGGCCGAAAATGCATGAGGCAAGTTTTTATCAATTCGATCCCCAAAGGAAGAAGATAATCAGTAAACTAAGATTGTATTGAGCCGGGTTTTGGTTCAATATTCTTCGATCTTGCCATGAATTCGTACAAGCATAATGAAAACCAGTATTGGGCAGAATCTCACGGCATTCACTGGCCAAAACTCACATCTTGGCTTTTGACAGTGGTGTGGTGCCTTTTGGCTGAATCCGGCAGTCACGCGGAAGTCGATTTCAACAAGGACATTCGATCCATTCTGAGCAGAAACTGTATGACCTGTCATGGTCCGGATGAAGGCACCCGAGAAGCGGATCTCAGGCTTGATCGTAGGGATGACGCTATCGCTGACCTCGGCGGTTATCAGGCGATCGTGCCAGGTCAACGCGAGCAGAGCGAATTTTGGAAACGTATCGTCACTTCCGATCCCGATGATAAAATGCCCCCTCCTGAATCCGGCCGAACACTGACCCACACCGAAATTGAACTTCTGGGTCAATGGATCGATTCAGGTGCCGGCTATGCCGAACACTGGGCTTTTGTAAAACCGACCCGCCCCAGTCTACCATCGGTCATTGAGCCTGATTGGCCCGAAACAGAAATCGACTTTTTTGTCCTGAATCATCTGGAATCCCAAAAAGCAACTCCCTCCCCACCAGCGGATCGTTACACTTTGATTCGGCGAGTCAGCCTTGATCTCACTGGACTGCCGCCCTCACCGGAAGCAATCCACGAATATGTCCACGACTCCGGAGAAGACGCCTATCTTCGAATGGTCAACCGCCATCTCGCTTCACCAACCTATGGAGAACGATGGGCGAGGTTGTGGCTGGATCTGGCTCGATATGCGGATTCCGCAGGTTACGGTTCAGATCCATTGAGAGTCATCTGGAAATACCGTGATTGGACGATCAATGCGTTCAACCGGAATTTGCCGTATGACCAACTCACCACACACCAACTGGCCGGTGACCTATTGGAAAACCCCTCCACCGATCAATTGCTGGCCACCGCTTTCCATCGGAACACAAAAACCAATACCGAGGGGGGAACCGATGATGAAGAGTTCCGGGTTGAAGCCGTTAAGGACCGCACCGACACCACAGTTCAGGTATGGATGGGGTTGACCATGGGATGTGCCAAGTGCCATTCCCATAAATATGACCCGATCAGCCATGAGGATTATTACCGGGTGTTCGCTTTCTTCAATCAATCGGAGGACACAGACCTTCCCAGTGAAGAACCACGATTACCGACACCGACCCCGGCACAAGCTGAAGAACAACATAAACTGGAAGATAAGATTTCCGATCTTGAAGACCTGATGAAGCAGGATACCCAGGACTTGGCGGAGTCTATGAAACTGTGGGAGCAATCTCTTGAAGGAAAAACCATTCACCCAAAACCGGACTACAGCTCCTGGCATTCGATCGGCCCGTTTTCAATTACCGAAGACCAGAACGGCTTTGACGAATCCTATTTACCGGAGACCGAACATCCGGTGAATCTCGAAGCACGTTTTCTGGACAACCGATTGAACTGGATCAAGCAGGGAGGCTGGAAAAACGGAAAATCCTCCACTTTATCACAGGTTAACTCAGTTTACTACGCGCACCGCGAAATCGAGTGTCGCTATTCCCGAAGAATAACCTTGGCCTTCACCGCCGACCAGGGATTCAAAGTTTGGCTGAACGGAAATGCCCTTCTGGAACGTAGTGTGAAGGAGCCCCGTAAAGATAGCGACGCCATTCGAATCACTGTTGCACTGGAGGAAGGAAAAAACGACATTCTTGTTAAATTGATCAACCGGGAGACCAAGGGGCGATTTCAGTTCGACACTATGGAAAAAGTTTTACCGGGAGATATCTGGGACATCTGGAAAACCGCCGAAGAGGAAAGATCCGAAGAACAGCTCCAGGAGTTCAAGCAGCATCATCGCAGTTTCGCCGATGAACTGGCCGATACCCGGAGCAAATTATCACAACAGGAGAAACAACTTAAGGCCCTGAAAGGCAAAATAGTATCAACGCCGATCCTGCGTGAGCTCGAGGGAGATGAACGCCGGAAAACTCACATTCTGGTCAAAGGAAATTTCCTGAATCAATCGAAAGAGGTAAGCGCCGGTACCATGGAAGGTTTTTTCCCCATGCCTGAAGATTCTCCCCCAAACAGACTCGGCCTCGCCCGCTGGATTACATCGAGGGATAACCCCCTCACCGCACGGGTCGCCGTCAATCGTCTCTGGGCACAGTTATTCGGTATCGGATTGGTTGAAACCGAAGAAAATTTCGGAACTCAGGGAAGTCCACCAAGTCACCCAGAGTTACTGGACTGGCTGGCACTGGAATTCATGGATAACGGCTGGGATATGAAAGGGTTATTGAAAACGATTCTTCTGTCGGCCACCTACCGACAGGATTCGCGAATTCGAACCGAAGAGCAAAAACAGGATCCGGACAACCGGATGCTCAGCCGTGGTCCCCGCTTTCGTATGGAAGCGGAAATGGTCCGCGACCAGGCCCTGGCTTTGAGCGGGATGCTCAGTTACAATATGCTGGGACCGTCCGTCTATCCACCTCAACCCCCGGATATGTGGCGGGCTGCTTTCAATGGTCAGAGGAACTGGGCAACCAGTAAGGGAGAAAACCGATTCCGAAGAGGTCTTTATGTCTTTCTGAGACGCACGGTACCCTACCCATCCATGGCCACCTTTGATGCGCCCAGTCGCGAGACCTGTTCGATTCGTCGGATCCGGACCAACACTCCGCTTCAAGCATTGGTCACTTTAAACGATCCTGCCTATGTTGAACTGGCCCAGGCATTGGCATTGCGCATCATTAACTCCAGGCCTACTGGCTTGGAAAATAAGATAGGATTCGGTCTTGAGCTGTGTCTCGGACGCCCAGCCGAAAAACAATCCATCGGCATTCTAAAGGAACTCTATCAACAGCAGCTCAGCCATTATCAATCCAATCCTGAAGAATCAGAAAGTCTGACCCAACATTTGACCGGCCCCCATCCTCAAGGTCTCAAGGTACCCGAATGGGCAACCTGGACCGTCCTCGCCAATGTGCTGATGAACTTGGACGGGGTCATGATGAAATATTGATCACACGATGAACCTCCAAAAGAAACAACTCCAATTCATGACTCGCCGTCATTTCCTCGGTCGAACCGGCATCGGGCTGGGAGCCATGTCGCTGGCCTCCCTGCAAGGCAGTCTTGGTTCCGGGGGCATACCCGGGGTTACATCTGATCCCCTTTCTCCCAAGGCGCCTCATTTTGCGCCCAAAGCAAAAAGGGTCATTTATCTGCACATGGCCGGATCCCCTCCGCAACTGGATCTTTTTGATTATAAGCCAAAACTCCAGCAGATGGACGGCGAGCTGTGCCCCAAGTCGTTTTTCGAAGGCAAGCGATTAGCGTTCATTAAAGGCCATCCCAAGCTTTTAGGATCCCCTTATCGATTCCAGCAACACGGGGCCAGCGGACAATGGATGAGCGAGTTACTTCCGCATTTCTCCGGTGTAGCTGACGAGGTAACCGTTGTAAAATCGATGTTCACGGATCAATTCAATCATGCACCGGCTCAACTGTTGCTGCATACCGGCACCTCCCAGTTTGGCGGGGCTTCAATGGGATCGTGGATTACTTATGGATTGGGCTCACAGAACCGCAATTTGCCGGGTTATGTTGTCTTGGTTTCGGGTGGAACGGATCCCTCTGGAGGAAAGAGCCTCTGGAGTAGTGGGTTTCTTCCTTCAGTCTATCAAGGAGTTCAATGCCGCAGCCGGGGAGAGCCGATCCTTTATGTAACCAACCCAGAGGGTATCAATCGCAAAAACCGAAGACACAGCTTGGATGCATTGAAGGAGCTGAACGAGTTGGAGCATCGAGAATTCGGAGATCCTGAGACCCTGACCCGCATCGAGCAATTCGAATTGGCTTTCCGAATGCAGATGTCGGTCCCGGAAGTTATGGACATCAAAAAGGAGTCCATCAAAACACAGGAATCCTATGGGGCTGTTCCGGGACAGGCCTCCTTTGCGAACAATTGTCTCCTGGCCAGAAGATTGGTTGAAAAAGGCGTTCGATTTGTTCAGTTGTTCGATTGGGGATGGGATATTCACGGTACTCAGAAAGGAGACGACCTGATGCATCAGTTTCCTAAAAAATGCCGGAACTTTGATCGGCCGGCCACTGCCTTGATTCGGGATTTGAAAAATAGGGGACTACTTGACGAAACCCTGGTGATCTGGGGCGGCGAATTCGGACGCACTTCGATGAATGAAGCGAGGAATGGTTCCAAATTTCTGGGACGGGATCATCATCCGGATTGTTTCACTATCTGGATGGCCGGAGGTGGGATCAAAAAAGGACTCTCCTACGGATCAACAGATGAGTTCGGTTACACCATCACTGAAAACAAAGTCAGCATTCACGATCTTCAGGCAACCGTCCTTCACTGTCTGGGATTAGATCCCCACCACTTCAGCTATCCATTCCAAGGATTGAACCAGAGGTTGGTCGGCCCCGCCGAGTCTCAAATCTGCACCGACCTACTTGCCTGATAATGGATTGCTGTAGAGCGCGCTGCCCCCACTGCCATTAGGATATGGAATCAGGCACCTCTGAAGCTGGGGGCGTCGACCCCGGATCATTGAAATCGACATTCATTTTTTCCATATTCCGGCCTCGGCGCGGCCGGCTTCAGGGATGACGGTTTTAAAAAACCTGCGGAAAATCCTTAACCGAATGACAATGCAGCAAACCCTACCCAGGCATTATTCGTAATGAAGGGCTTCAATGGGATTGAGTTGGGATGCCTTATAGGCTGGATACGTTCCGAAAACAATTCCAATTAAGACACAGATCACTAATCCGATGACGATCCAATCCAAAGGAATGACAGGGGGAACATTGGTCACCATTGCCACAATGTTTCCGCCAAGGACTCCAAAGATGATTCCTATGATTCCCCCCAATAGACACAACAGGATGGCTTCGATGAGAAATTGTACCAGGATAGTTCGCTTCTTGGCACCCACGGCTCTTTGAATGCCGATCTCCGCAGTGCGCTCTGTTACGGATACCAGCATGATATTCATGATACCAATCCCAGCGACAATCAATGCAATCGAACTGATCACGGCCACACTGGATCGGGCGACCAGAGTGATCTTATTGAATTGAGCAATGAGGGAATCATTCGAGACAATTTCAAAATCATCTTCCTCCCCCGGCGGAACCTTTCGAAGTGTTCTTAAAATTCCTCGAGTCTCCTCCATGGCATCTTCAAATTCCGTCTGACTTTCGGTCTGAACCAGATAGTTCAGGCTTCGTCGATAACCATACCGGTTAAGCCCGGTGGTAAGGGGAATGAGCAAAAAGTTTCCTTCATCCTGCCCCATCACGGTACCCTTCGATGCAAGGACACCTACCACCTTATAGTTGATTCCTTTGAATTTAACTTTTTCTCCAATCGCAGAACCAAAGGGAAACACCTTTTCCTTGAGACTGCTTCCCAAGACACAAACCATTCGAGCGCTATCCAAGTCCATTTCCACCAGGGCTCTCCCTTCTTCAACGTCCCAGTTCCTGGCATCAAATACGCCCGGGGTCACTCCATTCAGTTCGACATTAGAGTCGGTCTCAGCATAGCGGGAAACGACAGACCCCCTACGAAAACTCTCTTCAAAGCCAACATTGCTAGGCAAGGCAACCTTTTCACGGAGTTGCATTCCCAGACGATAGTTCAGATCACGTCGTCTCCATATCTTTTGCCAGGCAGATCGATCCTTACTGACCATCATGACCGGGGTGCGATTGACACGGAATGTGTTCACACCCAGGTCACTTAAACTGGATTCCACGCTTGATTTCATGATGCGGACTGCGGTCATTACCACGATGATTGAAAAGACTCCGACAAGGATTCCCAACACCGTCAGACACGACCGCATTTTCCGGGCTCCAATCGCCTGCAGTGCTAAAAAGAAACTTTCTTTAAGTTCAACAAGAAACATAAGTCAATCCTGCCTCAACGCTTCCACCGGTGGCATCACAGCCGCACGATAGGCGGGAACCAGTCCGGAAAAAATACCGGTCAATACAGAGACGGAACAGGCGGCCACAACAACTGGCAGCGACACCGTCGCCGGAAGTGGACTGAACCGATGAATCATCATTGAAATGGAAACGGCCCCCACGATCCCAATGAATCCTCCGATAAGGCTGATCAATACAGATTCCGTTAGAAACTGAATCATGATGGTTTGCCGTTTTGCACCAATTGCTTTTCTCAAACCGATTTCCGAAGTGCGTTCGGCAACAGACACCAGCATGACATTCATGATGCCGATGCCCCCCACAAACAGGGACAAACCAGTAATGAAGAATCCGCCCAATGCAAGATTACGTCTCACCACTTCAAATTGATCCTGAAAAAAAGATGCCTGATTGATACCAAAATCATCGGAAT
>DUCD01000101.1:8984-21404 GCA_012959985.1 Verrucomicrobiales bacterium | reverse complement strand
CAGGAGCCAGTCCCCGAATTTTCCGCATCGCACCTCGGACTTCTTCAAAAGCATCCGGCATTGACTCTGGATCTCCAACCTTCACCCCAATGGTAATATCCGGCCTGAACATGAAATCCTGAATCAATCGAGTGATCGGGATGGTGATGCGATTATCTGGGTTACCGAAACTCATCATCGATTCACCGACCTTCTTCAACGTCCCAATGACGAAATATCGATGGCGCCCAATCGTCAGGTGGTTTCCGAGACCATTTCCATCACCGAACAACTGCCTACGCAACTCATCTCCAATGACGCAAACAGAACGTCTTTCCCCAATGTCGAATTCCGAGAAATAACGCCCTTTATCCAGCACGAGTCCACCGGATATCAAAAGCCCATTGTGATTACTACCGAACACGGCAACGCCGGAAGCGGATTTCTCCTGATATTTGATGTCCGACTGAGTCCGGATTTCCAGTCCGACCGGCCAGCGCGATTGAATCTCTTTCTGGAAACGTTCGGCATCGGACCAGGAAATCCGTTTACGGTTTCGCCGTTTCCACCATGGCTCTTTGGAAGCCCATTCGAAACGGGACACATGAAACACATCGGATCCGATCATATTCCCGATGCCCTCTTCAAATGCAATCTTGAATCCGGTCAGAGCACTGCCCATCAGAGTGACCGTTCCTATTCCGATAACAATCCCCAATGTGGTCAGGATCGATCTCAACTTATGAGAGCGAATCACATCGACCGCAATCCAGAAACTTTCCAGGAATTGGTTGATGAAATGAAAGATGGGACGTCGAGTTTTGATGGTGGTTATTCGATTTATGAATTGGATATTAAATAATTCAGGATGGGTCAATTCCGGTCGAGAGAATGCTTCACTGTCTCTGTAGAGGCGATCATACCATCCCGAATACGAATGATTTGATGGGCCATACGTGCGATCTCTTCTTCATGGGTTACCAGAATGATCGTATTCCCCTGGTTGGACAGATCAGCGAATAATTTCATAATCTCGGTTCCGGTCCGGGAATCCAGATTTCCGGTAGGCTCATCCGCAAGAATGAGGGAAGGACGGTTCACCAATGCTCTGGCAATGGCAACACGTTGACACTGACCACCGGAAAGTTCATTAGGCCGATGATCCATTCGGTCTGCCAACCCCACCTTGATCAAAGCCTGTTCGGCGAGTTCGATACGTTCATCTTTCTTTAGGCCCGAATAAATAAGGGGGAGTTCAACATTCTTCAATGCGGAAGATCGCGGCATTAAATGAAAAGTTTGAAAAACAAAACCAATTTCGCGGTTTCTAATTTCAGCCAATTCATCGTCATCCAGATCGGCAACATTGACGTGATTGAGTTCAAAGGTGCCGCTACTGGGAACATCCAGACACCCGATCAGATTCATGAGTGTGGATTTCCCTGATCCGGAAGGCCCCATTAAAGCAATGTAGTCGCCTTGATTGATCTCCAATGACACGCCACGAAGAGCATGCACCGTTTCCGAACCCATGTCATATTCCCGACTGAGATCCTGAATTCGTATCAAGCTCATTATTGATCTTGAGGAAGTTTTTTTTCTTCACCGGTTTTGATCAGAGAACCGTCCTTTAGTTCACGGTGAATGGCCTTGTATCCTCCACTGATAACTTGGTCATCCGGTTTCAATCCTTCGATAATTTCCACATATTCATCATCACTGATTCCTCTCGTTACCGTGATCTGCTTTGCTTTATCACTTTCTGCCAAAAATACAATTTCTTCAGGTCCATCGTCCATTGATTTCGTCAAAGGTTTGACCTGATGCTCACCGGGTTGCGACGGAGTTTTCGACGGAGATTCCGTTCCGGACTGCCGAGTAGTAACACATTGGATTGGTACGGCGATCACATTGGTTCTGGATTCAGTTTCAATATGAGCTGTTATGGACATCCCCGGTCGGAAGGATTCCTTGTCTTCAATAAGCACCACCACTTCGAATCGAGTTGCCTGTTCCTGTTGTCCACTGCCACTTGTAGTTGCCGAATTTCCGATTTCCGAAACCATTCCATTGAACTTCCGATTACGGAATGCGTCCACCTCCAAGCTGACGAGTTGATTAACCTTGATCCGGACGATGTCGATTTCACTGATTTCAACCCGGGCTTCCATTTCATTCAGATTGGCCAGGTTCATGACAATGGTCCCCATATTCTGGGCTGTTCCAAGAACACGTTCACCCAGTTCGGAACCCAGCATGGTTACCGTTCCTGAGATAGGCGAATAAATAGTGGCTTTTGCCAGGTCCTCTTCAGCACGATTGAGAGAAGCTTTGGACTGCTCCACCTGATGCGAAGAGGCTTTCACCTGTAGTTGAGAAACCTCCAGACTCGTTTGCGCTGACTGATACGCATCTTCGGTTTCCAATCCATCCTTATAGAGTCGTTCAGAACGGCGGAAATCCGCTTCAGCTTTCTTGAGATGGGCCTTTTGAAGTTCAAATCCAGCCTGCGATGAATTGTATCCCGCCTGAGCGGAATTCCGGTTGGCTACATAAAGATCCGGCCTTATCTTGAGGAGAAGATCCCCTTTGCTCACCTCCTGGCCCTCCTTGACAGGCAGTTCAATGATCTCACCGCTGACTTCCGGGCTGATTTTCACCTCCTTGACGGGCTGAATACGTCCATTGGCAACGACAATCTCGGTAATATCTCTGCGCTCCACCTGATGAATCTGTACTGAGATAATGCCGGTATCCTGCTTCGGTTTGAACTTGATTACTGCAGAAACCATCAACCCGACCAAGCCAAATCCAACTACCCATTTCCACTTTGTGTTCTTTTTCTTCCTTCGCATTGTTAGGAAACAATATATACCTTTTTCCTTAAAACGATACCCAGTAGAAAAAAAATATTAAAATCCTAAAACAAAAAACTGAAATGGTAGGCAGCACACCCTGCATCATTCGTATTGGAGGGAATTGAGGGGAGACACTGTACGCCACAGCTTGCAGAGTCAGCGGAACAAACTTTCTCAGGGCATGGAAATCGGCGGTATCAGATCGACCCGGTTGATTTCCAATCCAACGTTTTCGTTCACGGTATAAACGTAGATATGAGCTAATTCTCTACCGTAGGACAGATGGTAGACATCGGGTTGCCGGGAAAGAAATTTTTTGATCGGCACTTCAATATCCCAACTATAATCATGAAGGTTCAGGGCTTCGGGGCTAACCCTGTATTCAAATTTCCCAGAAAAACCTCCGTTCAGTTTCTTGGTTGCTATTCCAATATGAAGCGGAACAGCAGACTCAAGTCTTCCCTGGATACGGATCACCGATTCAGAAAGCAATGTCACGGGACAGGCCTCTTCGTAAAAGACGGGAAGCGAGGCGGCATAGATTATTCCCGGTTTTTTATTGGGTCGATAAATGAGAATTGGTTTGGCATGTAATCGCGCCATCCTCTTATTATGCGGAGACACCCAACGACCGAACACTTCATTAGGAGTCTTAAGCATGCGGCAACTCCATCGGTAAACAGGGTCATGACGCGATATAATACTCAATGGCTGTTTGGTATCCAAGCCAACAACCATCTTCTCATTATGACGAATTTCTGTTTTTGCACCATCGGCAAGACGAACGACATTCAGACTACCTCGATCCACCCACAGGAGAGTAGAAACCACCCCGGCTTCGACATCAAATCGACTCCGATAAAACTCGATTTCTGATGTGGGTGTCCGAATCTTCAGCGATTGTTCTTTTTTCAGGTTGGTGGCAGCGCCCCACAAATGTCCATTGACCAACTGAAACCGGTTTCCGCCACCGGCTTTATTAAGAATTCTCAAGGTAGATCTCCCCGTTAAAGAGATTTCTGTTTCATCGCTAAGATCCATGACAACCATAGCATCATGAGAGAGAGTTGCCACCGTGTCTCCTTCTCTCAACACATATCCCACATCGAGTCCATCAATGACTCCCCCATCCGACCCAATCATCTGATTGGGGCCAAAAACAGCTGTAACTCTTGCAATTTCAGGTTTCCCAAAGGGGCGAATCAAGAATAAAGGGATGAGAATCAGGGCTAGCAAAATCGCAAAGCTCAAACGTATACCGGGACGCATAGTCCACAATAAGGGGAATCCTGAAAATCGAGACGGATGGCTAAAGCCTGCAGCAACCCGTTTTCCGGAGCGACTCTGGTCCAATCTTTCCTGTTGGGTTCGCTCTATCTCCCCGACCATGACAACCTGTTCAGAAAGCTCCCTCAATACTTTACGTGCGTCCCTATCGGTCCGCAGCAAATCCGAAACGCGGACAGATTCCTCGGCATTCAACTGCCCATCCAGGTAACGAAGCAAAAGATCATATTTCGAAACGGAGTCTTTCATCAAATTAGATGGTGGGCCTGGAGTGCATCTTATTTGAATCATTCATTCGACTTTCAATGCAATCCTTCAGAATCTGATGCAGCCGGGACAACCGTTTATATACCGCATTGAGCTGGATACCAATTCGGTCCGCAACTTCTTCACAGCTGTAACCATCAGAGTAGCGGAACCGCAACAACTGTCTGGATTTATCCGGAATCGATTCCAAGCAGGTCTGCAAAGCCTCAATTTTCAATCCACCAGGACGCAGTGTTTCCGAAACCCAATCCTTTTCCAGCAACTTAAGGATCTCTACATCCATATGAACAGCTTCCCTTCGATATCTTCGCAACCAATCAATACCTTCTCTCCGGGCGGTAATAAACGCCCAGGAGAGAACAGCCCCCTCAGCTTCAAAACTTACGTCTTTAGTCAATGCTTTCAGAGCTACATTCTGAAATATATCTTCAGCAGCCTGAGTATCCCTGACGACTACCCAAGCCGCGGCACTGACGCGAGTACGCCACTTCATCAGCGTTTGCAGGACTTGCTCTTCGGTCAGAATCATAAAATCAGAAGCTCTTGGAATAGACGTGGTTTCTATTTTTTTCTGACATCCTCCAAACCCAAAGCGCTTGCGGCGCGTCCTCTCAGTTTAGGCTCAGGGTCATTTACATTCAAATAGTTCAGCCACTCTTCCACAGCTGGATCCGGCAACATTTGTTCCAGTGACTTTATGGCGGTGTAGCGAAATCTTCCTGAAGGTTTCTCACTCTTCAGATCCTCATTAAGCGCAGCGAGAATGGGATCGCGAAATCCGCTATCAATCACACCGTCCAAGGCACTCAGAATCCCCGACTTTTCTCTGGAGCTATCTGTTTCATTCCAAATATCTTTCACCGTGGCGATGGCCTGATCATCAAATTGTCCATATTTTTTGAGTTGGCCAATTTGCTTAAGCCGGACTCCGAGTGAGAGACTGTCATCCATCAAAGTGTCATACGCCTTCTGCACTTCGTTCTCCAAGGACTTAAGAATACCGTACTGATCGACGCTTTCAGCTAATTCTTCCAACTCCGCCTGTTTCTCAGCCAATGCATCAAGTTTTGATTCCAAGGCAATATTTGAATCGGCTTCCATTCCAACAACAGATTCGGAAGATGCTGCAGATATCTTAAGCAGACGGCTGTGCGCTTCTTCGAGGTTCCTGTGCTTTTCTTCCAAAACCTGAAGTTTCTGTTCTAAGTTTGAAAACTGCGGGGAAGTGGATTGCGGAACCGTACGAAGGCCCGCGGTCAGTAAAGCCACCAAAGAGAAGATCAATGCAATAATGGAAAGTGTTTTATTCATCGTTGTTTTTTTATTTCCGGGAATGAACGAGGTGATGTTGCCTATATAAAGGAGACAAATCAAGGCCGGGGATTTCCTGACGGTGCCCATTCGGTATCAAACTGAAAACTTCGAAACCCAGTGATGGGTTCCGAAGTAGTTCCCAGATATTGCACTCTTAGGGTCTCAGCAACAAAGCTGAAACTCTCAACAACACAGCTGAAACCCTACCCAATGAGAATGCTTAAACGCGCATTCCAAGGTTAGAACGCACTGAAGCCATATTTCCTGACAATTGAAATCAGTCATTTAAAAATAATTAAGAAAACAAAAAAAACAGGTTGATTTCTGAGGATTTCAGATTGGAAAAATCAGCCCCGCAGCCCTTAACGGCACATTCGGGAAACAAAACGACATCCGACTGACGTCTTGAAGCTTCATGAACGGCTGCTTGCATTTTGTTGAGGTTCCCTTCAATCGAATCCGCAAACTTCATCTGGACGGCAGCCACCCGAATTCGCTTGACCCTAAGGGAAATGGAGCTTGGTCTATTGTCTGGAATCGTCTTGTTTTTCAATATGTTGCAATTTCAAAATTAATGGGTCATTCATCTCCCCATAGCTTTACGGATGCATCCACTGCATTTGAATAGAACTCCCGGGCTTTTGCATAAGTCGCCAAAACTTGTTTTTTGTCAACCTGACTGCGGTATCGGCCAGGAGCTTCCGCAATTTCGATCAACCGATCGACCCAGCGTACCATGTAGGTCGCCGACCCCTTGAAGGCAATCGGTTTTTCATCCAACTGTAGATAGATTGGGCTGGTATGGGCCTGACGAAGACGCCCATCAGGAGATTTGAACAAGGTACGCGCCGCGATCCAACCGCTTCGCTTCACGGGCAAATTCCATTGAAATTCCAGCAGATTCGGCATCTCTCGGTTTCGGATGGGAGGTGCCGATTCCACGACCCTGCCATTGAGAACCAACTGAACAGAATCCACCGGAGTCAATGAACGCAACTTAACTTTGATCCCTATGGTTGTTCGAGAGTTCGAGGACAGACTCAAAGTATCTCCAGGGAATTCCCCTTCGGCTTCCAGAAAAATCATGGGACCTGAGGTAGCCATGGTTCGTCCTTTTTTGACTGCTCGCCAGAAGGACTCCGGACCAAACTCACCTTCAACCTTGGCATAAGTTCGATTATAACCGGCAGGCACGGCCATAACTCCCATTGCAGATCCTCCGGAAACTCCCATCCGAATGCCGCAGTTCAACCAATGGTAATACTGACGATTGGTCCGATGAAACAACTCATCACCCTTGGAAATATCTCCCTCTCCTTTTGTCAACGGTCCGATCATCCCCCACCCTCCGGGAAGAGTCCTTTCTCGATGGTAATGATTGTGGCAGACCTGAGCCACATCATATACCCCCAGGGCAGCCCCGATAACAGTTTCGCCCCAGGAAGGTTTATCGGTATCGATCACGCATTCCGGCGAATGTTTCAGAGCGTTGAGACAGAGAGTCGTATCTGTCGGAAACCGGGTATCATATCGAGAAGTTGAAACCGGTGCTTTTAGATTAAACAGAAAGGATGCCCCTACAGATCCTCCAGGTTCCTCTCGATTCGAGATTCGTTCAATTTCAAGGTTGGATCTCGTCACAAAATGCTGATCATCGACATGAATCGTTCCCCCACCTTCCCATTGAGGCCATGAGCTTTTCCATTCAGGTTCGTTTCCTCGGAGCCAGTAAGTAAAGGAAGGAAGCAGATGTAAATCATCCGCGAGACTTAACTGTTTAAGAACTTCAGGCCGGTCGTGCCCAAAATGCATATGAAGATCAGAGCTGTAGTAACCCAGAGCGGGCATATTAATCCAGCGCTTCAAAGTAATTGTCTTTTCGATGCGAGCCGCCCCATCATCCTCCACCTTTAGATTAACCGGCATCCATTCTTTGCCTTTTTCCACATGGATTAGGATCGAACCACGTGGCACTTCAATCTGAAACTTCCCATTGCAGGAAAAACTGCGGTCACGTGGATAAGGCGTGCAACTTTCCGGTATCGTTGGTTGAAAAAGATGTCCGGAATCGGTATCAATCCAGGCTCTTGCCGGAAGCAGTCCCCCTTGATCAGAAGTAATGGTGACAATGAGTTCTCTGGATTCTTCCTTTGTTTGCCCGCGGGTTTCAGCTGGGCTAAGCAGAAAAAAACTGTACAGAAGCAATCCATTTAAAATGACGAATATCCTTTTCGTTCGGCAGAGTAACGGAGTGGTTTGGCGGATTCTATTTATGAGTTGCACGGGTTCTTCCATTTTAGGATGAGTTTTTCGGTGAATAATGATACTAACCGAATAACCACCTGAATTTCCATAAAAATGGAAATCCGTTTCGATGGGACAAGCAATACAATTATCATTCTATTGAGTAGTTCAACCTCATCCACTTCCGTTCATCGCGCCAACTTCAGGGGATGCAAAATAGTTGGCCGTAGGAAGGAGGCATCCCTTTGGCATTAGGTTAATGGATTTTCCGCAGGTGTTTTAATACCGTCTTCCCTGAAGCTGGCCGCGCCGAGGCCGGAATATGGAATAAATGAATGCACATTTCAATGATCCGGGGTCGACGCCCCCAGCTTCAGGGGTGCCAATCCCTTAAATGACAGTAGGGCGCGTCCCATTAATAAAGCATTCTCTGGTTTCTGCAGTTTTTCTTTCCTTGCTTGCTGAACCCCGACCAGCATCGTTAAACTTATTCATGAAGTGTTCCAACAGAGCCATCCATGAATAACGACAAAATATGAAACAAAAACCAAGAATCGGCTTCATAGGAACCGGAGTCATGGGCACCAGCATGGCTGGGCATCTTCTGGATGCGGATTACCCTGTTCGAGTATTTAATCGCACCCCTCTCAAAGCGGAATCCTTGATAGCCAAAGGAGCTGTTCTTGCTGAATCAATTGCTGATCTGGCTGCGGAGAGTGATGTCGTAGTTTCCATTGTCGGATTCCCGAAGGATGTTGAGGAAATCTACCTGGGAAAAGCGGGAATCATAGCAAATGCCCCATTCGGTGCCATTTTGATCGATATGACAACCTCGAGGCCGGACCTTGCAATCAAGATCCACAAAGATGCCTCTGCCCGGAAAATTGCTTCACTGGATGCCCCGGTATCCGGTGGAGATATTGGAGCACGCGAAGCCCGATTATCTATAATGGTAGGCGGTGAAGAGGATGTCTTCAATCAGGTAAAACCCCTCTTTGCCGTCATGGGAAAAAACATCGTCTACCAGGGCAATCCTGGTTCCGGTCAATTTACAAAAATGTGCAATCAGATAGCGATCGCTTCCGGCATGCTCGGAATCTGTGAAGCTATGGCTTATGCCGAAAAGTCCGGCTTGGATCCCACATTGGTTTTGAAGAGTATTGAAAGTGGTGCGGCGGGAAGCTGGTCTCTTAGCAATCTGGCTCCACGAATGCTCAAAGGGGATTTTGCTCCTGGGTTCTTTGTTAAACATTTCATAAAAGACATGGGGATTGCTGCTGAATCAGCAGGCGCTATGAATCTTGAGATCCCCGGGTTGCTGCTGGCCAAAGCACAATATGAAAAACTTGCGGAACAAGGGGGTGCCGATGATGGCACCCAGGCGTTATATAAACTCTATGAGTAATCTTCAAATCTTGCCCCCTGGTTTTTAAACGTATTCATGCTGCCATTTTTTACAATTTACACCGAATTCCATCGAAAAACCTTTTAAACTGATTGACTCTCTCGAAACAATGACGTCACTGAGAATGATTGGTACAGACATTGCTTCTGAGGGAGTCATGAGCGAAATAAGTATCATTGGAGCCGTAATGGAAACCTTGCAGCTAGCAGGAATGTCCTTACTGGTTGCTGCCACCGGATTCACCGTTTTCCAAGACGTGGTAACCATCAAGGAAGGAATCCACAGAAGAATTAAATCAAAGCCCCTCCGGTATGGTTAATGATGCGCTGAAGACAGTTCGTTTCAGGTAGAACCAGCAACATTGTTCGGCTGAAACAGCCTACGCTACAGCAGATTTCTCTCGATGATTACCCAGGCTGGAACAGGACCTGCTTTCTTAAATATTCAGAGGGTTCTTGTGCAATCGAGACTATCGTAATAATATCTGACTGTTACAAAGAAATCGGATACCGGTGAGATCGACGTTCGACTTCACCAAGACCGGGAACGGAGACGGGGTATGGTGGCAACTCAGGGAACACGTAAAAGGCTTTGCCCGATGGATATTCAGTTCATCATCTGGGCACTGGAAATTTCACCTCGTCAACAGGATCATTTTCTTTCCTTATTAGTGGATCCAGAGACGATCGACCAAATTCTGGATGATCCCCGTTTATTGGATAAAATACTCGGCGAACCCAGAAACCTGTATTTATCCCCGGAACTGTATTTCTATCTCCTGCTCCGCCGTGCCTTCCAGGACGCGGGACATCAGAATCCGGACCTTCCCGAATACGCCGCTGGAGTATTGGCGGAATATTCCAGAAAGAATCCGCTGCGCAAACCCTTCGAGGAAATCGACTCAGATCTGTCCTACACAGTGGAAATATTTGCCGCAATGGACACAGCAGACGCCTACCGACGATTCACCCTTTATATATTTGCAGGCAACCAGTTTCTATTTCTGACTGGTCTTTTTTCCGATTACCTGAATGCCCGAACCAACCGGAAAGGGGCACCAGATATCCAATACTACGAAGAATTCGGAAAAAGTTCCTATCAGGCCGCCGGAGAGCATCCTCTGGCCCAGGAATTTGATGTTAAAAACATGTGCCACAGCTTGGCAGTAAACTTCACTCTCACTCGTCAGGTTCTTCAGGATGTTTCTGACCGTTTGATGTTTCTGGATTGACCGTCTGGATTCCAGTTCAGAAAATCAGGAATTCTGCTACATCATGGCATTCTCACTAAAGCTTCTACAGTTTTTCTATCCGATACAGGTTGTGCTCTGTTCTTAGGAACAATGCACCGGAAGTCACAGCGATGGATGACAAGGTCCGCTCATGAAACTCGTTTTCCGTGATTTTTTGAAATTTTGTACCAGGTTGCAGCACCACGGTTTTTCCATCTTCACTGGTCACGTATATCCGACCATCGGCATAAATGGGAGAAGCGGAGTAATCCCCACCGATGCGTTCGTTCCAATGAATCTCACCGGTCTTGGCATCATAACAAGTGGCGATTCCATTGTCGGAAAAAGTATACAACTCTTTGTCGATCGACAAAAATGAGGGGGTCTTGGGAACACTGCGCCGTGAAGTCCAGACTACTTTCGTATCGGTGACATCTCCTCGTCCGTCGGGACGAATTGCCAGAAGGACCGGCCGCTCAAAGCCTGATGATAGAAACAGTAGACCCTGATCGAACACGGGACGTGGCACCACTGAAAACCCATCGTAACGCACCTGCCAGATACTTTGCCCCGTATCAGGATTGAGAGCGTTGACCACATTACTACCGGGACTGATCAACTGGGTCTGTCCATCGACTGAAATCAATAACGGGGTACAGAAGGAAAAGGTTTTCCGGGCATCGGTTTGTCTTGAAACTCTCCAGGCAACTTTGCCACTCTTTTTATACAAAGCCACGATGAATGGATCTCGACCACCGTCGCAATTAAAGATCAACTTATCGCCGGCAAGAATCGGCGAACCTCCACTACCGTGAACGGGTCGATAGGCCAACTTCTGATTCCGCCACAGTACCCTCCCCTGTTTATCGATACAAGCAATTCCCATGTGCCCAAAATGAACGTAAATTCTGTCGCCTTCGAGCAAAGGAGTCGGACTGGCATGACCATTTTTTCGATGAATCCCCGGAGCCTCATCATCCAGACTGAAGACGGGAGTCGTCCACTTGCGGTTTCCAGTCTCCGGATCGATACCGAAAACGGTTAACCAATAACTTTCGGCTACACTTTGTTGTTGAACCGCACTGGTCAACACTAGTATATCCGAATCGAAAACCGGTGAAGACCACCCGCTACCTGGTATAGGTAGTTTCCATCGAATGTTTTTTTCAGAATTCCAGCTTACGGGCAGATTCGAGGCGTCGCTATGACCCTGCCCACCCTGACCACGAAACTGGGTCCACGCCTGTCCGTCAGAAAGGGAGACAAGAGGCACAGATATGATCAGGGATGTCCAAAGAAGTTTACGAATAATCATTGAGAAAGGTTAGGTTTTTCAAGCAAGGTTTTTCCTTGGGGTATTATTGGACGTTCAGCGTTCGATTTCGATTTCGATTTCGATTATAAAAAGTATATTCGATAATTAAGGTGATTGCAAAATGTCCCGGATTACTGAATTCCTGCCTTATTTCGTAAAGGCTGAATTGATCGCATCCATATCGGTTCCGAGAAGTTTCTGCACCACTGGATTCAGTGCGTCTTCGGATCCGACAAGGTGAACGGTCAATTGGATATGAATCAGGCTATCCTTTGATTTCAATTCGGCAGCAGGTGAGGAGCTTTCCAACTCATAGAAAGGACCCAGTGGATCGGCTCCGGGTTCAGGAGGGCCATCGTTGTAGGAATTAATGACATCCCCGGCAAAGGGCGCATCCTGTATTTCCCACATGGAATTGACATAAGGATGTTCATCTTCCGGTTGGTTGAAACGAATCAGAGTCAGCACTTGATCTCCCGCATTATAACTGCCCGCAATGCCTTTTGAACGTTTAGGCCCC
>DUCD01000101.1:6905-8957 GCA_012959985.1 Verrucomicrobiales bacterium | reverse complement strand
ATCCGATTTTACTGCGATAAGTCCCATCTCCACTGAAAAACAAAACCCCGTCCCCGATGATCAATCGATCCTCGGGGACCTTCCCAAAATAATCATCATTGGCCACCGGCCCCAATTCAGATTCCAATCCGACATTGAAGGGAACGACAATTGTGGTGTCCGCCGAAGGCTCAAACATCCCCAGCAACCAAATGGAAAGTAATCCGTTCTCCCGTTTCCATTCCTCTTCTCCTTCGTTGGTGAGACGGTTTTCGGTTTCATAGGCCACCGCCTCTATTCCCTGTAAATCCCGTACCCCCAATGCTTCAATGGTCTCTTCCGGATTCAACACTTTGATTCGACGTTGGATGGATGCCTTGAACCGAGTTCCGCTGTAATTTCCTATTTCAAAATCTCGATGAAAGGTCGCTTCACTTTCGGATTGTGCAATTACTTTGAATGGTTGGGTATCGATCATCGCCGGAGTCTTCCAGTCATCAAACTCGAAAGCGTCACCCGGTTTAAAATACAATGCGAATTGCCCGCCCTCGGGTCCCAGCCAAAACCGTTCTTCCCCACCAAAAACATGAATATGCTCCTGAAGTTTGCCGAGCGCCTGTTCCGGTGAAAGGACTCCTTCGCGGATCACTGAGTAATTGAGCCATCCAAAACTCAGGTTGGCGTCACCCCCCGTGGTACTGGTCATCACTCTCCCTTGGTATGCTGGACAAACAAGGATTTCGGAGCGCTCTGATTTCAAGATAAAGGAATCCGTATGCTTCTTGAGGAACATAGCATCCGAGGTAAACGATTTGGCAGTTGATCGAGAGTCATCCATAGGGCGATCCTTCAGTTGCAGGCAACCCGAACTTCCCAGTAATAGAACGAGCACAGCATTTTTAAGAACGGTGTTGATCATGATCCTGATTGAACTCAATAACGGGGTTCGGATCAAACATCTTTTTGATTTTGTCTAGCCAGGTCCGTTGAATGCCGATTATTGAAGAAAGCAACCAATCCACCCACTTCTTCAATCACAACCTTTCATTTCACTACGACCTCATAGACTCTGTCATCCTGATAATCCACGGTCTTTCCCTCAAACAAGCGTTTCAGGAGTTTAAAATGAGACAGCTTGTCATCCGTCCGTATCAGGGCACCCTCGTAGGCTCCGGGGAAAATTCGTAACGATAGTAATGCATCGCTCGTTGCCTGAGTCGAAAACCAATAATGCCGATTCCATAGAACCAAGCTGTAATGCAGTCCGTCGTCTATCAAGGGAGCCACCAGACGAAACTTAACTTCCTTAGGACGCACTGGGAACCATGGTGGAGGCCACTCCTGTCGCAACTCCTCCCCCAAACGGCACGCTTGACGATAACCGAGTCCATCCGCATCCGTCTGATCGGAGGGATGATCCGTCAGAGCAATCAAGTAGGGACCGTAATACTTTTTCTCACCCGGATGCAAAGTCCATTGGTCGAGGCGAACCGTCACATCAGCCGATTCAGCTTCTCCAAAAGGATTACGTGGCAAGGTATACCAGTCACAGCCACGGTAGTGATGCTGGGCTTCAGCCTGAAAGGTAATGTAATGGCTATTGAATTCAGGGCCTCGATCCAGAGAATCGAAATGATAAAACACACCGATGTCTTTCTGAAAGCGACTCCGGGTGGCACAGGCATTGGGAAACACAGTCCAGATCCCCTTTCCCAACCATGACCACCCCATTGCCCGACGGTCTAACCAAGGAGCGGAATAAAAATATTTCGAACTGGAGTTACGTTCACACTTCTTCAGCTGCGGTTCCAAATCGGTAAAATGATCACTCCACCCCGGAGCAATATATGCCTTTCCATTAATCCTCTGTGGATCACCTTCAAAATGAAAGAAGGTGATATATTCCAATTGTTCAATGCGAACGGGAACTTCAGACGTAAGTTCGCCGTACATCCAAATGCCGGACGGGGCCAATACATAGGTCACGTCCATATTCACTGGCACGGTGTAGTCAGCATTACGTCCGAACTGAGACTCCACCGTAACTCGATTCTTCTCCCGTCTGATTCCTGC
>DUCD01000101.1:0-6891 GCA_012959985.1 Verrucomicrobiales bacterium | reverse complement strand
TGATCCTCTCTGGTTGATGGTCGTCAGGACCGTATGCCTTCGATCGGAAATGCTGCACCACAGTCTCCAGGATGCGCCCGCATGATCTCCAACATTGATCCGGACATCCCCTCTAACCGCCCCCCCTTCTCTTTTGATCTCCAAGCGGGTCAACCGGGCCCCCTCTGGATCGATTTCAACCATCAACCAATCATTCTCAAGTCTAATCGCATTCTGGCTGGAATCGACATCGCCCGCTTTGGAAACGGAAAACATTCCCATAGAACCTGCGAGCAGAAACATTCCCAACCTTTTCCTCCCCCTAGGTTTCAAGCGTCTTGGTGGTTTCATTATTGGCAACAAATATCAATGAATGCTATTCCCTCAATACAATCCGATTGAGCGATTCAAAAACCACTCTACGGATGTCTAATAAACTTTGAAGACATAATGTATATTTTTTTCTTGGAGAAATCTTCTGACTAAATCCCGCAAAACTGGAGACTCTGTTGGAACGGATCAATGAATTGATTGAACTGAGTGGGATGGTGGAGTGTTTTGTTGAATTGAGTCTGGAAAAGTTGATGGAAAAAACAGCGAAAGACACCCCCGTGGATTCACGTACATTGGGCATTTGCCCCCCGCACATTTCCAGCGAATACAGCCGTGCTGCCTACCGTTGTCGACCACTCCCTCACCTTTAATCTCATTCCCTTATGGTGATGCTTGAGGACATCAAAAGGAAATAGACTTTTGCTTGTGAACATTATTTTTTTCCTACGGAAAACCCTTAGAGACGACTCGGGAATATATTTGCGGGTGTCCATGGAGTTTTTTGGGAAGTCCGAAGAACACTCAATAGTTCCTGGGCCGTCATCGATTCAGCTGACTCTGTGTTTTTACACAGGGATTCAAAAAAAATTCTTACTTCGGACAACACCTCGGAACTTCCATAGAACTCATCTCTTGCATGGTGAATGAACTTCATCACACGAAACGGATTCCACCATTGATACAATCGTTTGATAAAAGAATCTGCTGAAGCCACGTTGGATCGAATCTCAGTGAGAACCGACGCGAAATCATGCTGCAGCAGATAGGATAGCATGGCCGGCGAATACCGGTCTCCATTCATCTCACCAGCGGCATTGGAGGGGATGTATAGGGACGGAATCATGAGTAGGAATTTTTTCAAATCAATGAAGGCCTGTAGGGGTTCAGTCAGTTGATGGCACCTTCCGTCCAATAGAAAATTCTGAACTGCTTTTCCGGTTCCGAAAGGCACCCGATCGGAGGGACGGGATGACGGTTTCACTACGCAATCGGTTAACTCGGTAAAATTTCCCAGTGGAATGATTTTCTGAAGGAAATAGAAATCCTCTCCTGCCTTTTTCCGGTTCATGCCTCCTTGTTTCTGATAGACGGAGGAGCGCACTGCCATTGAAGATACGACGGTGTGGTAGGCAAAGGGATAACCGGCAAATCTCAATGCCTGGACATAATACCGGAGATGCAGCTCGTAATGAAGAATCGCCTGATCCAAGTCAGCATCCATTCCATCTTGAATGGGATGTTCAAAGTATACACTGCATCCGGGAGAATCGCATTCCCGACCGAAATGCTGTTCCAGTGAACTCAGGTAATTGAAAGATACGGTACAATCCGCATCACAGCAGGCAATGATACCATCTTCATGATTCCCCGTCTGCTCAAACCGTCGAACGGCTTCATCCATTCCCACTTTTCGAGCATTGCCCACTCCGGACATCGATTTGGACAGGTCTTCAAGGAGAATGAAACGAAAGATCCGTTCCGGTGTATTAAGGCGAACCGCCCAATTTCCGGCTTTGCGATAAGTATCCAGATTGAGTTGACGGATTTCGGATGAGTCGAGAACTCCGGAGTTGATGATTACCAGTATTTCGACCGACCCAATTGTCGGCCCACAACCATGAATGGACTTCAGGGTTGTGATGAGATCCGGTTCGTTGAAACAAGGAATCACCAGAACCAATCGGAGATCACAACTCGGGGGCGCCTTGATAAATGGAGCATACAACCCGAATCGATCCAGGTATTGATTCGTCGACTCTCTCAAATAAAGCTACCCCTTGAAATGGAGACACGCAGATGTTCGGGCAAAGCATGTGGATTCAGTTTCAGGATCAGTACATGAGATCCTGCATCCAACTGATGGTCTTTGCCTGACACTGTTTCGATGGGCTTACCATCGAGAAACGCGCGGACTCCGCTGACACCCTCAAATTCAAATTGAACCGCTTGTGTCCCGGAAATTTCAAAACGAGTCCCGGCATAAAGATCGGTCAACCCCCGATACCTTGAGGAGCCGATTGGCACCTCAAGATCCCGCTTCAGCATACGTCCGTCGACGCGTGAATGAACTTTGACCCAGCCATTTTCACTGAATTCACCACGAAGCATTGACTCCAGTCCGAATTGTTCAATGGTAGAATGAACCAGAAACAAATTCCAGGTCCGGGCAATATTGCCACCGGATCCATCGAAAGACCCCGTCTTGCCCAGTTCAGAAAGAAACCGGATGACATCAATCTGATCCTTTCGCGGCAACTCATCGATCAAACCGCTCGGCATCAATGAACCCGGAATGATTTCACGTTTCTCAATGTCACGCTTTGCTACTGACACAATTTGATCCAAGGCGTTTCTGAGAAAAAGTTCCTGGTCATCTTCCCGAACAAAGACACCCATGATTTCCTGGTCATCCTTTAACAGCACTTCAACCGAATGATATCCTTCCTTAATCTTTCGATTGGGAAAGAACAAGGACTCCGCAAGGTAATCGACTGGGACAGCTGCACCAATAGAAGTCATGTCGGGTCCCACCAATCCACCACTGCCCCCGATGGAATGGCAAGTCAGACAAGCCAACTGTTTTTTACGGTAAATCTCTTCTCCTCGATACGGATCCCCTGAGTTTTTCACTTGTAAGACCAGCTCAGCCAGTTCCGTCTGGGAAATGACAGACAACGATTGGTCCAGCCCGGAAGCATCGACCAGAAAGTCCATCAAAGATTTATCCTTTTGCCCACCTTCCCTGAGCACTTTTAAGCCTGCCTCGGCAATAGACCGCTTCAGTTCAGAGTCCGGAATTACCGCCCTAAGAGATTCTCCGGCTGCCTTCACAGAAAGGAATGAACGCCAGGATTGCTGCAACTCACTGGTTGAGACATCTTCGAGCAACAACTTATAAGCACTTTGAGCCCCCAGACCGGAGTCCAAAGCCAGCAAAACAACAGCGGCTTGTCGTCGGTCCTGGTAGTCGAGCGATGAGTCCGCTGCAAAACCCGCCATGGAATCCAACACTTCGTTTCCACCGATGGATCTGAGAGCATTGAAGAACGATTGCTTTGCCTTGGAATCCGTAGAAGAGTTCCCGACCAGGTTCAGGAGAGGGCTTCGAGCTTCATCCAATTTCCACTGTCCAGCCAATAAGGCTGCTTGCCCGGAAAGAGCCGTTGATTCATTTCCTAAATAGCTCAGAATCGATGACTTATCAGACTGTGGCACAATGCCTCGCAGACGGGCCGCTCTAAGCAATGCCTTGAAAGCCCTGATCGTTGTTTTTTCCGACAGATTCTGTTTTCCGATTTCACGCACCAGAATATCCAACTCATCAATGGTCCCTGCTTCACCGATTAATTCGATGATCGGACCGTCCGGGTTTTCTGAAATCGGTTTCATTTTAAGAAGTCGCCCAATGACGCGGCTAGCCGATGATGCCGGCAACGATTTCAGAGCAAATTCCAACTGCTCCTCCCTTCCTTCCGGACTCCATTCTCCTGAATCCAAAGACTTGATCCAGGGAGCTCTCAGATCATTCACCGTCAGCCAGAGAGCATAGTCGAGAAAGGTATCCATCGGCAGGTTGAGAACACTCAAAGCCAGTTCGGCAGACTGAGCATTGGGAATCTGCCCCAAAACGCGCAGGGCCGTCAGTCGAACCCTTGGGTGCTTATCGGTCACAGCTTTGGCCAGCCAACCCATCGAAGACTCGATTTCCTCAAATTGTAATGCCAGGACACGAAGCGCTCCACTGCGGATTCCCGGATCTTCGGATGCGAGTAAACGCTGCAAACGTTCGGGATCCGTTTCACCTAATGAATGATAAAGCCAGAGGATTTGAAGCTCGGCCAACTCACTGATAGGCGTCATTGCCCATTGTTCCAAATCGCGGCGGATCGACTCGCCTCGCTCGATCAGCAAGCGACGGGATTGACTGCTCTGAAAACGATTGGGGGAAATGAGGGAATTGAGCAGCACGGTATTGGAAGCTTTCACCAGATTCGGAGACTTGTTCAAGGCGCGTTTTTTGTGAGTAATCCTCCAGATCCGGCCGTGAACTTTATCACGTCGTGGATCACGGAAATCGACTTCTCCATGCTGGATGATGGGGTTGGACCAATCCGCCACATAAAGCGCGCCGTCCGGTCCAATTTTCAGGTCGATCGGACGGAAGGAAACTTCTGAAGTACGGACTAGATCAGGCATCTGTTCCGTCTTGTAGGAGGAATCCTGTTCATTGATTTTAAATCGAACGATTCGATGAGCCCGAAAGTCACAAGTCAAAGCATCACCCTGCCATTCTTTCGGGAAGTGGTTGCTTTCGATGATTTCCAGGCCACAGTATTTCGGGTGGGTCCCTGAGGAGATGCTCTCCAGTATCCGTGGAGCCCCGGCATAGGTGAAATACATTGCACCCGGCATGCCGAAACTGAGCCCCTGAAAACCAGCACCATCCGTGATGAATGAGTCACCATACCGGTTAAAATGATGCCCCCATGGATTGCAAAATCCTTTCAGGAAAACATCCAGTTTCAATGTCTGGGTATCGAAACGAAATACGCCTCCACTGTTTAGTCGGACCACTCCGTGCGGAGTTTCAATGTGGCTGTGGATATAGATTGATTGATTAAAATACAACATCCCGTCATAGCCCCAACGCAAGGTATGCAGAATATGGTGGGTGTCCTCCGTACCGAATCCAGAGAGCACAATTTTTCTCTGATCTGCTTTGCCATCACCATCCGTATCTCTCAGGTGAAGCAGCTTGGTGCTTTGTCCGACATACGCGCCCCCGTTTCCCGGTTCGATACCGGTAGGCAGCATTAATCCGTCGGCAAAGACGGTTGATTTTTCGGCTCGCCCGTCATGATCGGCATCCTGAAGTATCAGTATTTTATCATTCGCCTTTTGGCCGGGTTGAATCTGGGGGTAAGTCTCCGAGGAAGCCACCCAGAGTCGGCCCTGCGCATCAAAATTCATCTGAATGGGTTTATGAAGCAAAGGATCTTCCGCCCAGAGGGTGATTTCAAACTCATCATCCATCTGAAAATCGGGTGTCGCTAGAGAAGCGATCTCTGTTGGTGTCGTATCGACCCCCATTGGAAATTTCTTTTCGAAATTACGCTGAAGGCGGGCAAAACGCTCCTTGGCAGTGATTATGTCAAACGTTTCACCCTCTTGAATCAGTTTCAACTCATAGAGGTTTTCGGTGGGCAACTTCAATTCCGCAATTTCTTTTTCCATTTCCAGAATCAGAGGATCAAACATGGGGATCTCCCGTGCATTCTGCCCCTGTTCATGTTTGCGAAATCCAAAAAGATAAGTGACGTTCTGTGGGCGCCACCGATTAAAGAAATATCGGTTCTTCCGCACGACCGCCAGACGGACCTGTTCAGCCCGATCGAAAGCCGGGCCCTTTTCCATGCCCAGACTCCTCAGCCAATCCGCCTGATCTCCAGTGATGATCGGTTCACCATCGACAAAAAGTGCATATTGCCCTGCGGAAAGCCCTTGGTACTGTAAACGGATGGGGGTAATTCCCGCCGATGGTGTATTCTCTAATTCAGCCATAGGGGGGGGCGCGAGCAATTCGGTTTTAACCCGAACACTGATGGTGTCTCCGTCCTTCTGCAGATCGATGAATTCCGCTCCGTAGCAACCATCCCTTACCTCCATTTCAGGTGTCACACCGAGTCGCCAGGTATTGGCTTTCCAGTTGAGTCCTCTTTCAATGATATCCACAGCCCGGTTGTATCCAAACCGAGTGAGGTGGATACCGTTATCCGTCAAGGGTTCCCGACTTCCAAATGGACTTTGCGAATAATTTCTCAAGAAACCATGAATAGAAGCATAGGGAATGTCTTTAAGTACCGCCAAACGATTAATCTGTCGTGAATAGGCTTGAAGCCATTTGTTGTTTTCACTGCCGTCAGAAAGTCGTCCTTTCAGGTCCTCATGATAAGCGGTTCCGAGGAGAACATACCTGATGGGAATATCCGGATTGAGATCATCTATGGATTTCATCAGGTTCACCAGTCCGGCAACGAAGCGAGGCAAGCCGGCACTCTGATAGAAGGAATCAGCGGTCCCGTAACCAAGAAACACGACGGTAGGATCGATTTTGGAAACTTCATCAAGGAGTCGTTCCAACCCCTTTTCCGGCGGATCAAAACCGGCACGTGATTCGCCCCAGACGGAATCACCGCTCCATCCCAGGTTACGGAAGACAAGATTCTTTTTGGGAAACCTCAGGTGAATCCGAGTTTCCAGATAGCCGTATTCAATTTCGCGTTCGATCAGAGTATCCCCAAGAAACAGAATTCGATCCCCATCCATCATTTCAAATGGGACAGCCACCGGAGGCTTGGGAACCTGTTGGGGTTGTGAAGAAGTGGTTGCAGGCTTGGGGATCTCCAATTGTGCCGAAGAACTAAAGGAGCCCGGCAAGAGCTTGAATATTAAAACAACAATATAGAACCGTTTAAACGTTCGAGTGATTATCATAAATAATTAGTTGAGTTGACAAGGGAGTTGCAATCAGGGAACCGGTTGACCTATGAGGGCATCCCTGACCAAAAGGGCGATCTG
>DUCD01000100.1 GCA_012959985.1 Verrucomicrobiales bacterium | reverse complement strand
ACGAATATAAGTTCCCGTGGGTGTATGCGAGAGCGAGTTTGCGTGAAGAGCCCGGTGCGGGAATACTGCACGCCGGGATCTGTGAGGGGGGCGTCGGGCAACCGATGTTCCCTACCTCGACTTAGTCAAAATCGATGATTCCTATGAAGGAAAGGATTGCGACCAGTGTTTAGATCAGTTAATTTCTTTGAATGAAATTGTCCCCGTTTCTTTCATTTCTTCGACCCATGACGCTGGCGGCAGCACTGCTTGCAACCGACACATTGAATGCTGAACAACATGCCTCACAAACGCACACCGTTTTGTTCATTGGCAACAGCTTTACTTATGGTGCCGGTTCGGCAGTGCAATTTTACAGGCCCTACACGGTTACTGATCTCAACGATAAGGGTAAAGGTGGCGTTCCTGCACTATTCAAAGCATTCACGGTTCAAGCGGGACTCGATTTCGATGTCTACCACGAATTGATTCCAGGATCCGGAATAGAACGCCATCTGGCTGAGAAATCAGAGGTCATCGGCAGACCGTGGGACTATGTTAATATGCATGGCTACAGTACCTTGGATCACAAAGATCCAGGTAATCCCCATACCCTGATCACATCAGTAAAACAAATGGCGGAACTGCTCCATAGCTATAACTCTAAAGTGAAAATTTACCTAGAGGCCACTTGGTCTCGAGCCGACCAAACATATCCAAAAACCGGTCACTGGTATGGCAAGAACATCAACGCTATGGCGCGTGATGTGCGGGCCGGTTATGATCTTGCTGCAAAGAGCACACCTTTTATCCATGGGGTAATTCCCGTCGGTGAGGCATGGAACCGGGCCATGGCAGATGGGGTGGCTGATCCTAATCCCTATGACGGTATTGCCTACGGACAAGTCGACCTATGGACAACCGACCATTATCATGGTGGAACCTATGGTTACTACTTGGCGAGCTTGGTGATTTTCGGAGAGATCACCGGACTCGATCCTCGTTCTCTCGGGAAAAAAGAACAATGCGCGTTTGAGCTAGGTCTATCCAGAACTCAGGCGACGGCCCTTCAGGAAGTGGCCTTCACTGAGCTTTCGGCGGCAAAACTCAATGTGGTTTTGAAGTCATTCAAATCCGTAAATTCACCTCGTTGAGGCTAAGACCTTGTAGATCAGCGTCCTAATACTCCTTGGGCTTTTGAGTGAGAGACGAGGTGCAAATTTGATGGCCGCAACTTGAGTCGCCCCCCCCGGACTCGGGTTCCGAAGTAGACTTCCGTCCCGTCTTGGTTTCAGCTCCCGAATGAAAGACCGGAACATCAGGATCTATCTCCAATTTTTTTCATTTGCTTGGGTAACAGCCTGCTGGCAGGCACGATTAAGAAGAATGAAGATGTTCGAAGCGACCTGAAGAAACAGCCCGACAAGTGACCATCCCCGTAACCAGAAGAAACAGGCGAAACTGAATACAAAAATTCCAGAAACTACAGCTTTAAAAGCGAATTTTGCCTTTGACGAAAAGAGGAAATATGTGACTAAGACAACGCTGGCTACAATGACTATTATTGAATAATTCATAATGCGATGCAGTTTAACGCGCGCAAACTTCCGTCGGAATTGTGTTTTGGTCGTGAAAGCAGTCTTTACTTTGAGTGAGCGCAACACAGGTACCTATTCGACGGTCGGATCCTATGCGGTGACTCTAGTGGCAACGAATTAAAACGGTAACGACACCCTGACCCGGGAGAATTATATAACTGTTACGGATGAAGTCGTTCCGGAAGAGTCTGCCTACCGGCTCGCACTCCTCGCTATTCCTGAGGGGACATTTTCAATGGGAGAACAAGAGGCCACTCACATGGGGCCTCCGGGTTCCTACGACTCGACACCCCATAGTGTGACCTTAAGCAGCTTTGAGATGAGTGAAACCGAAGTGACCAATCAGCAGTATCCCGACTTTCTCAACGCGGCCTTTACGGACGATTGGTCGAAGTGAAAGTCGAAACGGCAATGGGACCCGATCAGGGGTCTTCCCTGGTCTACGGCACAACCAGTGCTCCGGTGGAGTACCGGGGACAGGCGGTCCTCAATCTGAGCGGCACCCGCGTGATGAAGGACCACGATAATGCCGATGGCGACGACGATCCGTTTACTGGAGTGATTGAACCGGAAAACCCCCTGAATCTTTCCTACATTGGTTTCGATGACAGCCGCGGTGCCGGGGATCATTTCTATGTGAAGGACCCTGCCGACGCGAACGATTTTGATTGGGCGGCACTGACGGATTATCATGATTACACCACGGTCTCGCACCAGGAGGATACTTCGGTGACATTGAACGATTTTGATGCATGGCCGGAATTGGATAACTTGCCCAACAAGCTGCCGACCTTGGCAGAGGTCAAGAATTGGCCGGCGACCTTTATTCGCTGGTATGGGGCGAAGGCATTTGCCCAGTACCATAATCTTGATTTACCGACGGAGGCCCAGTGGGAGTACGCGTTGCGCGGTGGTCAGGATTTCGTCTATGGGACTGCCGACGGCAATGTGAACGGAGACGGCACCAGCGCCAATTGGAACCATCTGTCAGCGAATCCGTCCTTGGGACATGTTCTGGATGTGAAGTTGAACGCCGCGAATCCATTTGGACTGTACAACCTTGCAGGCAATGTCTGGGAATGGATGGAGGACTGGTATGAAGCCGCCTTCTATTCCACTTCGGCGGCGACCGAAGAGGATCCCGTCAGCACCGCCGATACCGGGTTCAAGGTTCGTCGAGGTGGCTCATGGAACTATCATCAAGCCACTCTCAAATCGGCGTCGAGAACGAAGGATGAGTCATTCAAAGGCAATGACCACTTTGGCTTTCGTGTGGTAGATAATAATATTACAAGAGGGACAATCCCGCCCTTCATCATATCACAACCGGAAGCTTCCCCCTCACCAGATTCGGATTTGACATGGATCATTGGTATTGAGGCGGATGGGACTTCACCGTTAAAATACCAATGGTTTCGAAATGGCGAAGAAATTTCGGGGAATGACTCTCCCACCCTCCAGGTTCCCAAAATTGCCTCGGGAGATACCGCAAGCTTTCATGCAATAATCACCAATGAAGCAGGTGCCGTCTCATCAGACATTCTCCTATTATCTGGATCCGAGATTTCCCCCATTGAAATAGCAGCCAGTCAAGGTGACAACCCACTTGAGCTAGTGTTGACTTTTAGTGGAAACGAAGGGATCTGGTCGTTGGAAAGTTCGCCGGATTTAAAAACATGGGAAGAATTACAAACCATCGATCTTAGTCAAAAATCGGTATGGTTGATCGATTTATCACAAGAATCCACTTCGGTGTTTTTTCGAACCGTGTACCGGAAAAATTGAGTAATCCCCATTCTTATAACTTCGTTGCCGTTCAAAAACTGCTCACTCGGCATTGATTACTTGCACTTGGCAAAACCAAGGATCTCCTTCGGTGGCATTGATTCTCATGTCTGCAAAGGTAATTTCCGGCGGCCCCTTCGATTTGGTCATGAATGACCGATTAAAACACCGAAGAGAGGGTGAGATTCGAACTCCGGCGTAATTGTCAAGCGACCGTCGGACCACCTTGGGTCGACTGATTTCGCGTCATTGATTTTGTGAGTGGAGTAGGGAGAGCATTTCAATTGTGAATTCCGAATGAAAATCGCTTGGATGATGTAATAGGAGGAGTCGACAGCTGGTTATCGACAGACCGGTTTTCCCTTCAATGGAGCGTTCTAAGTTATCCGGGGACCTACGCGGCGGACCGTCAGCCGGTAACCGGTGGTCCGTGTTTGTGGGAATAGGCGACGCTCGATATTGGGCGGAATTGTTTTGGATTCGTACGAGGGTTTCTCGGGCCTGTTGTGATAAGAGAAGCCAACTGGGCGAGTGCCCTCAAGGCTCAGATCCGGCCGCCATGTGATATACCAAGTCTCGAATTCGGAACAGAGTTGCCTCAGGTGATCAAATCCTCGGATTAAAGCAACTCGTTGGAGCCATTCCACTTTGAGGGTTTTGATTCCTTTTTCAGTTACCGATAGATCCGTGTTTTCCGACCACACCGAAACGAGGCTTGATATGCCATCGCACAAGCAATTCCGAGAAGGCGTCTCCTACACAGACCCTGGTCTGATCCGAGATGATGAGTTTTGGCGGCCCATGAATTTCAATAGCATTTTCTAAGACATCAATGATCCATACTGGGTTGGGTCCTTCCAGTGGAGTAACATAGACAACTTTTCGTGAATAATGAGCGATGACCATCTGTACACGAATAGGCATCAGATCTCAGGACATTACGGTTGTGTTGTCGAGACCAGACATGGTTGGGATACCAGGCAGGAATGGAACGTGGTAAGGGTTTTTCTGTAGATTTTTCACAGACGATCTCGGGCACAGGATTTCTCGGAGGATAAGGTCTGCGAAGGATATTTCGGACGGTGGAGGCAGAGATGAAAAGGTTCAGAAGGGCCAGAGAATCAAAAGCCTTTCTCGAAGACTTTATCGAGAATTTTTTTGACTCGTGCTGATTCGTTTCTGAAGGATGGAAACCTGCAATCGAAGTTCATGGACCTTGTCACGCTGAAAAATATTTCCCTTATCCTTGGAATCGATTTCCATGGAGGCAAGACGGACTAGGGAAAGTCTGCGAACTCTCCCTGAGAAACGGGCAGCCAGAAAAGCCGCCTTGGCGAACAGGGAGGCTGAATCGTTGAGAAGATCAGGAGTATCGCTCTTGAGGACTCAGTCAAAGACCGAGAGACAGACTCGGGCGCGGGCATTGGAGCCATTAGAATGGTGGAAGGAGAACCCGGAACTATGCTGAAGGCAACCGATTGTCATTCAAGAAGTTGGGCAGGATCGACGGGGTGGTCCCACTTACGATTGACAATTACATGGTCTACCAGAAAAGGACAGCGTAGAAACTATCAGTTTATGGTGGAAGCATCCACACTGGTTCAGGGAGTTTCAAATTGAACCCGGTAAAAGCGCAGACTTCGCTCCGAATGGGCGTCTTCGTCCACGAAGGATGTTATTCCAGTGGAAGTGGACGTAACGCTCCCGATCACAGACCATGTCATCAAGTCTTCTGATGCCTCAACGGTATAAGAGACGTCGCTTTCTTCGGAAGCCCAACTAATGGTGACCGTTCCGGCGTTGACATCGGATTCGATATCGGAAATCGGCAACGTCATGCCTTCCATACCACCTCCACCGGAGCCGCCTCCGCCCGATCCGCTTGCTGGCACTGTGTTTAGAGGGGCAGCTATTCTTGTAAGTGTCCACTCTAGTGCAAGGAACTGTCCCGCCCCCACTTCAACGATGAAATGAATGCTCTCGTCTGGGCAAGTGATGGGGGCTCTCATGTTTAGAGCCGGTGTGCCTTGTTCTTTCATGAAGTTACCGAGAGCGATGGCTGCGCCATTGCTGAAAGATATCGTTGTATTACCCGGAGTGAAGGGCAGGGCGATGGGTAGATTTGATACCGGCTCAAAGGTGAGTTCGTGACTGGGTAGGGTGGTCGTAGATGCGGCTGAAAAATCCATCCAATAGTGAGATCCACTGGCATCGTCCTGCACGGCTAGAGGAATGTTGGGGAATGCTTGAACACTTGGAGTCGTCGCCGTAAGAAGGTGGCCTCCCACTACATTATTTATATACTGGTGCGACCAACTTGATATGCCACTGGTTTCGTCTGCGGAAAACGAAAAACTCCATTGGCCTTGAAGTGTCCAGTTCCATTCTCCAAAAGGGGGTGAATCAGGTCCTAATTGAAGCGTATAATTCAAGGTTCCCTCATAGTCTCCAGGAGTGGGCACGACTCCTTCATTCTCCACGGTTACCGAGATTTCAGGATCCGTGTAGGCGTTCAGGTCGCTAATTAAGTCAGGAATGGTGGCGTTCGTGAAGGCATTTTGCATGGCTGGATTTTGACTGTGATTCGTTTCCG